>CAZKME010000022.1:0-18663 GCA_964553725.1 uncultured Zetaproteobacteria bacterium
ACTACCACAAAGTCCGATTTTGGTTACTCCATATTGTTTGCGCATTTCATCCCTACTCTGGCGCTATCATACTACCGCAGCCGCTTTCTTGCATGCGTTCGCAGTACCTTTACGTATTCCGACCCAACCGGCCACCTATTCCAGTGCAAACCCTGCTACAGGGGGCGCTTCCCTTTGCCCTATGGTTCATTGATCATCGCCAGTGCTTTTATTCTTCGCTCCAGCACACTAAACCGTTTCTGGCTCTCGCTATCCGGTGGCAAATGGCCGGTAAGTGCAATAAAGAAGTCGGGGGTTTCTGCCCATTGTGCGAACGTCCGGCCAATAAAGCTTCGCAGCGCCAGTTCACTGCCTACCACTTCAGCCTGCAACTCCGGGCGACCATCAATCACAGTAACAATATCCTCGAAATCGTGACTGACTACAAAATCCCCGTTACCCCGCCCCTGAAATGCCTCAATCTTGGTGGCGATAAAACAGGGTGCGGTGACCAACCTGATCAGTACGCCACCGGGCAACGTAACTGTTACGGCATCAGCGATAGCCTTTCCATACCAGCGATTGGAAAAACCGAGTATCGCTTCATTATCCGGCATCAGATCAACGATAATATCACCGCTCAGCCAGCGGCAACGAATACCGCTTACGCTATCCGGCCTGAAACCCTGTTCGCGCATCTCCGATTCAACCGCATGAAAATCATGGCTGATACCGGCCTCGACAATCAAATCGACATCCATGGTTGCCCGGACATCGGCTGCGGCAATATCAGTGACCAGCAGTCCGGTTGTACAGCCACCCAGAAATACCACCTTCTCCCGCAACGGCCCCAACCGATCAGCAACCATGGTCAGCATGGCAAGATTCGCCTCCCGGTTCAGTCTCACCGGTTCAACCGTTCGACCAATAATTTTTCGGCAATATTCCGTTCTCTCGCCCGTCCGCCCCGGATCACATCGACCAGTACCAGCAATTCATACAAAGCGCTGTCCTGTTGTGCCGCCATCGGCACCGACTTATACAGCGGTGACAGGGAGGGGCCACGGTCAACACCTTCTGCCCATGGCCATACCGGAGGGTTCTGCCCATCATAAATCAGCTCCTTGACCATCGGATCAGCAGCATGGGCGGTTCTCATGCCCCTGACTATCGTACCTTGATCCGGTGGGAATGCATATTTAACACCATGAATAAGGAATTCCTCAATAGCTTTGCGATTGGGCCTCGGTTGAGCTGCTTCTCCCAATTGGACTAATAACCTGGCTCTCAGTGCCCGTTTGACTCCCGCATTGATTTCCGAAGCGCTCATGCAAAGCTCGTTGGCCAGTTGCATATAGCTCCATGATCGCTGAGCAATAGAAATCAGCTTCAATACAACAACAACATCCTGTGGTTTCAAAATCATCCCCGTACGCTATTCGCGATTCGCGAATAGCGCAAGCATAGCAGCATCCATAAGGGGAAAGGGGTCGCGTCTTGCAATCATACATTTTCTTTTCTAATTCCTTCATCCTTGCTCACCACACGAATTCAATTAAAAGGTGCCTGGCTTGGTTCTCTTTCTGTTTGCATCAGATCACTTCCCCTCCATGCGGATAGCTTACGTCAATAATTTTCCGCTTGTGGCAGTATGCCCGGCCAACTGGTCAGGCAATACGTAGCCTTACTTCATGCCCTAACTTGGTAAGGATATTCACCAGCGAATCAATGGTAAATTTATCCACCTTGCCACGTAGAAGATCGCTTACCCTTGGCTGTGAAATCCCCAGGGCTTCGGCTGCGGCCTGCTGTGTTAGTTTTTTTTCAATTAATGCCTTATCCACTTCAATCATCAACTGTGAGCGAAGTTTCAGGTTTGCCGCTTCTTCTGCGTTAAAGCCAAGGTCTGCAAATACGTTGCCGCTGGATTTTATTGCTGCCATATCAACCACCTACTTCTTTTAGCCGCTTCTTCGCCAGTTCAATAGCCTTCTGTGGCGTTTTCTGCGTCTTTTTCTGGAAGGCAAGAAGCACATAAACAGCGTTGCCAACTTTGGCTGTGTAAATCACCCGGTATGCTCCATCAGCACAACGTATGCGGATTTCACGCACGCCAGCGGCAACTGTTTTCAAGGGCTTCCAGTTTTCCGGTTCAAGGTCATTTTGCACCCGGTTCAACTGAAAGCCTGCTTCACGCTTTGCATCCACCGGAAAGCCTTTCAACTCATCCAACGACGACCCGGCAAAGTACAACTCCTTCATAGACCCTCTATTATATAAAGTTTTATATATAGCGCAAGTGCTTTCATTGTATAGCTGCCTTTCAATTCAGCGGAATAACGGTATTTTTAGATTCACCATTTATAATAGCGTTCAGATCAATTGTCGGCGGGATTATCCTGTCAAAGCTTACTCTGGGAATCAATGCGGTTCGCCCTCTGGTGCGCTTGCCTTCTTTCAGCTCAACCAGTCCGAATGAAGCAAGCATCTTTAAACGCTTGGTCAAATTGCCCTGATCCTCCTGCATCTGTCTGGCCAGCTCACTGACCGAACCGGGCTGGTGCAAGCGAATTGCAGCCAGAAGGTTGATATTTTTCTCGCTCAATAACTTTCTGAATTCGTCTACACTGCGCACCCATATTTTCGGTTCCTGCAAGCTCGCCTTGACTCGTCCTGATGCAATATCCAGCACCCTGCGGCGGATTTCCTGATCGCTTGCTACGCCAATTCTTACTGTCTTCATCATTCACTCCTGAAATACGCATCCACACGTTCATAAAAATCAGCCATCATTCTTTCTGCTGTCGTGAATCGGCAGGGTTTCCCTTCTCTGGGAGGGTGCTCATGGTCGTAACCGTGAGAATTGTCAAAACCCAGTATCCTGTTGCCATACTTGTCGCATAAGACAACGGCATAGGAAACCTTTCCATGCTTTTCCTCCGCACGAATAGTGCAGGCAAAACCCTTGCCTTCAGGCCCTGCATGATGGGAAAACTCATGCAAGTCCAGCAGGTACCTGTAAGCATTGCCCAACATAACATGTAATCATTGACATACTTATGGAGAAGTCAATATGTTATTGGCTCAGGGTGGAAAAAGTACCGGTGCCTGGCATGACTCTTTGACACTTCATCAAGTGGTAGTCGTTTTCATTCAGAAACAGGCGGGCGGCGACATTGACCATCCCTGCTGTAGTGATGCGATACAGCAGGGCAAAAGGAAAATGTCTGATCAGTTTTCATCGAATTTTGAAACGAAGCACAGGAGCAGATTCCGGGTGCGCCCGAATTGCGAGGATGGCGCGA
Source organism: uncultured Zetaproteobacteria bacterium (assembly GCA_964553725.1). Classification (GTDB taxonomy): domain Bacteria; phylum Pseudomonadota; class Zetaproteobacteria; order Mariprofundales; family Mariprofundaceae; genus Mariprofundus. The sequence continues at coordinate 3,285 of CAZKME010000022.1, forward strand.
TCAATTTCGTCCAGAAAACGGTGACCAAGGCCTGGGAGCTGTTGTTCATAATATTGAGCGGATGCGTTCATTTCATCTTCGGCAGCTTTTCTTCGTGCAGTCAAATCATTGGCATCAATCGGTAGTGGCGTTAAGTTAGTTTCGCCCTCCAACAGAACGCCATCCGGCTGGCGACTGAACAGTTCCAGTATTTTACTGCCACATTTCGGACATGATTTCCGCTTTGCTCCAGTCTTCAGCAGGGATTAGTGCTTCACAAGCCAGTGAATCGGCTTCGCTTTCGATCATATCCACTTCACCTTTGCTATCCATGTTTCGCATACTTCAGGGCTTACACGGATTACAGGCGGTTGAAATCAAAAAACAAGATTCTGGAAAATTGCTCACAACAGCTGAATGGATAGAGTGCCGGATTTACAGGAGATAAATGACTGAAGTGAATTCTGGACAATCGGGACGCAGCATCGGACTGTTTGGCGGTTCGTTTGACCCGCCGCATAGCGGGCACGTGGCGCTGGTGTTGGCCGGACTCGGTGCGGGGCTGGATGAAATCCGGGTGATTCCGGCATTGCCGGTGCACAGGCAGCTTTCCGGCCTGGCCGACGGGCCCACCCGTTTTGACTGGTTAAGCAAAATATTTGCAGACCAGCCGCGCGTTCAGGTGGTTGATTGGGAAATCAGGCGGCAGCGACCGACCCCGGCCATCGACACCCTGCATCAGTTCCGGCATATGCATCCGGACACGATGCCCTGGTTGATGCTGGGTGCGGATGCATGGGCGGGGCTACCGTCGTGGCGTGATTATCCCGCTCATCGCGCCTTGTGTAATGTGGCGGTATTTGCGCGCAGTGGGGCCGAGTCTAAAACTGGGCATGGAAGCGGCTTTGAAACAGTATGCGGCCATGATGGCTGGAAACAGGTTGATTTGAAGGACTGCCCGGATTGCCGGGAGTCCGGGCATTGGGCCTATATTCAGGCAGACTTGCCGGATATTTCAGCCACCGGCTTACGCGAAGATACGCGATGCGGCAAAACATTGGCAGGCAAAGTTCCGGAGATTGTCCGCCACAACATAGAACAGATTTATGGCAACAGCATGGAGAATATGTGACAGATTTAGTGGATAACAGTACAGAGAAAAACAAAACATTCGAGCAGATGACAGCGGCATTGATTGAAGCGCTGGAAGATAAAAAAGCGCAGGACATTCTGGTCATTGATGTGCGCGGTCGCTGCGATTTTGCTGATCGCTTTATTCTGGCCAGCGGTCGCAGCGACCGGCAGTTGAAAGCATTGGCGCAATCTGTGGGCGAAGTGGCGCACCAATTCGGGTTGCCATCCAGGGTTGAAGGACTGGAGGCAGCTGAATGGCTGCTGGTTGATCTGGGCGACATTATCGTCCACCTGTTTTTGCCGGATGCGCGCGAAAGTTTTCAACTCGAACGTTTATGGTCAGCTCCGCATGGAAATACCACGACTGGAGATAACAACCGGTCGTGAAATTGCGCTTGCTGGTGGTAGGTAAAGGTTCCAGAGAACTGGCCGACTTCGAGGCGCGCTTTGTTGACCGGCTCAAGCCGTTTGCAGCCTGCCGGGTCATCGAACTGCCGGAAGGGCGCGGCAAGCAGGTTAGTCAGCGCAAACAGGAAGAGGCCAGACAGATTCTGAAACAGGCGAGGGCAGGGTTTATCCTGTTCGACGAACGAGGCTCGTTGCATGCCAGCACCGGCTGGGCAGATTATCTGCGGCGTATGGCCGGAGATGCGCAGCAGGATTTTGTCATCGGTGGTGCCGACGGGGTTGCCGATGCGGTTCGTGCCAAAGCGGGCGCATGCTGGAGTCTGTCGAAATTAACACTGCCGCATCAACTGGTGCGGGCGATTGTGCTCGAACAGCTCTATCGCGCCCTGACTATTATTCAGGGTCATCCATACCACCGCGTATGATTTATTTATTGAGAGTAATCTGTCTATTATTGCTGCTACCCTGGGTGCTCCCGCCCGCCCCGGCACTGGCTGCTTCAGGCCCGTCAACAGAACAAAAAATCAAGCAGGTCAAACAGGAACGACAGCGCCTCGCCAAGGTTAAAAAACAACTGGAAGCCCAACTGGGCAGCATAGGCAAAGAGTTGCGTGAACTCGATACGTCTCTGATCACAGCCCGCAAAGCCAGCCGGAACGCCTATGAAAAAGTGCTGGCGACTGATCAGCAACTGGTTGAACTCAAACGAAAGTCCAAACGACTGAAAAAAAGCATCGGCGAGTTGAAACAGGCTGTGCTCAATCAGGCTGTGGCCGCCTGGCAACGCAGTTCGCATGCCTCCCCGTGGCTGGGCGTATTGACCGGCGTATCGGTCAGCGATATTCCGCATCGCCGTTTTCTGCTCGGTGAAATGATGCGTTCGGAGGAGCGTGACCGCCAGGCTTATGCCGATGCAGTTGCCGAGTTGGCTGATGTTGAAGTCCGCTTGCAAACGCAGCGCCGGCAGCTGAATACATTCCGGCAGGAGAAAAAGAAAGCAGCCGCCAAACTGGCTGCGCGGGTCAAGGATAAACGCCAGCTGATTAATCAGGTGCGTCATGAAGTGCGTCTCAAAAAGCGCAAAGACACACGTCTGGCGCGCGAAGAACAGGCGTTAATGCAAATGCTTGATTCCATGAGCGAAGATTTGCTGGTCATTGATCGCCAGCAAAATGCCGGTGTGAGCGTGCGTAAACGCAAAGGGCGTTTGAAATGGCCGATTCGAGGCCGCATTGTGGCCAGCTATCGCTCCCGCCCGAAAGCCGGCATGGCGCGTTTGCAGGGTGTTCAGCTCAGGCCGGGAAAACATGCCAGAGCGGTTCGGGCCATGGCGGCCGGTCAGGTGCGTTATGCTGACTGGTTCGGCGGTTACGGGTTGATGACCATTGTCGATTACGGTGATGGCCTGCTCGGCGTATATGCTCACAATGATGTGCTGTATAAACAGCTCGGCGACTGGGTTGAAGATGGCGAGATTCTTGCTGATGCCGGCAGTACAGGATGGGTGAATCGGGTGACGCTTTATTTCGAGGTCAGGGATCGTGGTAAGGCGGTGAATCCGAAACGCTGGTGTCGGCGCTAATCCGCTGGCAGCTTGCAGCTTCCAAAAAATACAGTGAATGGAGTTGGTTATGTCTTTGAAGTTACGTCGGGCGCTATTGGGCGCGGGAACAGTGATTGTTCTGGTTTTCGGGGTGATGGTCTGGAAACCGGGGGTCGGCTTCTGGCAGGCCGATGCCGCAACCGATTACCAGCAGCTGCAAAAATTTTCGCGTGTGATGGAGATGGTGCGCCGCGCCTACGTGGAAGATGTGACCGATGAGAAACTGATTGACGGCGCGCTCTCCGGCATGCTTTCCAGCCTTGATCCGCATTCCACCTATCTGGATAAGGAAATGTATAAACAGATGACGGTGGAGACCAAGGGCGAATTTGGCGGCCTCGGTATCGAAATTGCCGCCGCCGAAGGCGGCATTCGCATTGTCTCCCCGATTGAGGATACGCCGGCTGACAAGGCGGGCGTCAAGGCGGGTGATCTGATTATCAAGATTGATGATGAACTGGCGCGTGGTATGTCGCTTGCGGAAGGCGTTAAAAAGATGCGCGGCAAACCGGGCACCGGCATTGTGCTGACCATTTTCCGCAAAGGCATTGATGCGCCGCTGGAAATTAAAATCGTACGCGCTGTCATCAAGGTTAAATCGGTGAAGAGCGATTTTCTGGCACCGGGTTATGCCTATTTGCGCATTACCCAGTTTCAGGAGCGTACGGGCGAGCTGCTGGCAAAACAGATCAAAGCGTTGAAAAAACGGGCCGGCGGCACCTTGTCCGGCGCGGTTCTCGATCTGCGTAATAATCCGGGCGGCCTGCTCAATCAGGCCGTGGAAGTATCCGATATGTTTCTCGACAAAGGTAATATTGTCAGCACCAAGTCCCGTGCCGGCAAGAATCTCTCGTTTGATGCGCGTCACGGCGATGCCTTGAAAGGTCTGCCTCTGATTGTGCTGATTAATCATGGCTCGGCATCCGCCTCGGAAATTGTCGCCGGTGCTTTGCAGGATCATCACCGCGCCGTGCTGGTCGGCACCAAATCGTTTGGCAAGGGCTCGGTACAATCGGTCGTGCCTTTGAATGACGGTACGGCCATCAAGGTGACGACTGCATTGTATTACACGCCGAGCGGACGCTCCATTCAAGCCACCGGCATCGATCCCGATATCGAAGTGGAGCAGGTGCGGGTTAAACCCGAAAAATCATCCGCAAGCAAGCGTCCGCTGGTATCCGAGCGTGATTTGAAAGGCCATTTGGCCAATGGCAACAAGAAAAAATCCCATGCGACAAAGAGTAAGGCGTCCGGCCCCAGCGATGTGATGGAGAAACGCTTAAGGGTGGATACGCAGCTGGAACGCGCACTGGATTTACTGAAGGGGCTGCATGCGCTTAAAGGGTAAGGGTTCGTCGGTTTTTCGCTAATCTTCTGCTGAACCAGCGCCATGTCTAAAAAAAGAAAGCTGCCTTTCTGGCTGGGGCTTGTGTTGTCCATGCTGCTGGCGTCGCTGTTGCTGATGCTTGCCATGACGCCAACGCCTGAGCCGGGTATACAGCCGCCTCGCCTGGCTTTGTCGGCCAAACATGCGCCAGTAACGGCTATTACCCCGAAACCCATGCCGCAAATAATCAAACCAGCGCCATGGGTAGAACCGGCGACGGATCACGGTCTGGCGCTTATTCTGGATGATGTCGGTTACAATCTGGGCGCGTTGAAACGCGTGCTTGCACTGTCTGTACCCGTGGCCGTATCCGTGTTGCCTGATGCTCCCCATGCAGACAAAGCTGCCAGACTGGCGCATCAGGCCGGACAGGTGGTGATGCTGCATCTGCCCATGCAACCGGAAGACCCTTCGCTGCAAATGAGTGATGCATTTCTGTTGGAAGGGATGTCCGCAGATGCGCTGCGCGATATTTTTTTGCGTGATTTGGCACAAGTGCCTTATGTCGAAGGCGTCAACAATCACATGGGTTCGAAATTAACGCAGTTAGAGAGCCCGATGCGCCAGGTGATGCGCCAGTGTCGACAGCACGGGCTGTTTTTTGTCGATTCAAAAACCAGCAGCAATAGCGTAGCGGCCAGCGTGGCAGCCAGCATGGGTTTGCAATGGGCGTCAAGGCGGATTTTTCTGGATCATATTATGACTCCTGAAGCCATGGCTCTGGCATGGCAACATGCCCGCGCCTGTGTGCAAAAAGGCTACCGTTGCATTGTCATCGCACACCCCAGAGCCGAGAGCGTGGCATTCCTTGAAAAGCACCTGACAAAAGAAGATGCTGCACAGATGGTATCTATTAAACGACTGTTGAGAATGAATCCGAAAAAATCAGCAGCGGCGCAACAACGTGTCAGCTTGTCGGCATCGCAATGATCACCGCATTGCGTAAATACCTGCTGGCCGGCGTGGTCGCCATGATGCCGTTGCTGGTGGTCGTGGCGCTGGTCAACTGGCTGCTCAGGATGTCCGACAAAGCAGTGGCACTGTTGCCTGCCACATATCGACCGGAAGTATTATTCGGCGTTGATATACCGGGTATGGGCATTCTTTTGGCCCTGTTGTTTATTATCATGGCTGGCGCACTGGTGACGCATTTTATTGGCCGCTATGTGATGCGCCTGGTTGATCTGATCATGGAACGCATTCCGCTGGTGCGCACCGTGTACAAAGCAACACGGCAGTTGCTCGAAGCAATATTCAGCGATAATTCGAGCGCCTTCAAGGAAGTCGTCATGGTTCCCTTCCCCCATAAGGGCAGCATGGTGCTCGGCTTTGTCACCGGCGAAAGTCCCGTATCAACCGGTTCTGATGCCGGGTTGAGCGTTTCTGTGTTTGTGCCGTCCACGCCATTGCCAACCACGGGCTGGTTACTATTTGTCGAGGCGTCCGAGTTGAAACATCTGGATATCAGCGTTGAGGAAGGCATGAAACTGGTGTTATCCGGCGGGGTTGTAGCCGCCAAGAGTAAACAGCAACCATGAACCAAAAGAGTCTGGATTCCTTCACCGGCCTTGTTCCTGTCGCTTGCGCCGTTACGCTATAGCGATGCTGAAAATCGTTCCCTTGCTGATGCTGCTGTTGATTTCCGGCAGCGCCATGGCAGCGCAAGTTGCCGTTCAGGGCAACGTGCCATCCATCAGCGCTGTCCGGGCGCTGATCGAACAGGGGCAGGATAATGATGCGATCAAGTTGCTTGGGCAGTTGATTCAAACCAGCCCCGAAAATTTCCAGGCCTGGTTTTTGCTCGGTATAACCCAGGCGAAACAGCGCCGTTTTCATGATGCGGTGGTGTCATTTGGCAAGGTGATTTCTCTACAGCCGAAGCTGGCCGAGCCGCATAATAATCTGGCTGTAATTTATAATGAACTGGGTGATTTTCGCGCTGCTGTGAAAGAGTTGGAAGCATCGCTGACATTAAAGCCCGACTACGTGACTGCGCATGAAAATATCGGTGATTTGTATGTCAAGCTGGCGGCTGCCGCCTATCGTAAAGCGCTGGAGGGTGATTCACGCCCTGCCTTGCGTCAGCGATACGAACGCTTATTACACATTCGGGACAGGCATCCGCCGGATGATGCGGATGCCGGGAAAAGCGAACAGCTGTCTACTCAGAAAGCGGTTGCGCAGAAACCGGTCACAATCTCCCCGGCGCTAGTTCCCGAGGCGAAAAAACAGGCCTCCGGCTCGCACGATCATATCCAGGCTGCAATGCGCGCAGTAGAAGCCTGGCGTTCAGCCTGGAACAGACAGGATCTGCCGGCTTATTTTGCAGCATATAGTGATGCTTTTGATTTTGGGACACGATTCGAAACGCTGGAACAGTGGAAGCGTTATAAACAACGGGTGATCGCAAAAAGGGCGTTTATAAGGGTAACGCTGGAGAATATTGAAGCGAAGCAAATGGCAGAGGGTGAAATCAAGCTCGTTTTTCTGCAACATTTCCGCTCGGATTCGTTTAACAGCGATGATATCAAAGTGATGTTTCTGCGAAAAACCATGCATGGATGGAAGATTATAGATGAAGCTTCTCAATAGAAGAATGCCAATATATTGGCTGGCGGCACTCTGCCTGATGGCAGCATCAACGGCTGTGGCAGGTGAATGGGATCAGGCCACAACCGCGCTCAGGGATGGCAAGGCGGATGCGGTCAGAAGTCTGTCCAGTCAGGAGCGAACCATCCTGCAAGCAACCGTGGCTTTGAAAACGGACAAGCCGGATCAGGCCTTGATGTTGCTGGCCTCAGCACAATCTGCCAAAGATCCACTCATCGCCTTGCTGGAAGCCGAAGCGCACCGTCAGCAGGCCATTCATGCCATGCAACAGGCCGCCGCTTATGGCGGTGGTATGGCCAGACAGGAGCAGATGCTTGCTTCGGCTGATTTGAATAACGGGCTAGGTGAAGCCGATGCGCGCCTGCGTGCATTTATGGGCAGGCTGAACAAACAGGCGGGCGACCCCGTCGATATCCTGATGCCGGGGCCGAATGTGGCCAATATCTTTATGTTTGATAAGGCCCGCAATCGGATGTTTGTGTATGAACCAACCCGTTATGGAGGCCTGAAACAAATCACTGATGAATATGTGGTGACCGGCACGGTGGTCGGCGACAAGCAGCGTCGCGGCGATGGCAGAACGCCGCACGGCATCTACCGCTTTGTGAAAAAGCTACAGGGCAAGAATCTGGAGTCGCGTTATGGGCCGGTCGCCTTCCCGATTGATTATCCCAACGAACTGGATGTCCTGCACAAAAAAGATGGCTCCGGCATCTGGTTGCACGGTTATCCCATAGATGTCAGGCGTCGACCACCACAAGACACACGCGGCTGTTTTTCGCTGTCCAATGACCGGCTGCTGGACATGGCTCAATATGTAAAATTGCGCCATAGCTGGGTGATTGTCGGTGAGAATTTCCAGTTTGGTCAGGATGCCAGGAAAAAACAACTGCTTGATTCAGTCAAACGGGATATCGAAACATGGCGGCGCGATTGGGTGCAACTGGATACCGAGGCGTATTTGTCCCATTATCATCGCAAATTCCATTCCGGTAAACGCGACCTGGCGGCATGGAAACGCTACAAACGCCGCGTCAACGCCAACAAGCGTTTTGTTGACGTCAATTTTACCAATATGACACTCATTCATGACCCGAATCCGTGGCCGGAAGGCGAAGTCGTGGTGGCTGAATTCGATCAATCCTACCGTTCCAGCAATTATGCCGACAAGGGTCGTAAACGCATTTATCTGGCCCGGGCCAATGCCGGGAGGCATTGGAAAATCCTGCTTGAGGAGTCGCTCGATCAATGAGTGAAAAACAGTCATCCAAAGCGCAGCCCGTCACCAGGGTAGAGAGTATTTCGGCTCGCCGCTTGCAAACGCTGGCCAATGAAAATCGGGAATTGAAAGCCTATGTCGCCGAGGTTATGCAGCGGCTCAGGCAGAATGAACGCCTGTTTTCACGCTTGTTCGAGCTGGAATCCCAGGTCTTGAAATCCACCGATCCGGAAGATCTCTGCTTTACCCTGCTGCGGGCCCTGCGCTCCGGTTTTGAGCTGGATTTTGTGCGTTTCTGGCTGGATCGCTCCAGCTTTATCGGTGCCCATCAACTTGATGCCTTGTCTGATCGGGATCTGGTCTGGCTGGAAGCCGGTGAAATTGCCCGGATGGGTCTGCATCGCAAGCGTACATGGTTGATGCGCCTGTCATCCGAACATCACTTCGACTGGCTGACAGAACGTGACAGTCATCTGGGCTCGATTGCCCTGCTTACACTGGGCGATCAGGAACAACCGTTTGGCATCCTGGGACTTGGCTCTGTGGACAGAGATCGTTTCGCACCGGATCAAAGCAGTGATTTTCTGCAACACCTGGCTCAGGTGGCGGGGTTGACACTCGAACATGCCATCGCTCGCGAACATCTGGCCCGTTTATCCGTCACCGATGCGGTTACGGGCAGTCACAACCGCCGTTTCCTGCAACCGCACAGTCATCAGCCTCTGTCGCAATGGTTTGGCAGTCAGACACAGGTAGCCTGCCTGTATGCTGATATTGATCAATTCAAGGCTTTTGCCAAACGTGTGGGGGAATCAGAAGGTGATAAAGCACTTGCGATGGTGTGCAAGGTGATGCGTCAGCATGTTCGCGCCACGGATCCTCTGATTCGCATGGAAGGTGATGAGTTTGTGTTGCTCATGCCCGGCTGTTCTGAAGAGAAAGCCAGAGAGGTCGCAGGGCTGAGCGTGCATACGGTGGCCTGCAACAAGATACAGGATAAAGAATCCCTTACGCTCAGTATTGGCATCGCTTTTTCAACACCTGAGCAGGATTTGGCTGTCAAAACGTTGATCGCACACGCTGATCAGGCCATGTATGTGGCCAAGGCGCTGGGTGGAAATCGTTTTGAAATGGCTGAAAATGAAGCCGATGGAAGCAGTGGAGATGCAAGCCAGGATGAAACTTAAAGAGGCGGTCGCCTCTTTCCTGCATGAACTGGCCGATGTGAGGTTGGCTTCCGAACATACCGTTGCTGCCTACCGGCGCGATTTATCTCGCTTTACCCTCCACTGCGGCGAACAAACGCCATTGCATCACATCACCCGCACTCAGGTTCAGGACTGGCTGGTGGCCTGTCATGCCTCCGGTCTGGCCGCTTCCACGCTGGCCCGGCGTTTATCTGCACTTTCCAGTTTTTTCGATGCCGCAGTACAGGCCGGCCTGTGCGATAGCAATGTGGCTGCCGGCGTTAGCCCGCCCAAACAACCGAAACGATTGCCGCGCACCCTGCCTCCGGAGCAGACCGCCGCCTTGATGCAGCACACCGGCAGCAACAGCGATGGACGCGATCTGGCGCTGGTGGCAGTCATGTACGGCTGTGGTTTGCGCGTCTCCGAAGCGGTGGGCCTGAACCTGGATGATGTGGATGTGCATCAGAGCGAATTGCGCGTTTTAGGCAAGGGTCGCAAGGAACGTATCGTGCCGCTGCCGGAGGGAGCAGCGCAGTATGTGCAAGCGTATTTATCCGAACGCATTGCTCCGAATGAAGAACAGGCCGTCTTTCTGAACCATCGGAGCAATCGTCTGTCCGCCCGCAGCGTGCAACGTATGCTCAAGGACCGCGCCCTGCAAACCGGTGCCGACGTATCGGTAACGCCGCATCGTCTGCGCCATTCCTTCGCCACCCACCTGCTGGCCGGAGGCGTTGATCTGCGCGCTATTCAGGAGTTACTGGGTCACGCCTCGCTGGGCACAACCGAACGCTATACCCATTTGGACATCGCCAGACTTACTGAAGTCTATGATGAAACCCACCCCAGAGCGAAAAAACAACCCGGATAAAAAGTGCCGGATTGACTTCATCATCTGCGCCCGCAGAGTTTTGAAATCAAATCCTCAAGGATGCACCATGACCCGCACCCATAAACAGATCGCACTGTTCACCTTGCTGGTAGCTGCCGACCAGCTATCCAAATGGTGGATTCAACAACCGGATTTTCACTCGTTTACTGTGATTGACGGCTTTTTCAATATCATCCGCGCCTATAATCCGGGCGTAGCCTTCTCGATGTTTGCTGACCTGCCCGATGCGGTGCGTATCTGGTTGTTACTGGGCGTCACTATCGGTATAGCCGTGGCTGTGCTGTTCTGGTGGTGGCAGGAGCGTGCGCGCGCCGGCATCACGTCATGGCTGCTGGTGCTGATTTTGACCGGCGCTGTCGGCAATATATGGGATCGCATTCAACTCGGTTATGTGGTCGATTTTATCGACTGGTATGTGCGTACCGACACGGCTGAATACCATTGGCCTGCATTCAATATTGCCGATGCCTGCATTTCGGTTGCAGTCGTTTTGCTCATCATCACCAGCTTCAAAAAAAGTTAAGCGCTTATACGCTTTTGTAGATATTTGGATTATAGTGCGTCTTTCGCAATAACTCCATGATAGTGAGCATAGGCCCATGACATCGAAAACATCCACATCGACCAAAAATAAATACATGACAGGCAATCTGGATCTGACCCAGCATGGTATTGGTACCGGCTCGCATCGCATGCACAAGCCGGTATATATGGATTTCCTGCCACCGTGTAATCATGCCTGCCCTGCCGGTGAAGATATTCAGGCCTGGCTCGATCTGGCTCAGGATGGCCAATATGAAGCGGCCTGGCAAAAGCTGTTGGAGGATAATCCATTCCCGGCCATTCACGGGCGCGTTTGTTATCATCCCTGCGAAACCGCTTGCAACCGGGCTTATACCGATCAGGAAGTCAGTATCCATGCGGTGGAGCGCTTTCTCGGTGATCTGGCCATGGAAAAGGGCTGGAAACCGGAATTTACCGCGCCGCCGGGTGGCAATCGCGTGCTCATTATCGGGGCTGGGCCGAGCGGTTTGTCGGCGGCCTATCATCTGATTCGTTTTGGCCATGAGGTAGAAATTCTGGAGGCCGGGCCTGTGGCTGGCGGTATGATTCATTTTGGTATTCCGGCTTATCGCATGCCGCGCAAAGAGCTTGGTGACGAGATTCAGCGCGTGGTGGATATGGGCGCTAAAATCACGCTGGATTATCGCGTGGATGATGTCGAAAAAGAGAAACGCGATGGTCTGTTCGATGCGGTATTTATCGCAGTTGGCGCGCACCTGAGTAAAAATATTGAGATCCCCAGCCGTGATGCGCGCAAAATGATGGATGCGGTCAGTTTTCTAAAAAGCGTGGAAAATGGCGAGGATCTGCAACTTGGTCGCCGCGTGGCCATTTATGGCGGCGGCAATACCGCCATGGATGCAGCCCGCACAGCCAAACGGCTCGGTGCAGAAGAGGCGGTGATTATCTACCGCCGCGACCGCAAGAGCATGCCAGCGCACGATTTCGAGGCCGATGAAGCCATTGAAGAGGGTGTAAAAATCAACTGGTTGCGCACGATCAAGGAAATCGATTGCACCACCATGACGGTGGAAGTGATGGAGCTCGATGAAAATGGCCGCCCGCAACCAACCGGCGTCACCGAAACACTGGAAACCGATGCGCTGATTATGGCGGTCGGACAGGACACCGATACCGGCTTCCTTAAAAATATCGAAGGCATTGAATTCAACCGGGACGGCACGGTCAACGTCGGCCCGAACATGATGACGGGTGCGGCTGGTATTTTTGCCGGTGGCGATATGGTGCCGAGTGAACGCTCGGTGACCATTGCCACCGGGCACGGCAAAAAGGCCGCCCGCTATATCGACGCATGGTTGCGCGGCGATACGTACAAACCCGCCGCCAAACACCCGATTGTCGAACACGACAAATTACAATTGTGGTACAGCACCGAAGCATCAAAACGGAAGCAGACGGAGCTCTCTACCGAGACCCGCATGGGTGGTTTTGAAGAAATCTTACAGGGCTATAGCGAGAAAGAAGCGCGCTTTGAAGCCAAACGCTGCCTCTCCTGCGGCAACTGCTTTGAATGCGACGGCTGTTACGGCGCTTGCCCGGAAGATGCCATTATCAAGCTGGGCAAGGGTAAACGCTATTTATATGACTACGATAAATGCACCGGCTGCGCGGCCTGCTTCGAACAGTGCCCCTGCCACGCGATTGAGATGGTCAAAGAATAAGAATAGTCAAGGAACAGTCAAAAGCTTGCACCACAGAGTAGAGCCAAAGCCATAATCACATAATCAAACAAGAAGCATTTTCTTGCACGTGGTTGCTGTGTGGAAGCAACACGCGCTTTGTTCTACTCGGCCTACCTCTGCACTTTACCCACAAGTTGCGAGAGACTCGCTCGTTCTTGCACCGTTGCACCCAACACCCCAAGAAATGGAGCTATATAAGTACATCAAGACCTTTCCTTTCAATAATATCAAGTAACTTCCTGGATGCTCCCGCCGGTTTTTTGCTACCACCCTCCCATTTTTGAACTGTCGATGGACTAATATTAAAAACACTAGCAAGAGCAGCTTGACTTAATTTTAATCTTTTCCGTATTGAAATAATTTGGTCTGGAGAATATTCCTTGATTTCTGGCAGGCACAACCTCTCAATATTCTTCATTGTAATATCATCAACCAGACCGCTTTTATACAAATCCTGGACTGTGCTGGTAATCGACTCTGAAATTGATTTTCTCATAACTACTTCACCTCAATGAAATCTCGATTTTCAATCGCCTTAGACAAAGCTTCTGGCGACAACTTAATAAGGATTTTGGCAAATTCTTTAAATGCGTTAAACTCTTGCGTACTCAGATTTGATTTTTCATTTTTTGAAAACCCATGAATAAGTACGGCTATATTTTCTTGCTTGTAGCAGACAATTACTCTTCCACTACCACTCTTTCCCTGCCCTTTGAACCTAATGCGCTTCTTTATTAAATGGCCGCCCAGGTTTGCTTCAAAGCTACCTGCTATAACTTCTGCAAGAGCCCCGGACAACCCTTCATCGGGGATATTCTGTTTCCTGGCCCACTTTGCAAAGTGTCTTGTCATTAGCTTCTTCACACACGAAATATAGCACTAAGTGATATATATTACAATGAGCATAATTCAGCATATTAGAGGTGACTATGAGTGATTCTATAGTTGTGTTTACCGCAAAGAATTTTGATAAAATTGTTGAGCAAGGAGGTGCTGGAAACTGGAAGCTTAATGCAATCCGGGCAAGAAAATGTGATTATGTTGTGTTAGCTGCAAACAGCCATCATCCAAAGTCTATGCACGAGAAAGATATGCATGGACATGCTTTTTTGATAGGGAAAATATCTGGTTTAACTCAGGAAGCCTATGATGACCTAGGTAACAAAGAGGATGATCGCTGGGTAATCCAAATGAGTGAATATGCAACTGTTGATATATCCAATGTATGGGGGGGGGTTATCAAAACCCGGTTCGATATACAGATATTTCCGAACTGGGAATCGATACGGAACAACTGTCTTGGGAGCCATTTCCAATTGAGCAGGCAATTAATCAAGAGGACATAGGGATTCCAGAGCTAACTATTGCGGAGGCAAAATCAGGAATTGCAAAAAAGTTACAAATAAGCCCCGACTGCATCGAAATTGTGATTCGAACGTAGGATATAGAATGGCCAACAAAAGCCTTTTAGGGGATACAAGAGTCAGCCCGACTTTAATTCAAACGAGTGAGGCGCGGGATTCTTCTTCATTAATCCTGTGGGAATGCGTAATCATTTCAGCCATCATAGGAGCAGCATTCGGGAGCTTTTGGACTGTAGGACTACTCGTCTACATTGGGCAAAGATGGAATTGTCTACTACGTGTTGCAGAACACACCGGAAGAAATTCTTATAAAGCTTTCACATCCTGGAATTATTTACCCATTGATGGTAATATTGAAAGAAAAGAATTAGAGCGTATGTTAATCCAAAGGTATCGACCAAAACACAATAAAATCTGAAAAAATCAGACGCATTTTATATTGGAAAAGGATAGATATTGACGCATGAATAGAAATGTAAAATACTCGTGCAACAATGGTCAATACAATCCACCTTAATTTTCTTTTGTTTTTTACTCTGTGAAACTCTGCGTACTCTGTGGTGAAAATATTTTGACTGTGGATTTAGATCAGTACGGCGATAAAGGATGAGCAATCATGACGGATAAGAAGACAGTCAAACAGATTACGTTCGACGGCGGTACCGGCGTCGCCCATATCGCTTATCGGGTCAGTGAAATCTGCTCGATTTATCCGATTACGCCATCCTCTTCAATGGCCGAGTTGTGTGATGAGTGGTCGGCTGGCGGGCTGGAGAATATCTGGGGCCAGATTCCCGATGTGATCGAATTGCAATCCGAGGGTGGTGCGGCAGGCACAGCGCACGGCGCACTTCAAACCGGTGCATTAACCACCACCTTCACCTCATCACAGGGCCTGCTGCTGATGATTCCGAATATGTATAAAATCGCCGGTGAGTTGACCGCCACGGTATTCCACATTGCGGCCCGTTCACTGGCCACGCAGGCGCTGTCTATCTTTGGCGATCATCAGGATGTGATGGCGGCGCGCTCCACCGGCTTTGCCATGCTGGCATCATGCTCGGTGCAGGAAGCCCATGATTCCGCCCTGATCGCCCACGCAGCCACACTGAAAGCGCGCATCCCGTTTATGAATTTTTTCGATGGTTTTCGTACTTCGCACGAAATCAACAAGGTGGAACTGATTTCCGACGATCAGATTCGCGCCATGATTGATGATGAACGGGTCTATGCCCACCGCAACCGCGCCCTGAATCCTGATAATCCGTTTATTCGCGGCACTGCCCAGAATCCCGATGTTTATTTCCAGGGTCGCGAGAGCGCCAA
>CAZKME010000023.1:0-17943 GCA_964553725.1 uncultured Zetaproteobacteria bacterium
ATTTCAGGATGCACTTCTATGCCTGCTTTTTGGCATTCGCATGCCGCTTCAAGTACGGCGCGAATCTGCATGGCATAGATTTCAGGGAATGTAATGCCCAACCGAACACCGCGATGGCCCAGCATCGGATTGACTTCAAACAGGGTGCGTACCTTCTTGAGGATAGCTTCCTTCTTTTCAATCGCTTCATCCACCAATGCGGAGTCCGCTACTTGCAGAATGGGTGGTATTTCCCCGTTTTGCGTCGATAACAGGCTTAATGTGGCGGAAAGAACTTCTGAACCGCGCATACTTTTTTTCAAATGTCGCAGTTGGATCAGATCATCCAGCAACTGGTTTTCTGAAGGCAGAAATTCGTGGATCGGGGGATCAAGCAGGCGTACGGTGACTGGCCTTGGCGACATGGTGGTGAACAATTCTATAAAATCCTGGCGCTGAATGGGTAGCAATTTATCCAGTGCGGCCTGGCGTTGTTCAAGGGAGTCTGACACAATCATTTCGAGCACGATGGGCAGACGATCCGAGGCGTTGAACATGCGCTCCGTGCGGCATAGTCCAATGCCCATTGCACCATATTTCAGGGCGCGCTCCGCATCTTCAGGGATATCGGCATTGGCCATCACTTTTAAGCGGGCGCGTTCATCGGCCCATGATAATAAGGTTTTAAGTTCATCGGAGAACTCGGCCTCGACAGTGGGCACCGCGCCCAGATATACATTACCCGAGGTGCCGTCGATGGTGATGATATCGCCCTCTTTAATGACCACATCGCCGATATGGGCGCGCCGGGCCGCCACATCGACTTCAATGCCATCGGCACCGGCTACGCACGGTTTACCCATACCGCGTGCGACCACAGCCGCATGGCTGGTTTTGCCGCCCCGGCTGGTCAAAATCGCTTCGGATACAAAAAAGCCGTGAATATCTTCCGGCTTTGTTTCTTCGCGTAGCAGAATTAATGGTTTTCCGCTGGCGCTTTTTTGCGCCACGGCACGATCAGCGTCAAATACAACATGACCGCATGCGGCACCCGGACTGGCAGGCAGACCTGCCGCCAGAGCCGTGACATCGGCATTGGGATCCAGGCGGGGAAAGAGCATCTGCTCCAGTGATTCGGGCGCAATGCGCAGCAGAGCCTGTTCCTTGTTGATCAGCCCCTCTGCAACCAGTTCCACCGAGGTGCGCACCATGGCCTGCGTATTCATCTTGCCGTTGCGGGTCTGCAGGCAGTAGAGAATACCTTTTTCGATGGTGAATTCGAAATCCTGAACTTCGGCGTAGTGGGTTTCCAGTTTATGGCGCAATGCTTCAAGCTGGTCATAGAGATCAGGCATTTCCTTGCGCATCCGGGCAATTGGCTTGGGCGTGCGAATGCCTGCCACCACATCTTCACCTTGCGCATTGACCAGATATTCACCGTAAAACTCATTTTCGCCGGTGCCCGGATTGCGGGTGAAGGCCACGCCAGTGGCCGAATCGTTGCCGCGATTGCCAAACACCATGGTGCAGACATTGACCGCTGTACCATTGGCCATCTCCGGGGTGATATTGAATTCACGACGATAATCCACCGCACGTTTGCCTGACCACGAGCCAAATACGGCTTTGATAGCAACTTCCAACTGCACATATGGGTTTTCAGGAAAAGGGTGACCTGTTTGACCATGTACAATTTCCAGGAAAACGGCGGAAATCTCTTTCAGATTATCAGCCGACAGGCCCACATCTTCTTTGACGCCTTCGCGTTTTTTGATAGCTTCAAATGGTTCATCGAACCATTCATCGCCAATACCCAGCGCGACTTTGCCGAACAGCTGGATAAAGCGGCGGTAGGCATCATAGGCAAAACGTTCATCGCCGGTCTGCTCGATTTCACCCTGTAATGTATCCTGATTCATGCCCAGATTCAGAATGGTGTCCATCATGCCGGGCATCGATATGGCAGCGCCTGAACGTACGGAAACCAGTAAGGGGTTGTGCGCATCGCCAAAGATTTTTCCGGTGGTCTGCTCCAGCGCTGTCATTTGTTGACGTATTTCTTGCATGGCACCGTCCGGCAGCGTGTTGCCATGCTCCAGGTAGGCTAGACATGCTTCGGTCGAAATGGCGAATCCCGGCGGCACATTCAGGCCGATCTGCGTCATTTCACACAGATTTGCACCTTTGCCACCCAATAACTGTTTATTTTTGCCATCGCCTTCATGGAAAGAGAATACGTATTTGTTTTGTTGATCGCTCATGCTGTTATCCCCGTGATGATTTGAAACCTGACGTATCCTGGAATTGCCGGGTTTGTGTATTGGGAAAGTCGAGTGGCTTCGCCGAACACATTGGAATCTTACGCTTCAATCATGGCAATGAAAAGCAATGTTTGCATGATTTCCGGCTTTTGGCATATAACTTGTTCCAGGAGTCTGTTGCCAGATGGTGATATGTGAGGACAGTGATGATTGACCAAAAGAAACATGAAAAACAACGTGATTTTGAGCGTTTCCCTCTGGATTTTTTAGTTGAGGTGACCGGTTTATCCCAATCAGGAAAGGCTTTTTCCGATATAGGGAAAATGAGCGATATTTCTGGCGGCGGCCTGTGTTTTTCCACCGTGCATTCGGGTTGGTATGCAGTGGGGCAGAAGGTGGCGATTCAAGTGTATCTGCCGGGTACTGATGAACTGGATGCCAGTATGGCATCTGATGGCATCGTTGTATGGGTTCATTGTCCTGACTGGCACAAGGATGCCAAGGCGGAGAAGGCGCGGATTGGCATGGCTGTGGATGGTTGCATGAGCTTTGAAACCAGGAGATTGCCGCGTGCGTCAAATCAGCCGGAAGATGCAGCCTCATGAAAAAAATATTCAAGTTCCGTGATGTTGAGCAGATCGTTTATGCCCTGTTCGGTTTTATTCCATACCTGCTGGCGCTGTTTCTGGTGATATCATTGAACATTGCGATGACAACAAGCAGTCTGGCTATTGCAGTGGCAGTATTGATTGCGCATTTGTTTGGTTTTTCGGTGATGCGGAAATTTGGACGGCAATTGACACATGTCAGTGAGCAAACTGCCAAGGTGGTCTCTTCCACGCTAAGGGTACCCATTGAAATCGACGAGAAAATGCCGGATGAACTCAATCGTATCATCCACTCTTTTAATGCCATGCTGGTCGAATCTGAGCGCTCATCGCGTAATTTTCAGGAAATGACAACCAGGATGATGCTGCATAGCCGGGATATTGAGCAATATCAAAAAAGGTTGAGGGAAGAAGGATTGTCGCGGCAACGATTGAGTCGTTATGTCGGGCAGGATCTGGTCAATAAAATCGTCAATGCAAAAGAAGATATGCCACTACGGAACAAAAGACAGATGGCGACGATTCTATTTGCCGATATCCGTTTATTTACCACGATTTCCGAGCAACTTGAGCCGGAAACAGTCATTCGTATGCTCAATGAATATTTTGATGCCATGGTGAAAATTATTTTCAGGCATGAAGGCGTGCTCGATAAATTTGTTGGTGATGAGCTGATGGCGACATTTGGAATACTGGATGCTGCCGAGAATGGCCCACTCAATGCCTTGCGGGCAGCCATAGAGATGCAACACAGTATGAAGAGTCTGATGGCGGAATTCAGGATGAAAGGGTTTCCAGTTTTTGAAATTGGCATAGGCATCAATTGCGGCGATGTGGTCATAGGTAATGTCGGTTCAACAAATCGGATGGATTATACCGTGATCGGCGATACTGTAAACGTGGCTGCCAGGCTCGAACAGATAGCCGAAGGACAGAATATTCTGGTTGGGGAAGCTATACACAGGCAATGCAGCAATGTGATTCACATGCAGTCAAAGGGAAATGTGAATGTGAAAAATCGAAATGTGCCGGTAAAATATTATCTGGTGATGATGTAATCGCCTTTGTCGGCTTGGTTATTTCCCCGTAGTAAAAGTGGAAATGGATCGGATCTTGGGATGAAGCTGGCAGTGGTGGCAGAAAACAGCGCATGGCTTATGATTGCAGTTCCTACCCTGGACTATTCATGCATAGTGCGGGGTAAAAACCAACATCGGAGAGAGGGCAAGCCATGGCACAGCAAGATGAACATATACTGATTTCAGCCTTGATGGAGAGTAGCGGCGTGAAATTCGGCACCAGCGGCGCGCGTGGTTTGGCTACCGACATGACCGACCGGGTCTGTTACGCCTATACGCTGGCCTTCATGCAGTTTCTGGATGGCATCGGCGATATCGAGCCGGGTAGCCGGGTGGCGATTGCCGGGGATTTCCGCTCCAGCAGTCCACGTATTATGAATGCTGTGGCCAAGGCTGTGATTGATGCCGGTTGCGAACCGCTCAACTGCGGCTTTATTCCCACCCCCGCAGTGGCCGCCTATGCCATGGGCCTGGGTTTGCCGTCCATCATGGTTACCGGCAGCCATATCCCCGATGATCGCAACGGCATCAAATATTATAAATCCAGCGGTGAAATTCTCAAAAGCGATGAACAGATTCTGAGCGCCTGTCAGGTGAAACTGGTGGCCGGATTATTCGATGCCGACGGACAGGCACCGGGTGAGCTCGTATTACCGGAACAAAGCAATGTCGCCGAACGCGCTTATGTTGCCCGCTATCTGGATTTTTTCCCTGCCGATGCGCTGGCCGGATTCAAAGTGGGCGTGTATCAGCATTCCAGCGTGGCCCGCGATATTCTGGTTGAAGTGATGCAGGGTCTGGGCGCGGCTGTGACCAGCCTGGGACGTTCGAAAGCCTTTATTCCGGTCGATACCGAAGCCATTCGCCCGGAAGATGTCACGCTGGCAACTGAATGGGCCGGGGAATATGAATTCGATGCTATTGTATCCGCCGATGGCGATGGCGACAGGCCGCTGATCAGCGATGATCAGGGCAACTGGTTGCGCGGCGATGTGGCGGGGATTCTGTGTGCCCGTTATCTCGGCGCGAGTTGCGTGGCTACGCCGGTGAGTTGCAATTCTGCGGTGGAAAAATGCGGCTGGTTCGAGCGCATTGAACGTACCCGCATCGGCTCCCCTTATGTGATTGAAGCCATGAATGCAGCCGTAGCATCAGGCGCGGGCAAGGTGGTCGGCTACGAGGCCAATGGCGGTTTCCTGAGTGCAACGGATATCGCGCTGGCAAGCCGCGTATTGCCAGCTCTGCCGACGCGCGATGCGCTCATCGTTCCGTTGACGATATTGCTGCTGGCCAAAGCAGAGGAGAAGACAGTTGCTGGTCTGCTGGCCGGTTTACCGCAGCGTTTCACATGCAGTGACCGTTTAAAGAATTTCCCGACCCAACTGAGCCAGTCGCATCTCTCCGCACTCAAAACAGGCGATATGACTGCCGATACGCAGGCGGCAGAAGCTTTGCTTGGCGAAGCTTTCGGCCCGGTCGCATCCATTGACGCCACCGATGGTATCCGCATCACCTTCACCAGCGACGAGGTAGCCCACCTGCGCCCCTCCGGCAACGCACCGGAACTGCGCTGCTACAATGAAGCTGCCAGTGAAGCTCGCGCCATGGAAATGAACAGCATCTGCATGTCCATCCTGGAAAGCTGGCGATTGTAATTGCAACACTCAAACTATCCACCAGAAACGGATGGGTGAAATTGATGTATAATTATGCTTGAGTGCCTGCATGAATATTGACGCCATCATGCAGGGAATCAGCACATGGGCTTTGCCTGTATTGTTCGCCATTGTGCTGCATGAAGTTGCGCACGGTTGGGTGGCCGACAAGCTGGGAGATAATACGGCCCGTTTTATGGGGCGGTTGACTCTGAATCCTCTCAAACATATTGATCCGATCGGCACCATTCTGATTCCTGTGGCGCTGCTGGTGATCGGCTCGCCATTCTTGTTCGGTTATGCGAAACCGGTACCGGTTAATTTTGCCAAACTCAGAAATCCCAAACGCGATATGATCTGGGTGGCGCTGGCAGGTCCTGCGACCAATCTGGTGCTGGCGTTGATTTCCGTTGCGGTGCTGGCGTTTACCGTGAATGTTCTGGCCTCAGTGGCATGGGTGGCGAAACCATTGGCATTGATGTGTCAGGCCTCAATTATTATTAATGTCGTGCTGTGCATTTTCAACCTGATCCCGCTGCCGCCGCTGGATGGCGGTCGTGTTGCAGTCGGTCTGTTGCCGGGGCCGATGGCTTATCAACTCTCCCGCATCGAGCCGTTCGGTTTTATGATTATTGTCCTGCTGCTGGTGTCCGGCGTTTTCCAATCTCTGATTGGCCCGTTGATTATGAGCAGCGCCGGGGCTCTGATTAATCTTGCTCTGCCATAATCCCAGGATTCGACACCCAAACCAAATGATTACACCGATCATCCAATGTCAATGTCGGATTCTGGGATAATTACTGTCCGATATAGATGGCGACAAGGCTTGCTATTCACCGTCGATTTCGCTAGAAAGCGCGCCCGCTCGGAAGGGCGAATACGCACACTGTCCAATCCATTGTGCCCTATGCAATTAGAAACACAGGGGTACGGGCAGTGGAGGAAAAACAATCGGAGGACTTGAATGTCTCAATTTACGATGAAACAACTGCTTGAAGCCGGTGTGCACTTTGGCCACCAGACCCGTCGCTGGAACCCGAAAATGGCACCTTATATTTTCGGTAAACGTAACGGCATCCATATTATTGATTTGCAAAAAACATTGCGCATGGCCAATGAATCCTATTCATTCATGCAGGAACTGGCTGCTGCCGGCGGTCGCGTGCTTTACGTTGGCACCAAACGTCAGGCTCGTGATGCGGTCAAAGAAGAATCTTCCCGCGCCGGTCATTATTATGTCAATCACCGTTGGCTCGGCGGCACGCTGACCAACTTCGCCACAGTGCAGCAATCGGTACGCAAAATGAAAGATTTGCAGCGCCAGAAAGAAGAGGGCGTGTTTGAGATGCTAACCAAGAAGGAAGCGCTCGGCTTGCAGCGCCAGCTTGATAAGCTGGAACGCTCACTCGGCGGCATCAAGGAAATGAATGATCTGCCGGATTGCCTGTTTGTGGTGGACGTGCGCAAGGAAGAGCTGGCCGTCAAGGAAGCCCAGAAGCTGGGTATCCCGGTTGTGGCCGTGGTGGACAGTAACTGTGATCCGTCAGGCATTGAATATATTATTCCGGGCAATGATGATGCTATTCGTGCGGTGCGTTTGTTCTGTAGCAAGGTCGCCGATGCGTTGCTCGAAGGCGCGGAAGCATGGCAGCTGGAAAATGCCGAAGATGGCGATGATGTGGTTGAAGCCATGGCTGTTGACGTTGAACAGACAGCAGCTGAATAATTACCTTATTATATATACGACGGAGCATTTGAAATGGGCATAACTGCTGCAGATGTAAAAAAACTGCGTGAGATCAGCGGCGCAGGCATGATGGACTGCAAAAAAGCATTGACTGAAACCAACGGTGATATCGATGCCGCAGTGGACTTTCTGCGTAAGAAAGGGCTTGGCGCAGCCTCCAAGAAGGCTGGCCGTGTTGCGGCTGAAGGCATTGTGGTTACAGTCACGCAAGGCAACACTGGCGTGGTGCTGGAAGTCAATTCTGAAACCGATTTTGTCAGCAAGAATGACCAGTTTATCGATTTTGCCAACAGCATTGCCGCACTGATCATCAAAGAGAATCCGGCTGATGTGGAGGCGCTCAAAGCGCTTGCTTTTGATGCTGAACTCAATGTCGAGCAGGCGCTGTCTCAACTGATTGCGACCATTGGTGAAAATATGAGTATTCGCCGTTTTGTTCGTGCTGAAGCGGCCACCATTGCTTCCTATGTACATGGTGGCGGTAAAATCGGCGTGTTGATTGGTCTTGACGGTGACGTGGATGCTTCTCTGGCCCGTGGTGTCGCCATGCATGTGGCTGCTGCCAACCCGCTGAGCATTGCCCGTGAAGATGTTCATGCCGATGCTGTAGAGCGTGAGCGCGCCGTACTCTCCGAACGCGCCATTGCCAGCGGCAAGCCTGCTGCGATTGTCGATAAAATCGTTAGCGGCCAGCTCAATAAATTCTATTCCGAGATTTGCCTGCTGGAGCAGGATTTTGTCATGGATACTGATCAGAAGGTTGGCAAGGCGCTCGGTTCGGCTACCGTGACGAGCATGGCTCGTTTCCAGTTGGGCGAGGGTATCGAAAAGAAAGAAGAAGATTTCGCAGCCGAAGTGGCTGCCCAGATTCAGGGTAGCTGACTTTCATGGGCATATCTCCCGGAGACATCTCGCAAGACAGTGGTCAGCAGCGTCCGTATAAACGGGTGCTGCTGAAACTTTCCGGCGAAGTGTTGATGGGCGATACCGACTTTGGTATTGATTCAGAAACGATCAATCGGCTGGCAGTCGAGTTGATTGAGGTGCAGCAGACCGGCGTTGAACTGGCTATCGTGATTGGCGGCGGCAATATTTTTCGTGGCATGAGTGGCATGGCATCGGGCATGGATCGCGCCAGCGCCGACTATATGGGTATGCTGGCGACGGTGATGAATGCGATTGCCTTGCAGGATGCCATCGAACGACAGGGCGCGACCGCGCGCATGATTTCCGCTTTGTATATCAAGGAAGTGGGCGAGCCCTATATCCGGCGCAGGGCCGTACGCCATCTGGAAAAAGGGCGCATTCTTATTTTCGGTGCCGGCACCGGCAATCCTTATTTCACCACCGATACGGCGGCCAGCCTGCGCGCCATGGAAATTCAGGCCGATGCGGTTTTGAAAGGCACCAAGGTAGACGGCGTCTATACAGCCGATCCGGTTAAAGATCCGACTGCGACAAGATATGATACACTGACATTTACCGAGGCGTTGA
Organism: uncultured Zetaproteobacteria bacterium; assembly: GCA_964553725.1. Classification (GTDB taxonomy): domain Bacteria; phylum Pseudomonadota; class Zetaproteobacteria; order Mariprofundales; family Mariprofundaceae; genus Mariprofundus. The sequence continues at coordinate 8,824 of CAZKME010000023.1, forward strand.
CCAAACGCCTTGGCGTGATGGATGCGACTGCGATGTCGTTGTGCCGGGATAATCAGATGCCGATTGTGGTGTTTGATGTGACCAGGCCAGGGCAGATGCTTAGGGCCGTTGCGGGCGAAGCGGTCGGTACGCTGGTTCAGGAGGGGTGAAAAATGAGCAGTGATATGGGAAACGGTCTTATGGAAAACAGAATGCAAAAATCCATTGTGGCATTGAAGTCGGAACTGGCCACCATTCGAACAGGCCGGGCCAATGCGGCTCTGCTGGATCATGTGAGTGTATCGTATTACGGCTCGGACGTGCCGGTGTCGCAGGTTGGCAGTATTTCCGTGCCGGAGCCGCGTATGCTGATGATTGCACCATGGGAAAAAACGATTCTGGGTGATCTGGAGAAAGCCATTCTGAAATCCGATCTGGGTCTGAACCCGACCAGCGATGGCGAAGTCATCCGCATTGTTCTGCCTGAATTGACAGAAGACCGTCGCCGCGATTTAGTAAAACAGGTCAAGGCCGTAGGTGAAAAAGCCAAGGTATCCATACGCAATATTCGCCGTGATGCCAATGATGCCGTTAAAAAACAGGTCAAGGATGAAGGTACGTCCGAAGATGAGAGCAAACGTCTACAGGATGGCATCCAGAAGGTGACCGATAAATTCGTAGCTGAAATTGATCAGATTGTTGAGCACAAAGATAAAGATATTCTGACGGTTTGATGTCTGAATCCGCATCGGAGACTAACTCCGTTTTGCCAAACCATGTAGGTATTATCATGGACGGCAATGGCCGTTGGGCCAAAGCCCGTGGCAGTAATCGCCTTGCCGGCCATAAGCAGGGCGCTGAGGTGACGCGCCATGTGGTTCGCTGGGCCAAAGAACTCGGCATTAAACAGATTTCCCTATACGCTTTTTCAACCGAAAACTGGGCCCGACCCCGACTCGAAGTGCGCGGTCTGATGAGTTTACTGGCGGTGTTGTTGCCAAAAACCCTGCCTGAAATGATGCGCAATGAAGTCCGGTTTCGTATTCTGGGCGATATTTCTCCATTGCCGAACAGTGCGCGCAAAGCGGTTGCACAGGCGTGTGCTGAAACAGCCGGTAATACCGGCATCGATTTGATTTTATGCCTGAACTATGGCGGCCAGCAGGAAATACTGGCTGCTGTGAAAGAAACGCTGCAATGGGTTCAATCGCAACCGGATCAACAACGGGCGCTGTCAGCATTGAATCCTGAGCAGTTTCGCAGCCGGATGTGGCGTCATGATATAGCCCCGGTCGACCTGCTCATTCGCACCGGCGGAGAAATGCGCATCTCCAATTTTCATTTGTGGGATGCGGCTTATGCCGAACTCTATTTTTCCGATGTGTTATGGCCGGATTTCAGCAAGCAGGATTTGCAGATGGCACTGGACGAATATGCCAGCCGCGAACGCCGTTATGGCCTGACCAGCGAGCAGGTCGAAACATGAATGAATTGAGCAAGCGCATTCTTACGGCGGTGGTGTTATTGCTGCTGGTGTATGGCTGGTATGCCGAGCTTTCATCGCCGTGGTTTGAGCGCGGGCTGGCTGTGATTGGTTTGGTGGCGAGTTGCGAACTTGTGCTGCTGGTCAAACTGCGCCAGCCGATTTTGTATATGATGGTTGCGGCAGTCGTTTGGGTGTCTTTTACGATCTGGCCGGGCATCGAGCTATTGTTGCTCGGCAGCTTTGCCTGGTTCGCACTGTTTGTGTTGGGCTCGCGTACAAAAGCAGCCTCATTCGGTGATTTTTTTGCGGCGATCTGGATATTCGGCTGGGTCTTCGTATTTGCACTGGCCATTGCCAAAACGCATGGCAGCGCAGTCGGGCAGGGTTTGATTATCGGTACATGTCTGGCCGTATGGGTATCGGATTCGGCGGCTTATTTTGTCGGTCGGGCGATTGGTAAACATAAATTATGCCCTGCCATTAGTCCGGGTAAATCGGTGCAGGGGGCGATTGGCGGTTTGTTGTTCGGCGTGCCTGTTGCTGTCGTCTGCTGGCTTTATTGGGATGTGTTGCCGTTGTTTGCCTCCATGATGCTGGCAATCGTGTGCGTCATTGCCGGCATGCTGGGTGATTTATCGGAATCGGCTGTGAAACGTTTGGTTGGTGCCAAGGACAGCGGTCGATGGCTGCCCGGTCACGGCGGTATTCTGGATCGCATTGACGCGATTATTATGGCCGTTCCGGTGACCTGGTTGTTGTGGGGCTTGCAGTGAAACGTTTAACCATATTAGGCGCGACGGGGTCAATCGGTTGCAGCACCACCGATGTGATACTCAGACACCCGGATAAATTTTCCGCCTATGCACTGGTAGGGCATCGCAATGTCGCAAAAATGTCTGAATTGGCTGCTGTTCTGCATCCCGAATGGGTGGTGATGACCGATGCCGCAGCGGCCAAAGAAATGAAAGGGAAACTGCCTGCCGGCGTGAAGCTGGAAACAGGCATGGATGCAGCCATTACGCTGGCCTCTGCCACGGAAACCGATATGGTGATGGCGGCCATGGTGGGGTCGGCAGGCTTGCCGGCTACGCTGGCTGCCGTTGAAGCTGGCAAGCGCGTAGGACTGGCCAACAAGGAATGTCTGGTCACTGCCGGTCATATCTTCATGGATGCGGCAGCCAAATCCGGCGCAGAAGTGGTGCCGGTCGATTCGGAACATGCAGCCGTTCATCAGTGTTTAATGGGTCATGATCGCGATTCTGTTAAGGGCGTGATCCTGACTGCTTCCGGCGGCCCGTTCAGGGATCGTGATCCGGCCACGCTGGCTTCGGTGACGCTGGCAGAGGCGGTGGCGCATCCGAACTGGGATATGGGGGCCAAAATCAGTATTGATTCCGCCACCATGATGAATAAAGCACTGGAGCTGATCGAAGCGCGCTGGCTGTTTGATCTCACATCGGACAAACTCTCCGCCATTATTCATCCGCAGAGCATTGTGCATGCCATGGTGGAATATCAGGACGGCTCTGTGCTGGCGCAACTGGCCATGCCGGATATGCGCATGCCGATTGCCTATGCCATGCAGGCCGAACCCCGGTTGCAATCCGGTATCGACTGGCTGGATCTGGTACAGACAGGAACGCTAACTTTTCAGGCTGTGGATCATGTGCGTTTTCCGGCCATGCGGCTGGTGCAGGACGTGCTCGGCGGAGAAGATTCTCTGTCTATTGCGTTTAATGCGGCCAATGAAGTGGCCAATGCTGCGTTTCGGGAACATAGAATCGGATTTATGGATATTGTGACGACGGTTGAACAGGTATTATCCAGGGTGGACAATGTCCCCGTGGGCAGTCTGGACGAAGTATGGTTGCATGACGGCCATGCCCGTAAACTGGCGGAAGAGGTGCTACTGCGTGACTGAAATTTTACATACATCGTTGGCCTTTGTGGTGGCCATTGCGCTGCTGGTTGCCATCCATGAATACGGCCATTTTTCCATGGCGCGCAGGCTGGGCATCAAGGTGGAGAAATTTTCCATCGGTTTCGGCCCGGCCCTGTTTTCATGGCGCAGCAGGGATCAGGAAGTGCTATATGTCATTGCGGCTATTCCTCTCGGTGGTTATGTGAAAATGCTGGGCGAGAACCCGGACGAGCAGGACGGCGAGGCGCAGACGGAACTGTCCGAGCAGGACAAAGCCAGAGCATTTAATAATCAGCCGGTGTGGAAACGCGCTGCGGTGGCGGTCGCCGGGCCCGGCTACAATTTTATATTTGCCATTGTCGCTTACATGGTTGTGGGCTGGATAGGTCAGTCAGTGTTGCCGACGATTGTAGGCGGTATTGCGCCGGCATCAGTTGCCGAGCAGGCCGGATTGCAAATCGGGGATCGCATCGTGGCGGTAGGCAACAGTCCAGTGCATTCCTGGCAGCAGATGGAGGAGAAGCTCAAACAATATGTTGGTGCTTCTGTCGAACTGCAATTGAAGCGGGATGATAGCCCGGTTACTATGCAAATGACGTTGCCGACGCAGGAAAAGGACCCATTGCTGATTGATGTGGCCGATCAGGTGGCGGGATTTAATCCGGGTTTGATCGTGCGTATTGATGCGGTGATGGATGGATCGCCGGCTCAGCGTTTCGGTTTGCATAAAGGCGATGTGATTAAACAGATCAATGGTTGGCATGTCTCCAATGTGGGACAATTTATTGAGCGGGTAAAAGCCAGTGCGGGGCAACCGGTTGCACTGGTTGTGCAGCGGGATCAGACCACCTTGCAGTTGAATGTAACACCGTCTGCGGATGACAAGAAGCAGGGGCGCATAGGCGTCCGGCTGGCTTCGCAATCCATGCATGGCAGTGAAGAATATAGCATGGGTCTGATTGATGGACTGACGTACGGGTTTGTCCGTACCTGGGAAATGACCGAAATGACGCTGGGCGTGTTTGGCAAAATGGTGACATCTGCCATACCTGCCGATAATCTCGGCGGCCCGATTGCGATTGCGCAACTGGCGGGGAGAACCGCTGATATGGGGCTGGTTTATTTTCTCGGCTTTCTGGCTTTAATCTCGGTCAACCTCGGGGTACTGAACTTATTGCCTGTTCCCATTCTGGACGGTGGCCTGCTGGTATATTTAGGCTTGGAAAAAATAAGGGGGAAACCATTATCACCCAAATTTCTGGAGATTACCCAGATGATGGGGCTGGTATTGATTGTCAGTTTGATGATGTTTGCTTTTTATAATGATCTTTCGCGTTAACTCTGAGGATAATATGCCAAGTTCGCTCAAATTGTCGATGTTTGTCGGTTTGCTGCTTGGCATATTTGCCTGCCAGGGCATTGTCGCCGCTGCGGATTTACCATCTGCACCATCCGCCGAGCCGATCATTCTGTCCATTGATGTGCAGGGCAACCACAATGTGGAAAAGGAAGCGGTATTGGCAAAAATGGGTAGTCGGGTGGGTAAACCGCTGGATCGACGCCAGTTAAGCCGTGATGTGCGTAAATTGTATAAGAGCGGTTTCTTTGCCGATATTCGATTTACAGGTACAAGAACTGCCCGTGGTATCCGTCTGGTATGCCATGTCAAGGAACATCCGTTGATTGCCTCGTTGAAGATGGAAGGCAATGATGAATTTGCCAGCAAAGATTTGAAATTGAAATTGAAATTGAAACCGGGGCGTATTTATAGCGCCGGATACAAGAACTCTGATCGTAACACCCTTAGAAAGGGTTATTTGAAAAAAGGATATTATCAGGTTGGTATTGATTTTATTCCTACGGAACGCAAAGATGGCAGAATTGATCTGATTATTCGGATCCATGAGGGTAAAATTACGCGCATCAATCGTATTCGTATTATTGGTAATAAGGCATTTAGCGATGCCACCTTGCGCAAGGTGGTTGCATCCAGGCCGGCTGACTTGATGACATGGTTTTCTGATCGGGATATATTTGATACCAAACGATTTGGCGCGGACGGGCAGTTATTACAGCAGTATTACCTGAATCATGGTTATCTTGATATGAAACTTGATTCGAAACAAATCACGATGGCTGCGAACAAGCAGAATTTCTCTTTGACATTCAGTATTCATGAGGGGATCCAGTATCGTGTTGACAAGGTTGCCTTGCAGGGTGATCTGGTGCCGGATAAGGAAACGCTACAGAAATTGATTGAACTGAAAGTTGGAAATATCTATTCCCTGAATGAGATGCGTACCACGATTGACGATATCACCGCGCGAGTCGGTGATGAGGGCTATGCTTTTGCGACTGTAACGCCGTTGCTGAATCGGAATATCGAAGACCATACCGTTGCAGTGACATTTGATATTGAAAAAGGCGAAGAGATTTATATTGAGCGTGTTGAAATATCCGGCAATGACAAAACCGAAGACATCGTTGTGCGTCGATTGGTGGATCAGTCGGAAGGGGCGCGTTATTCGGGAACGCAAGTCAAGCATAGCAAGGAAACGTTGAAACGGTCTGCTTTTGTTGATGATGCCAGAGTATCTTTTCCGAAAGGTTCAGCGGCTGATAAAGCGTTGATGAAAATTGATTTAACCGAAAAGAAATCAGGCTCTATTTCAGGCGGCATTGGATTTTCTCAACGGGAAAAAGTTATTCTAACGGCGAAGGTCACGGAGAAGAATGTTCTCGGAAAAGGCTATCAGGCCAGTCTGAACGGGCAAATAGGTAAGATTACCCAGAATATTACCGGTAGTCTGACCGATCCGTTTTTTCTGGGTAGTCATGTCAGCGCTTCTATCAATGTATTCAAAACAAAGACAGACCCACAAACACTGGCCAATTATACCACCGACTCGGTTGGCGGAGGTATTGGTTTTGGCATTCCCATCACCCATTACATCAACTATGGGATTAACTACCAGTATAACACAACAGATTTATCCAGTGTACCCATCAATGCATCGCTATTTCAACGCGCCCAGATTGGCCGTCAAACGATTGGTGAAGTGACCAATTCATTGAGTTGGGATTCCAGAGATCGCTTCACAACTGCGACTAGCGGGCATGTGGATTCAGTGAGTATCGGGGTTGCCGGACTGGGCGGGCCGAACAGATTTGTGGAGGCCCGTGTTTCCAGTAAATGGTACTTTCCATTTGGAAAAAAAGATGAATATGTATTGAATCCGTCTTTTCAGTTTAGTTCAATCCGCGCTTTTTCCAGCAGGGAAATTCCCCTTTGGCGGCGTTATTCATTGGGCGGAATCGGCAGTTTTCGAGGCTTTGATACCTTCGGTGTTTCCATCCGTGATCCGCAGACAGGTGAGGCTATTGGCGGCAATAACCAGCTAACAGGCTCCCTGAATTTCTTTTTTCCCCTGCCCTATATGCAAACGTCCGGATTGCGGGCACTATTCTTTGTTGATACGGGCACATTGTGGGGCTCTGCATCGGCGGTTGTTGACAACACATCGTTTAGTGTGAGCGAACCATTTTCTTTATCACGCCTTCGCTATACGGCAGGGTTCGGGGTAGAATGGCTTTCACCCATAGGGCCGATTGGCGTGAGTTGGGCATTTCCGATCAAGACCATGCCAGGAGATATTGAGAAAAGTTTTGAACTTGGCATTGGATCAACATTTTAGCCCGCATGATTCATGAAACGCCATGATGATTGCGCCGGGCCTTTGGTTTGCAACGGATTTTGCGAAAAAGGGTGTAGCCATGTTCACGGGCGCCTGAGCAAAGATTCATTGCGGGCATTGGAACAAGCAAGGGCGCGGCAGCATGGATGAATCATGCGAATTAGATAAAAATAAATAGTAGAATTTCAAAGGAGTGAGTCATGCTTAAGAAAGTGAACATGAAATCAACATTACAATCCATCCTGATAGCAATGGGTGCAGTATGTATTTTTGGACTGGCATCTGTGCAGGCTGCCGAATTAAAAATCGGTTATATTGATATCAAAAGCGCCCTGGAGAGTACAGCCGAATATAAGCAGGGCATGAAACGCTTGCAGGCGCTTAGCGCCAAGAAAGTGAAAGCGCTGAATGTACTGAAGGATAAAATTGCACAGGAAGAAAAAGATCTTATGGGTCAGTCGCTAGCCATGTCACAGGAAGCGCTTGCCCAGAAACAACGGAAACTGCAAGAGAAGGTAAAGACATTTAAACGCATGCAGCAGGATGCGCAGGAAGAACTGGCAGCCGAGAAAAATCGCATGGATATTGCCAGCATGACAAGATTCCAGAAAGTGATAAGGAAATATGGCAAGCAACATCATTTTGATATGCTCATGCCCAGACCTGTTTTCATCTATGCTGATCCGAAACATGATGTGACAGCTGATATTATCAAGTTGCTGGATGCGAAGAAATAAGTAAACGATTGCATGAAAACAGTCTCGTTGCTCGACATTGCCGGGATAGTTAACGGTACAGTCGAAGGGCTTGTCGGGGAAGAGGCATCGCATATCCGTATCAGCGGCGTTAACACGCTAAGCGCGGCCGGGGATGCGGAGATTTCGTTTCTGGCCAACCATCGTTACAAGGATGCTTTATCGGAAACCAGGGCGGCGGCAGTATTCCTGGCCGCCAATGATCCTGCTCCCAAACGCTGTGGCGTGATTCGGGTCGACGATCCGTATCTGGCTTTTGCCTTACTACAGCGTTTTTTTTATCCACAGCCGATAGGCAACGGGCAGCGCCATGCTTCTGCGGTGATTGATGCTTCTGCCATTTTGCCTGACGATGTCGAAATTGCTGCCAATGCTGTCATTGCTTCTCATGTGCATATCGGTGCAGGCACCATGATTGGTGCCGGTTGCGTGATCGGGGAAAATGTCAGGATCGGGGAACATTGTGTGTTGCATGCCAATGTTGTTGTTCGAAAAGGCTGTGTGCTGGGCAATGATGTGATACTGCAACCGGGAGCTGTGATTGGTTCGGATGGTTTCGGTTATGCATGGAGCGGTTCGCAACACCTGAAAATCCCACAGATTGGCCGGGTTATTCTTGAAGACGATGTTGAAATAGGTGCCAATACCTGCATTGATCGCGGCGCTATTGAAGATACTGTGATTGGGCGCGGCGTGAAGCTGGATAATCAGATTCAGGTGGCCCATAACGTGCGTATTGGCGCTTATAGCATTATGGCCAGTCAGGTTGGCATTTCAGGATCGACCGTGATTGGAAAAGGCTGCCAGTTTGGCGGGCAGGCCGGGCTTGCAGGCCATCTGAATGTTGGCGATGGCGTCAAACTTACGGCCAAGGCAGGGGTGTTGTCGGATCTGGGTGCAGGCGGCACTTATGCCGGCTCTCCGGCCATGCCATATCGGCTGTTTTTCAAGATTTCTGCCTTGCTGCCCAAGTTGCCTGATATGTGGAAAGCGCAGCATCGCAAGTGATGATTATTCATAGCCAGAACAAAATTGCCCCAGGGAGTGTGACATGCCGGAATTAAGCATTGATGAGATTATGAAACGTCTTCCACATCGTTATCCGTTTCTGCTGATTGACCGTATCCTTGATTTCGAGAAGGAGAAGTCGATTCGTGCGCTGAAAAATGTAAGCATTAACGAGCCGCAGTTTACCGGCCATTTCCCCAATCATCCGGTCATGCCAGGCGTGCTGCTGGTCGAAGCCATGGCCCAGGCCGGTGGTATGCTGGCCTTTCAGTCGGT
>CAZKME010000024.1:0-5041 GCA_964553725.1 uncultured Zetaproteobacteria bacterium
CATCCGGCGTCACCATTTTCCAACTGAGCAGATTGTCCACGCAGGTGCCCCAGATTACCGCATGTTTACCGCCTGCATTGGAGGCGACATTGCCGCCAATCGTACAGGCCCATAAACTGGTCGGGTCGGTGGCAAATACGTGTGGTTTCGAGGCTTCCATGACCTTGCCGGTCACAGCACCTGCACCGGCTGTGATGGTAGCGACATCGCCCTTGTCACCGATATTCCTGTTTTCAACCGGACCAATCGCATCCAGTTTTTCGACATTAATCATCACCGCATTATCGGACAAAGGTACCGAACCACCGCACAAGCCGGTGCCGCCGCCGCGCGGAATTACCACCAGTTCTAGATCTGCCACAGCATGAATCAGGCCCGGCAGTTCCTCAGCCGAATCCGGCGTGAGCACGCAAAACGGCGCATGATGGCGCCAGTCGGTGGCATCGGTGGCATGATGGGTCAAGGTGTATGCATCGAAATGTACGTTGTTGGCATGTGTATGTCTGGCAAACGCCTTGCGCGCTTTTCTACGCTTGGCCGGTTCGTTCTCAAACCATGCATAAAAATCTTCCAGCAGCCGACTGGTGCATGCCGCCACCTTGCTGGCGCGGGGATTATCACTGGCACCGGCTTCGATGCGAGATAAACGGTTATAATGGCGACGGTACATAGTCTGGCGTCGTTTCTGGTTGTTCAATAAATCGTTGCGCAAAAAGATATTGCGCTCCACCACCCACATATCACCCAGGATTTCAAACAGCATGCGAGCCGAACGGCCCGTGCGGCGCTGGGTGCGCAATACATTCAAATCATCCCATGCATCCTCGCCCAGAAAACGGATGACAATTTCACGATCAGAATAGGATGTGTAGTTGTAGGGTATTTCGCGAATATTTTCAGACAAAAAGCACTCCATGCTTGATTACTGTTCGTATCGGTGGCGCAGGATAATGAGCTTACCAGATGAATGAAACCTTAATCAACGGAAATACTGTGGATCAATATCGTATTTACGCAGCAGTTTGCGCACGGTATTGCGGTTCAGCCCCAGCATATCGGCTACTTTCAACTGATTGCCATGATAGCGTTCCATAGCCAGCACCAATAGCGGCGGTTCTACCTGTTCGAGCATATGCTGATGCAGATTAACCGCCTTGGCATAACCAAGCTGGTGCAGGTACTGACGCGTACAGCGAGTGACCGCCTGCCCCAACGTTTCTTCCTGTTGCCGTGTATTATCGACATTGCCCAGCGCCAGCGCCACATCGGACAGGGTGATGCTGGCCCCCGGTGTCAACACGGCGAGTCTGCGCATGACATTTTTCAGCTCGCGCACATTGCCCGGCCAGTCATGCTGGCTGAGCAAATCAACGGCGTCATCGAGCAGAATCGGCGCGTTCATACCGAGCTCTTCCACGGCTTCATCCAGCAGATAAACCGCCAATTCGGGAATATCGTCGCGACGCTCGCGCAGTGGCGGAATATGCACCGGAATCACATTGAGCCGATAATACAAATCCTCACGAAATTCACCTTTAGCAATTTTCTCCTGCAAATGCTGATGTGTTGCAGCCAATAAACGCACATTGACCACTTTTGACTGACTGCCGCCCACCCGCTGGACGCGCCCCTCTTCAAGCACACGCAACATTTTGGCTTGCAGCGCTGCCGGCATATCGCCGATTTCATCCAGAAACAGGGTGCCGCCGTCAGCCTGTTCAAAACGACCTTCGCGGGTTTTATCGGCACCGGTAAAAGCGCCTTTTTCATGGCCGAATAATTCGGATTCCAATAAATCAGCAGGAATGGCGGCAGTGTTGATGGCCACAAATGCTTTATCGCAGCGCTGGCTGCGCTCATGCAGGGTCTTGGCGACCATTTCTTTGCCGGTGCCCGATTCGCCGGTAATCAGCACGGTTAAATCAGAAGTGGCCACGCGCCCCAGCGTACGGAACATATCCTGCATGGCCTGACTGCGACCAATGATCAGATCTTCTCTGACTTTCGTTTTGACCGGAGTCGGTTCCTGCACCGGTCGCACGCGCTGCACGAGTTGCCGCACTTCATCCAGATCAAATGGTTTCGGCAGATATTCCATTGCCCCGATACGGTAAGCCTCGGCGGCATGGCCAAAGGTGGTTTCCGCCGTTAATAACACCACGGGCATCTGCATGACGCCCGTGGCCAGAAAGTCCATGCCGTTGCCATCGGGCAGATAGACATCGAGAAATACAATGTTGATATCATCATGCCTGGACAGCTCAGTTTCCGCTTCGGCAATCGAGCCTGCCTGCAACACCGTCAACCCCTCTTCGCGCAGAACCTTGTCCAGAATCCACCGGATGCCTTCATCATCATCAACAATCAGAGTTTTCATGGTTTTGCCTCTCCTGCGGCTGCTTCCAGGCTGGCCACCGTTTTCACCGGCAGTTGTAAGGTCATGGTTGTGCGTCCATTGCCACTGTCCACATTAACCCGCCCGCCGTGCTCCAGCATCACCCGCTCCACCTGCGCCAGACCCAGACCGCTGCCACGTTTCTTGCCCGTCACATAGGGTTCGAACAAACGATCCTGCAATTCTTCGGGAATCATGGCACCATCATTGGTGATACTGATTTCAACGACTTTACCGTGATGGCCGGGCAAATGCACCAGCGGTGCCATGCGGGTCTGCCACTCGATTTTACTATCCGCCGCTTCCAGCGCATTTTGCCACAGATTTTCAAATGCCTGTCTGAGCCGGGATGGATGCGCCATGATATCGGGCAGACTGGGATCAAATACACGGCTGATATAAATACCCTCGGGGTGCTGAATAATATCCTGAATCAGCATATGTAAATTGGTCATTTCCATCTGCACGGGTGCGCGCGGGCCGACCTGCAAAAATGCATCAATGCGATCACGAATACGATCAACGCCGTGAATAATCTGCTCGACCGCTTCCTTGGCATCCGCATTCATATGCTGTTCGGATAACCATTGGCTGGCGCCTCTGAGCGCGGCCAGTGGATTTTTGACTTCATGGGCCATTTCCAGCGCAATACGCGCCACCGCTTCTGCCATTTCATGGCGCTTGGCATGACGCTCGACTTCCGAGCGATGCGCTTCAGGCACAAAAATAGCCGCAATACCGCCCTCATGCATACCCAGATGCAGCGATACCGGCATGCCGCCACCCAGCATACAGAGATGGTGGTCTGTGACGCCACCGCCATACGGCGTGAGCATGGATAATAAACGCTCAATCTCGACAGCAGGAGAAAATACTTCGGACAGATGATGACCCGATAATTGCCGGTTGGATTTGCATAAGGCTTCCTGCGCCAGTAAATTGGCCTGCAATACACATGCTTCATCATCGAGCAACAGCATCGGCAGGGGCAGAATCGATAACGGGATTTTCTCAAACAGCATACGTCGAAGCCTGTTCAGCGGTTTTAAGCGCTATATTTTGATGCACAATAATATGCTGATGCACATGACCGCCGAGTCCGAGAAAATAGCCTGCCGCTACATCCAGCATCTGCTGCCAGTCGGCCAGGGTCTGGAAGGACTGGCGAAATTCCGCCGAACCGTGCAACCCCTTGCTGTACCAGATCACATGTTTTCGAGCCAGCTTGGATGCGGTGCGGATACCATGGTGTTCAGCCAGATGATGCAGATGTTCTGAAACGATTAACCAGCGCTGTGCAGGCGAAGGTGGCGCAGGCAACGGCGCGCCGGTCAATACGGCATGCACTTCGCCCAGCACCCACGGATTGCCCTGCACGGCGCGCCCGACCATGACGCCGTCACAACCGGAAACACGAATCATTTCACGCGCCGATGCAGCATCGACAATATCGCCGTTGCCGATTACCGGAATGGAGACTGCGGCTTTGGCCAGCCCGATATCCTCCCAACTGGCATGGCCGCTGAACATCTGGGCGCGGGTGCGTCCGTGCACGGTCAACATCTGAATGCCGCTGGCTTCAGCAATACGAGCGATTTGTTCGACATTTTTGGACTCTTCATCCCAGCCGGTACGAATTTTCAGCGTCACCGGCACATCGACTGCTCCGACAACTGCTTCAAGCACGCGCGCCACCAGCCGCTCATCTTTAAGCATGGCCGAACCGGCCACCTGTTTGCAGATTTTCTTGACCGGACAACCCATGTTGATATCGACAAAATCAGACCCGTGGCCCACCGCCCAGCGCGCCGCCTCGCTGACAAAGGCTGGATCAGCTCCGGCAATCTGAATCGAGGCCGGATGCTCATCGTCGCCCAGCTCAGCCATGCGCTCGGTGCGTTCGCGGCCCATATCCACCGCACGCGATGCAATCATCTCGGTCACCACCAGCCCTACCCCGAAACGTTTGCAAATCTTGCGAAACGGTAAATCGGTAATGCCGGCCATCGGAGCCAGGACAAGTGGTACATCAATGTGGTGGTCGCCCAGCGTAAAACCGGGCAGCAGTTGGGTGGTCATGTGATGGTTTTATCCTGTTGCCTAAAAAATATGCAAGCTTAGCCGCCGCCCGATAATTCGCCAGCTTTATAAAAGGCCAGGAACCACAAATAGACACAGATGAGCTTGCCGGGAAGCTGCGCTACCGTAGGCTTGGCGGTATGACGAATTCAATAGATCGGGCGCGTATTCATTGGCCCAATACGCATTTCATGCAATCGGTGGCCGATTCTAATCAGTTTCCGGATATTGACCTGCCGCAGATTGCCGTGGCCGGGCATTCCAATGTCGGCAAATCATCCTTGATGAACGCGCTGTTTGGCCGCAACGGTTTGGTCAAAACATCCAAGAGTCCGGGCTGCACCCGATTGCTTAATCTGTTTGACGTGGATAGCACTTTGCTGGTTGTCGACCTGCCCGGTTACGGTTATGCCCGCGCGCCGAAGAAAGAACAAAAACGCTGGATCAATATGATCGAGGCTTATCTGGCCCATGCTGATTTGAAGCTGGTGTTGATGTTGCTGGATATCCGTCATGGCCCCAAGGATTCCGATCTGCAACTGATCGAATGGCTCAATGAAGGCGGCA
>CAZKME010000024.1:5141-17695 GCA_964553725.1 uncultured Zetaproteobacteria bacterium
CATGGCCCCAAGGATTCCGATCTGCAACTGATCGAATGGCTCAATGAAGGCGGCATCCGCTGGCTGCCGGTCGCTACCAAGGCAGATAAACTATCCGGCAACAAGCGTGTTAAACGTTTAAAGGAGATGACCGATGCGATGGGCGGTATGCTCAGTCCGCTGCCAACCTCCAGCTTCAAAGGGACAGGCATTGATAAACTGCGCGCCGCCATTGAGCAGGAAACACTTACATCACGGAATAGATAAAATCATTGTAATCAATGATGCCTTCGGCTGCCATTTTCAGGGCGGATGAAGATTTTTCTGCCATGCCATTTTCTATCGCAATCTGTTGCATTTTCTGGCCTTTGACGCCATCGTGAATGGCCTGCCTGATTTTCTCATTGACCACGAGGAATTCGTAGGACATCACGCGACCTGCATATCCGGTCTGGTTACAATGTTCACAACCCACGGCTTTGTAGAGTTTTTTCGGAGCGTCAAAACCGAGATCTTTGACCATGGTAAAAGCCGGATCGTCGCTGTCCAGATCAGTCCGGCACTCCACACACAGTTTTTTCAGCAAATTCTGGCTGATGACGCCGAGCAGGGCGGGCGCAATCAGGTAGTTGGGGATGCCCAAATCATTGAGGCGGATAATCGTGTCCACGGCAGAATTGGTATGCAGAGTGGAAAACATCAAATGGCCGGTGAGTGCGGCCTCAATGCCGATCTCGGCAGTTTCCTGATCGCGCATTTCACCAATCATGATAATATCCGGATCGTGCCTGAGCACATTGCGTAAAATTCGTGCAAACGACATACCAATTTTGTGATTGACCTGAATCTGGTTGGCACCCGGTATTTCGGATTCGACCGGGTCTTCAATGGTCAGGATATGGGCCGGAAGATGGGCGATAGATTGGAGTATGGCGAACAGGGTGGTGGACTTGCCGGAACCGGTCGGGCCGGTGACCAGCATGAGCCCGTAGGGTTTGCGTGCCAGCGTGGACAGCTGTTTGACATCTTCATCACGCAAACCGAGCACATCGAGTTCAACCGCCATATCTTTATTGAGCACGCGCAACACCAATGATTCGCCGAATGAGTTGGGAATACAGGACACACGGAATTCATATTTCTGTTTGCCGTCACGCAATAGCAGCCTGCCATCCTGGGGCATGCGTTGCTCGGCAATATCCATGCCGCACAAAATTTTGATTCGCGCTGCAATCTGTTTGTGCAGGCTGTAATCCAGTGCATTCTCGGCCAGTAATTGCCCGTTGAGACGATAGGCCAGCGTGATTTTCTTGGCTTGCGGTAGAATGTGGATATCGGAGGCTTTCTTTCTCAGCCCATTGCGGATAATACGGTTGACCAGACTGACAATCGGCGCATCTTCAGCCGACTGGGTGATTTCCAGCTCATTGAGCGGCTCATCCTGATCTTCAACATCATGTTGAAGGAATTCGCAGGATAATTCTTCATCGGCATGTTCTTCTTTCAGAAATGCTTCGATGTGTTCTTTCAGTTGTGATGCCTTGGTCATCACTTCGTGTACTTTTTTGCCGGTTTTGAAACAAATGCCGTCATAGGCTTCCAGACCCATCGGGTCGGCCAGCGCAATGGTCACAGAATGTTGATCCGAATCAATGGGCAGAATGCCGTATTTCTCGATCACATCCCGACCAATCTCTATACCGCTGATCGGGTTGACTTCGTATTCATTCAGATCAACCGTCGGCAGGCGAAACTTTCTGGCCAGTGCGGTCAGGAGCTGATCCTCGGTGATGACATGCGAATTAAGCAGGATTTCCCCGATGCGTTGCCCTCGCATTTTCTGCTCGGCCAGTGCAATTTGAATGTCATCTTCGGTGATCAGGTGAGCTTCGAGGAGAATTTCGCCAAGCCGCATCTTTCGGCGTTGCTGCATTTCCAGTGCTGAATCGATATCACTATCCTGAACTTTCCCTTGCTCTTTCAGGATATGGCCGATTGGCAAATCTACTGACCGGGATTGCTCCTGTAGTGCATCATGGACATCATCAGCGTTCACCAGTTCCTGATCAATGAGCAGATCACCGATCTTCATGCGCTGGCGACTCTGAATGCTCAGTGCATGTTTAATATCGGTATCATTTACCTTGCCCTGTTCTTTCAGTATATCGCCGAGCGCCGGCAGGCTTTTAGCCTGAATATCCAGTGCCTGTTGAATGTCTTGCTGATCAAGAATATCCTGATCAATGAGCAGATCACCGAGCCGTTCGGGTTTTTCCTGATAGCGGATGCCGTGATGATAAAAAAAGATACGTTCAAAGGGCAGGCGACCATCTTTACAGGTGGCGTAAAATCCGGGCGTATTCGACATTGATGGCGAAGCAAGGATTGCGAAGCTGTCCTGATTCACCGTGATGATTTTCAGTTCATCCATATGCTCCAGTTTGCCCTGATGCTCGATCATGGTGCCGGGCGGACGGTGCAGACCGATATAGACAATATCTTCGATAGCCAGCTTGCGTGAAGCTGCTGCATCATCTGCCCGGTTTTTCTCGAAGAAGTGCAGCTTGCTCATGATAGGAGAAAAGCCAAGCAGATGGCCTTCAATTGTTTCACCGCTCATCAGGTTGATGCTGACGTCCTGGTAACGATGGCGTATGCCGTCAGATGCCCGCATCGCTCAACTCCCTGATTTGCGCTGATATATCAAGACTGCGCGCCGTCGTTGCGGGGTGCGCCATCGGCAGTCTCACAGCAGAAACAGGCATTCCAGACATGTGATGGCAATAATTGGCAAAAGCGTTCCCATCGCTGCTTGTCGGATGCCTCACTGATGCTGTTGATGAGCTTGTTTCTCTCCGTGTGCCGGTCTGTTTCATGCAATAATTGCGCTTTCAGGGCAGATGCCCGGACTGAATCGGGAGTGAGTTTGTCGATCTGCCGGAGTATTTTTCCAGCCTGTTCATAGTCACATTGACCCAGGCTCTCTTCTGCTCTGTTGAGTAATTGAATGGCTTCATCGGCAATGAGCGTGGAGGCGGCTTTATCGTCACTATCAGCGTTTTTAGTCGGTGATGACGCGGTGCTGACCGGTTTTGGCAGAGGCGCAGGTTTTTTTCTAAATGCCATCGCAACCAGTGCGCCGAAGATGGCTGCCAACAGGGCAAATAGCGCAAGCTGCAAATTACTGAATGATTCGGATAATGTGTGTTCGGTACGGCTTTTGATAATAGCGACATCTTTTTTCAGGCTATGGATATCCTGTTTGATGACTTGAACGGATTGATTGAGGCTGGAGACTGTTTTGCCGAGATCCGCCATTTGCAGTTTGCCGGCCATCATCGTTGCATGCATGCTCTCCAATTGCTGATCAATGCCATTTTTTACTGTTTTAAGATCATCAGCCAACTTGTTGGCGGTGGCCCCGTTGACAGTAATACTGCCACTGTAGCGCAATTCCTGTGAAGTTTGCTCAGCCGAAACAAGCGCCGTTGGCGGAGTCCTGGATTCAGTGTTGGTTTCAGTTGCAAGTTGCGCTTCCGGTTTTGGCCTAAGTGTTTGTATCGCGTGGGTGCTCGGCTCTGTGTGCGTCAATAATTGCGACAGTTTTTGCATGGATGCCTGATCAGCATACTGCTTGACCACATTCCCGGGCGGCACCGTTAGCCAGGCACCCTGTTTCAATAGATTGATATCGCCATCGACAAACCCGTGCGGGTTTTTATCATACAGGGACAACATCACTTGCCGGTTGCTGAATCGTTTGTCCCGGCGTAACCGATAGGCTATCTCGCTCAGGCTGTCTCCGGCGCGTACCGGGCCATAACGCCAGATTCTGGCCCAGCCTGCATCGGGTGTCACTGGCGTCGATATGGTTTCTGATGGCTCAGGCGTAGAATGCAGTGCCATGACTTCAGGCTGCTGCCGATGCTGATGCAGGACGGTTATCTCGACCGGATCGAACAGCAGTTGGAAATGTTTATAGTACGTGCCCCGGCCAGTTTTGCTGGCTTTGAGTAAGACAGACAATATGGGCGTGTGAATGGTTCCGACTGAACGCAATGCGATATACGGTTTGTCAGAATGCTTGGCCTGTAGAATGATTTTGATGCGCTCCAGATCAGCTTGCCATTGCAGACCAAGTTGGCCATATTCTTTCTGGCTGGCCAGCGCCACATGCACAGTTTCGATATCATCCGACGCATTCAGGATAATTGGCACATCGGCGCTCAAGGCCTGATTCAGGTGGCTGGACAGTGTCAGCGTGCCAAAGCCCAGCGCCAGCGCACCGGCCGGCATGCTCACAACAAGCAGCACCAGCACCAGATGAAATCTGAGCGATGATACCCGCTCCATCAGGTAACGCATGGTAAGTTTACAGACCCGTCAAAGGGTTTCGTTTATGCAATACAATCTCCCCTGCCCAGGATCAATATTTCAGCATGGCGGCATGATGATACCTGTGCTTCCAGTATACGTCTTTTGACAGCGATGTATTGACCGATTTGTCCAATTTATCACTGTCACAGCCGTTCTTTCAGCCACCCTTTCAATCAAAGCAAATCTAATGCCAACCCATAACAGATACCCGGACCTGTTTGATTAACTCACTTTAGTGATCAAATAATGGATTAGCAGCCGCACACCGGCCCCGGTTGCGCCCTTGGCGGATATGTCAGTTCCCTTCATATTCCAGGCCGTACCGGCAATATCAAGATGCGCCCAGGGGATATCGCCGACAAAGCGGGACAGGAAGCAGGCTGCCGTAATCGTGCCCGCTTCACGACCACCGATATTTCTGATATCGGCAATATCGGATTTGATCTGCTCCTGATATTCCTCAAACATGGGCAATTCCCATACCCGGTCATAGGTAAAATCACCCGAAGCCAACAATGCCTTCTTCAGTGTTTCTCCGCTTCCCATCAAGCCGGACGCATGCGCACCGAGTGCAATCACGCAGGCCCCGGTCAGGGTGGCAAAATCTATAATTTCAGCAGGTTTGCGCTCCGCCGCATAGGCCAGCGCGTCAGAAAGAATAATACGTCCTTCAGCATCGGTGTTCTGGATTTCGATGGAAATATCCTTGTTGTATCCGGTGATGATATCACCCGGTTTGTAGGCCGATGCGCCCAGCAGGTTTTCAGTCGATGGAATTACGCCGAGCAAGTTGACAGGCAGATTCATGTCGATCACGGACTTGAAAATACCCAGCACGGCAGCCGAACCGCACATGTCGAATTTCATCTCCTCCATCAGCGGGCCAGGTTTAATGGAGATACCGCCAGCATCAAATGTCAGCCCTTTGCCGACCAGCGCTACCGGCGCGTCGCCGGCCTCGCCGCCATGATATTCCAGTACAATAAAGCGAGGCTCCTTGCTTGAGCCCTGATTGACTGCCAACAGCGCATTCAAACCGGCTGCTTCGATGGCCTGTTTATCCATCACTGTGACATGCAGTTTATCGTGCGATAATGCCGCCGCCTGTTGGCCGAGGAACTCCGGCGTGCAAACATTGCCGGGTTCATTGGCCAGATCACGGGCGAAATTGACGCCGCTGGCAATGGCACAGGCGCGAACTACTGCCGCTTCGGCGGTCTCTAGGTCACGCCGGGATGCAATCATAATCGTCACCGAACGTAATCTGCGCGTGTTTTCTCCCTTGTTGTGCTGATATTTATCGAACCGGTACAAGCCCAGTAGCACGCCTTCCGTGATCGCCTGAACCTTATCGGACAGGCTGCAGCCGCGTACGGCCAGTTCACAGAGAAACAGAGATATATCCTGAGCGCCGCCCTTATCCAGTTTGCGCGCCGCTTTTGCAGCAAGTATGCGCAGTTTGTGCAGACTGAGATTTTTTTCTTCGCCGACGCCCAGCAACATGACGCGTTGTGTAAACGAACCCTTCACATCATACAGGGTGCGGCTTGTGCCGAATACGCCCGTGCAGTCATGCTTTCTTAGCAAGGCAGGCAACACCTTGCCGGTCGCTTGTTGCAAAGCTTTGCCGGATTCAGTCAGCTTGCGATTCTTCAGCAGCGGCAACACAACTGCATCATCGCGTTGTTTGTGGGCATGGCCTGCCTTGACGTTGATTTGGATCATGAAAAACCTCGCAGTGATGGGATAACGCAGATCATGCCGCGTACGGACGAAAAGCTCAATTGCGCCAGAATGCTGGCATGAGCAGGACAAAAAACGTATAAATTTCAAGGCGGCCCAGAATCATGCCGGACATCAGTACCATTTTAGCGGCGGCAGGTAATAATTCGTAATTATTGGCCGGGCCGACTGCGCCGAAACCGGGGCCGGTATTGGACAAACACGCTGCTGAGGCGCTCAGGGATGTAATCAGATCCACACCGCTCAGGGCGACGAGGATAGCAATCACAAAAAAACTCACCAGATAAAGAACGGCGAAGCCCCATACCGATTGCGCCACGCCCGATGTCAGGCTGCGGTTACCGATTCTCACATGTATGATAGCATGGGGATGAATCAGATGCTGTAATTCGCGGCGGGCATGGCGAAAAAACAGCAATAAGCGGATCGCTTTCAGCCCGCCGGAAGTCGAGCCGGCGCATGCGCCTACCAGCATGATCAACAGTAGCATCAAGATCGGGCCGGGCGGCCATGTGCCATAATCACCGATGGCGAATCCTGTGGTGGTGGCGACGGAAACGACGCTGAACAACACTTCATCCCACGTGTTGGCATCAGAGACAGGAACGACCAGCAGCCCGATGAACAGCACCATCAGCGTTAATCCGCCCAGATAGAATCTGAATTCATCATCGGCCATATACAACCTGAGCGACAGGCCGCGCCGCATGGCGGCAAAATGCAATGCAAAATTCACCCCGGATATAAACATAAAAAAGACGGCCAGAATATGTAAGGTCGGACTCCCGAAATATCCGAAACTGGCATCGTGGGTGGAAAAACCACCCGTGGAGACCGTGCACATGGCATGATTGACCGCATCGAACCAACCCATGCCTCCCCACCTGTAGGCCAGCGTGCATAGCGTGGTCATGCCCAGATAAAGCGCCCACAATACCTTGGCTGTTTCGGAAACGCGCGTTGTCAGCTTATCCTTGACCGGCCCCGGCACTTCGGCACGCAGCAGCTGCATGCCGCCGGTGCCCAGGAATGGCATCACAGCAACTACCAGCACAATAATGCCGACTCCCCCCAGCCATTGGAGCATGGAGCGCCAGAACAGAATAGCGTGGGGCAAGTGATCCAGGCCGGAAAGAATCGTAGACCCCGTCGTGGTCAGCCCCGATACTGATTCAAAGATACCATCGACAAAGGAATGGCATACGCCTGTGACCCAGAATGGTATGGCACCAAATAATGACAGGAAGATCCAGGCCAGCGTGACAATGAGAAACCCGTCACGATGGCCAAGATGCGATGGTGCAGGCCCCGACAGAAAGATCAGAATCATGCCGGTTATCATCACAATGCCGCCGCAAGCAATAAATTGCATGGCATAACCGGACTGGTACCAGATCGATACGCCTGCCGTGACAGCCATGCCGCCGCCAAACAACACGGATAACATGGCCAGAGTCCATATAATACCTTTTATTTGCATGACTTTATTTCAATCCCTATTCACACTAATTGCGCCAAAATTCGGGCACCAGCAATACAAAAAATGTATAAATCTCAAGGCGTCCGAGAATCATGGCGAAAATCAGCACGGACTTGGCCATATCCGGCAAGGATTCGTAATTATCCGCCGGGCCTACGCTGCCGAAGCCGGGGCCGGTATTGGTGATGCAGGCTGCGGCTGCAGTGAATGATGTCACCATATCGACGCCGGTGAAGGCCAGCAGTATGGCGACAATGACATAACAAACCATAAACAACACGGCAAAGCCCCATAAGGCTTCTGTAACATGGGGTGAGATGCGCTGATTGCCCATTTTCACATGAATAATGCCATGTGGATGCACCAGTCGGCGGATTTCACGAATGCCCTGGCGGAACAGCAACATGATGCGTACGACTTTCATGCCACCGCCTGTCGAGCCGGCGCAGGCCCCGACAAACATGGTCATCACCAGCAATACGGTGGCACCGGGTGCCCACAGGCTGTAATCACTAACGGCAAAGCCGGTGGTTGTGGCGATAGAGACGACATTAAAAGCGACATGAATCGCTGTGTCCTGACCGCTGGCTATAACGATCAGGCTAATGCAGGCAAGCAGAGCGCAGATCCAGCCGACATAGACCCTGAACTCTTCATCACGAAAATAGGCGCGCAGGGAAAATCCTTTCAGGGCGGCAGAAAAGTGCAGGGTAAAATTGATGCCCGCCAATATCATAAAACAGATGGCAAGCAGTTGCAGCGCACTACCCTGATAAAAGCCGAAACTGGCATCGTGGGTGGAAAAACCGCCAATTGCGACCGTGCACATGGCATGATTGATGGCGTCAAAAGGAGTCATGCCGGCCAGCCAGTAGGCCAGCGCGCAAACCAGCGTCATGCCCAGATAAAGGTACCAGAGTAATTTGGCGGTTTCAGTGACGCGGGCAGTGAGTTTATCCTTGACCGGGCCCGGCGTTTCCGCTCTGAATAATTGCATGCCTCCGATGCCCAAAAGCGGCATGACGGCTACCGCCAATACGATGATACCCATGCCGCCCAGCCACTCCTGCATGGAGCGCCAGAATAGAATCGAGCGTGGCAAATCATCCAGCCCGGAAAGCACCGTCGCACCGGTTGTCGTCAGTCCCGATGTGGACTCAAACATGGCATCCATAACCGATGGCAGGGTGCCGGTAGTCCAGAATGGTACGGCGCCGATCAATGCGAGCACCAGCCATGCCAGTGCGACAATCAGGAAGCCGTCCCGGTGACTTAAACGCGCCGGCGCGCCGCCGCCAAAGCGGATCATGCCCAAACCAAACAAAATCACGATAACGCCGGCTTCCAGAAATTCAGAGGTATGGCCAGCATCATAATACATGGCCACCAGTGCAGGGATCATCATGCAGCCGCCATAAAACGCCACCAGCGTGCCGATTGTCCAGATCACACCCTTGGGGTGCATAAGCTACAGTCGCGCCTGAAATATTTGATGATGCAGCATGAGCATGCGCTAAAAGAATTCCAGGTGTACTTCAAACAGTCGCTCGACCGCCGCAACCGAAGCGCTGGTTGTCACCATCAATACATGGTCGTGGGTTTTAACCTGAACAGAACCATTCGGCACGATAATATTTCCATCGCGCAGAATCGCGCCAATCACTGTGTCTTCCGGTAGCGACAACGCTTTCAGGGGCGTGTTCAGGATGGTGCTGGTTTCCAGCGCCTCGGCTTCCAGCACTTCCAGGCTGCCATCGGCCAGCGAAGCCATGCCGTGGATTCTACCTTTGCGCACAAAGCCCAGAATGGAAGCGACCGTCGACAGACGCGGGGAAACCGTCACGTCCAGACCGATTTGACGCACCACCTGGGTATAGATGGAGCGGTTCACCAGCGTCACCACATGCGGTACACCGTAGCGTTTGGCGATCAGGCTGCTGAGAATGTTGGTTTCGTCATCGTTGGTCATGGCTAGAAAATCTTCCATTTTATCGATGTTTTCTTCTTCCAGCAGCTTCTGATCCAGTGCATCGCCATGAATAATGACAACATCATTGAACTGCTCGGACAACCACTGCGCCCGCTCCTCATTGTGTTCGATCAGCTTGACCAGCGCGCCGGCTTTTTCCAACTCCTTGGCGACAATAAACCCGATATGACCACCGCCGACCATCAATATATTGCGCCCTTTGGGTGAATGGCAGGTGAGATCGAGGACTTTCATCAGCGGCTCCAGCTGCTGGCGAGCCACGGCCACATAAATACTGTCGCCGGCCAAT
Organism: uncultured Zetaproteobacteria bacterium; assembly: GCA_964553725.1. GTDB lineage: Bacteria > Pseudomonadota > Zetaproteobacteria > Mariprofundales > Mariprofundaceae > Mariprofundus. The sequence goes on from CAZKME010000024.1 coordinate 15,000, forward strand.
AATACGGTGTCGCCCTTGGGCACGCGCCAGTTTCCATTATGTTCGTGAGCGACCACATAGACAGGCAGATTATCCATGACTTCAGGGAATTCTTTCAGCGATAAACCGGCCAGAATGCTTTTCGGGCGAACGATGAACTCCACCAGTTGTAAAGCGCCGCCGAAAAACTCCCTTGCATCCATGGCGCTGGATACATTTAATCGCCCCATCACCACTTTGGCGGCTTCGGCTTCCGGTGAAATGATGACATCAATCGGCAATTCATCACGCCCGATTAAACCCTTGTGGGAGACATAATCTGGCTCGCGTACACGCGCCAGCTTGGTTGGTACCTTGAACAGCGAATGCGCCACCTGACAGGCCAGCATATTGACTTCATCATTGGTGGTGACGGCAATCAGCAGATCGGCATTCTTGGCCCCGGCCTGCTCCAGAATACTGGGGTAAGAGGCTTTGCCGCAAACGGTTTTCACATCCATGGCATCGGCAATAACCTGCAACCTCTCGGCGTCCTGATCCACGACCGATACATTATTGCCCTCTGTGGCGAGCCTGTTGGCAATATGGTAGCCGACTTCGCCTGCTCCAAGAATCACGACATTCATGCTCTGTTCCTCATGGTTTAACCCTCATGCTCTAACCCTCATGCTCTCTCCCTGTTCTTCTGCACAAGACCGAAAGATTTGATTTTGCGATGCAACTGACTGCGTTCCATGCCGATTTCCGTCGCTGTCCGGCTGATGTTCCATTCGTGCTTGTCCAGATGCTGGAGCAGAAAACTGCGTTCAAAGGCTTCGCGCGCATCATGAAAGCTGTCTGTTTCGTGACGGGATGGATCAGCTATATTCGCGCTTGTTGCAGCCGAGACAGCAGCAGGCTGTCGGCTGGACGATCCTTGAGCGAAAGCTTGTTGAGCGGATGATTGACCCGGCGGCAGCATATTCGCAATCGTCATCTGTTCGCCCGGCATCAGAATATGACAGCGCTCAATATAGTTGCGCAATTCGCGCACATTGCCGGGCCATGCATAGGATTTGAGCCTGGTGATCACATCATTATCAAAACGTAGCGCCTCACCGCCCAGTTCACTGGCCTGTTCACTGGCCAGCGATTCAATCAGCAGCGGCAAATCTTCCAGCCGGTTTCTTAGCGATGGCATGCGAATGGAAACCACATTCAGTCGGTAATAGAAATCTTCCCTGATTTTCTCTTGCTGCAAAGCCTGCTCCAGATCGCGGGCGCTGGCGGCAATCAGACGCACATTGCAGCCAATCGGGGCAGGGCTACCAAGCCGCTGCACGACGCGTTCCTGCAACACGCGCAACACCTTGGCTTGCGCCGCCATGCTCAACTCCGTGATCTCATCGAAGAATAATACGCCCTGATTGGCTGTTTCAAAGCGCCCGCGCTGAGCATGCAGCGCGCCGGTAAAGGCACCTTTCTCATGGCCGAATAACTCGGAATCCATTCTGGCTGGCGGTACGCTGGCTGTGTTGACTGCAACAAACGGGGCATCCTTGCGTTTGGATGCAGCATGCAGCATGCGGGCGGCCACATCCTTGCCTGTGCCGTGCTCGCCCAGAATCAATACGGGGGAATCAGACAGGGCGACGCGGTTAATAAGGGTTTTCACTTCGCTGATGGCAGTGCTGTCGCCAATGAGCTCCTGCTGGCTATGGTGGGATATTTCCTGACGTTTAAGATCTCTGTTTTCCTGTTCCAGATGCCGTTTTTGTACCGCGTTGCGGGCGAGAATCATCAAGCGGTCAAAACTGACCGGTTTTTCAACAAAATCGAATGCGCCCTGACGGGTGGCCCGCACAGCAGTATCAATGGTGGCATGGCCGCTCATCATAATGACCGGCAGATTGGCATCCATCAGGTGAATACGATTCAGCGTTTCCAGCCCGTCAATGCCCGGCATCCAGATATCCAGCAGGACGCAATCCACCGGTTGCTTGCGTAAACGGGCGATGGCTTCTTCGCCGGAAGCAGCACATACCACCAGATATTTTTCATCCTCAAACAAACCCTGCAATGAATCACGGATAGGCTGTTCGTCGTCCACAATCATGATGCGTGCAGTCATGAATCCTCCTTATGCGGCGCTTGCATGGGCAGTCTCAGGCAGAAGTGGGTAGGCCTGACCCTCGAAATGAGCTTTAAGGTTCCACCATGATCTTCGGCAATGCGTCTGGCAATGGCCAGCCCGAGCCCCGAACCGTTGACCTTGGTCGAATAATAGGCTTCAAACAGTTTTAATACAGCATCTTCATCAATGCCTTCGCCATCATCCTCTATATGCCATTCCACTGAAGTATCTGTATGTTGCGCATACATTCGCACGGTGCTGCGTTCATCATCTCCGGTTGCTGCGATGGCGTTATCCATCAGGTTAATCAGCACCTGGCGCATCTGATCGGGGTCGCACTCGCACATGGCCGTATTGTCATCCATAATATCAACATGGACACATCGATAGCTATGAAACAGCTCATGCATATCCTGCAACAGGGCATTGATGGACACGCTGCGGACTTTGGGCTGCGGCATGCGCGCCAGGGTGGAAAAATCGGTAATCAGGCGCAGTAAACGATCGACCTGATCAATGATAGCTCTGGTGCAGACATCGAACACGTCGGTATTGTCGACCTGGGAGCGGAAACGCCGCTGCAAACGTTCGGCGGACAGTTTGA
>CAZKME010000025.1:0-17577 GCA_964553725.1 uncultured Zetaproteobacteria bacterium
GCTATGTATGTGCGAGGACTTGCAGGATCTAGGTTCTATATTCTCATCAGTTTGATTCATATATTCCCACATTTCATTTTGGTGGAGCCACATTGGCTCAGCATTTCTTTGGATGAACTCATCTGCATCAATTCCATACCATTTTTCGATCTGAATAAACAGGCGTATTGCGCCCAAGTGAATCCAGCCGCTTTAAAAGGCAATGCATGCAGGCAAACGGGCCGTCTCAAATGATAACGCAACAGCCAAGTTGATGCTAACCGGGCTCGTACAACCACAGGATAAGATCGCGGCTACGCGCGATCTATCCTTATTCGTTAGGATTTTAAGCTAAATTCGCTATAGTGGCGTTATATAAACAAAAAGAGGAGGCAAAGGCATGGGAATGGCAATTGAAGGAATTAAAAAATAAAGATGAATTTGAGAAAGTTATGAATAATGCAGGATAAGCTCCGCACCCGTTTCGCCCCCAGCCCGAGCGGGCTGCTGCATATCGGCAACGCTTACTCAGCCCTGATTTGCCAGGCATGGGCTGAGAAACATCATGCCGAACTGTTATTGCGCATTGAGGATATCGATCATACCCGATGCAAGCCTGCATACGCCGATGCCATCTTCGAGGATTTGGACTGGCTTGGGCTACGCTGGCAAAGCCCGGTCAGGTATCAAAGCAGGCACCTGGATGACTATCAGCAGGCCATTCAACGGCTTCGTGAGATAGATGTCATCTACCCCTGTTTCTGTACCCGCAAACAGATCACTCAGGAAATAGCCCGCATGGCATCGGCCCCGCATGCCGAAGATGTGCTGCCGGAATATCCGGGTAGGTGCAGAGAGTTGCATGCCGATGAGCAACAGCGCCGCATGAAACAGGAACCCTTCGCATGGCGGTTGAATGCGGCCAAAGCGCTTGTTTGCGTCGGAAAAAATCTAACATGGCGCGAAGATTCCGGCCAAACCCATGTCGCTGATATCAGCCATGACATCATCATCGGGCGCAAGGATATCGGCTTCAGTTATCATCTTGCCGTGGTGGTTGATGATGCGATTCAGGAGATTACCCATATTATCCGTGGCTGCGATTTGGCATCGTCCACCGGTATCCACCGACTATTGCAACAATTATTGGGGCTAGCTGAACCGGTATATATCCACCACCCCCTGTTACATGATCGAAATGGCAAACGGCTGTCCAAACGCGGTCAGGCTACCACCCTGGACAGTTTGCAACGGATGGGCGCGGATGCGCACAAACTGCGTGACTTTCTGCTTGGCATGGCAATGCCGATCTGGCCTTTCGCGCCGGAGGAAAAAGACGCGATATTGATCATGCTTGGCAAGACGCCATGATCTGCCATCATTCGGTCCTGACTTTACGATACGAAGGTGACACTTTTGACTACCATTCTTGATTTGATTGGCAACACGCCCATGGCGCAGATTCAAAATATCACCAGCCATTTACCCGATAATATCCGCATCCACGCCAAGCTGGAGCGTTTCAACCCCGGCGGTTCGGTCAAGGATCGCCCGGCCCTGTGGATGATTCGCGATGGCTTGAAACAGGGTTTACTGGACAAGGGAAAAATCATTCTCGATTCCACCAGCGGTAATACCGGCATTGCGCTGGCCATGATCGGAGCCACGATGGGCTTTCGTGTCAAGCTGGTGATGCCCGGCAATGTATCGGATGAGCGCAAACGTATTTGCCGCGCTTTTGGGGCCGAACTGATCTTTTCCGATCCGCTCGAAGGCTCCGATGGTGCCATTCTCGATGCACGCAAGATTTATGAAGACAACCCGGATATCTACTTTAAGCCGGATCAATATAACAATCCCGCCAACCCGCGCTCGCATGAAGAATCCACCGGGCCTGAAATCTGGCGCGACACAGGTGGAAAAATCACCCATTTCATCGCCTCGCTCGGCACCTCCGGCACCATGGTCGGCACCGGTCGTTTCCTGAAAAAAATGAATCCGGATATTCAGATTGTTGCGGCTGAACCGGATTCTCCGTTCCACGGTATTGAAGGGCTGAAACACATCGAATCGAGCATTGTGCCCGGCATCTACGATGCCAGCGTCTATGATAAAAAAATCGGCATCGATACCGATGCAGCATACCGTTTTACCCAGCGTCTGGCTTCCGAGGAAGGCATACTCTCCGGCCAATCCTGCGGTTGCGCGCTGGCTGCGGCTTTGAAAGTGGCCGAAAAACTGGCCGCAGATGGAGAAGTAGGTGAAATCGTAGCCATCTTCCCCGATGGCGGTGAAAAATACCTGAGTACGCCGGTATTCGCAGGCAGCGACCGCCTCGGTTACGGCGAAGGTATCTGAATGAACAACAAAGGCAGGAGATAAATCTCCTGCCTTTGTTATGTTGCTATCAGGCGATTATCGCTTGAGCTGCATCAATGAAGACAACATCTGATCGGTGGTCAGAATGGTTTTCGAGTTGGCCTCGTAACCACGCTGAACGATAATCAGTTTCACAAACTCGGCGGCCAGATCCACATTCGATTGCTCCAGTGCGAATGGTGAGATGGTACCCATGCCGCCCACTCCGGCCAGGCCCAATACGGGCGAACCGGAAGCAATTGTCTCTTTCAACAGATTGTTACCATTATGGCTTAATACGGCATCATTGGGGAAGTTAGCCAATGCCACTTGAAACAGGGCACGGCGCTGACCATTGGTGAACACGCCGAATATTTTGCCGGATGAATCTGTTTCCAGTTTATCCAGGAAACCGGCTGCAAAGCCGTCACGGGTAATCTGACGGGTAGCAAAACTGCCAGCCATCTGGACGGTGCCATCCAGACCTGTGCCGGTAATGCCCTGGGCATCAGCTGCTGCTACCGGATAGAGTGTACCCTGACCGGCTGCATTGCCGAAATTCATGGCGATCGTGCTGGGGGTAGCATTTTTCCAGTTAATGGATAACCCGGGGGATTTTTCCTGCACCAGTTCGCCCTTGGGACCAAAAACCAGTGACTGCGTGCCCAGCGCGGATACCACGCCTCCTGCTACGGTTGAGGCTGTCGGAGCTCCGATTTCTGTGGCTGTTCCGGCCGTACCGCCGGACAGTTCAGCGCCGTCCACAGAGGCATGCCAGTCCCACACAATATTGCCGGCTCCATCAAGGCCCATCTTGGTAAACTGCATGCTGACGGCATGTGTTTGCCCCAGGGCATCGAATACGTTTGCTTCCGTCTTGAAGTGGAAGCTGGATGGATTGGTGGGATCAAATGGCGTACCGGTGGGTAGTAACGGAGCATTTGAATTCAGGGTTGCGCCTACAGTAACCTTCGTGGTGGCTTTAGCCTGAGCGGCCAGATTGGCAAACGTGATATCAGTGACATTACCGACTGCTTTACCAGTCACATCATCCACTTGAAAACCTTGTACAATATCTCCCTGTCCATCAATCAGGTTGAAACTCTTGTCCAGAATAAAGGCACCGGCCCGGGTGTAGGTCAGCCCGTTGGAGGCTGGATCCCGCATGGCAAACAGGCCGTTACCGTTGATCGCCATATCGGTCGGACTGGTCGTGTTCTGTAGCGAACCCTGCTGTTTATCGCGGGTGATTGAGCCGATACGCACGCCGTTACCCACCTGATTGGCGATATTGGAACGGGTCACGCCAACGGTTTGCGATAACACATCCGCAAAGTTGACATTCTGGCTCTTGAAACCCAGTGAATTGACGTTGGCGATATTGTCACCAACTACGCGTACAGCCTCGCCGAATGAGGACAGGCCTGAAGCGCCGATGAAAAGTGCATTATAAATACCCATGATTTACTCCTTGTGTTGCTCCGCTTATAAACGGATTTCTGTAATATCTGACATTGATACGGCCACGCCGCCCACCATTAGTTCTGTCCCGGAAGATGTGAAGCGAATGGCATCAACCAGTCCGGAACGCTGAATGACATAACCAACATCAGCGCCAGTGATATTGGTCGCACTGATCTGAACACTGTACTCACCCTGTGTCGCTGCCGCTCCTGAATCAGTCTGTCCATCCCATGTGATTGGATTATTCCCTGCCGCCAGATTAAACATTTTCATGCTGCGTACCGGATTACCCTGAGCATCCATAATATACACCATCGCTTCGGATGCCGGCTTATCGAGCACGGCGGAAAAGTTCTGCTTTGTTCCATCGTAATTAAGCTTGTTCTGGTTGACGGTTGCAGTGCGGCCCAGATAGCTGGCACCACCACTACTCTGAATACCCGTTGATGTTCCACCCATGCCAACGAGCTGTTGCAGCAGCTTATTGCTCCGCGTCTGCTGTTCAACCATGTTGAACTGGGCCAGCTGTGATGACATCTGGGTAGCATCCTGAGGCTTGAGCGGATCCTGATTTTTCATCTGCGCCACCAGCAGTTTAAGAAAAATATTTTTATTTCCCAAATCGGTCTTACTGGTTTTTGCGGCAGTATTCGCCGTTGCTGATGAAGCGATTGAAGAAGTTAACATAGTTGCCTCCTGACGCGCATGGATTTTTTCATATTAAACACGAATACTCAGGCCGGATTCAGTGGCAACGCCTTGTCTGCGAGTTGCCGGTATTGACGTTTCCGAAATACCTTTCACCGGGCCGTCAAAGCGTTCTGCTGCCTGGTTACGCCTGTGGTTGCCGCCAAATGACGGCTGTTGCCCCTGAGAGCCCATCGAAAAACCGGACAAATCGAAACCCTGTTGGGCCAGAGCACTCTTCAATTGAGGCAGTTGTTGCTCCAGAGCAGTACGTGTCATGCTTTGGTCAACGATCATGTGTACCTGTAGATGTTTGGCTGCATCACTTTGCAGGGAAATCTGGATTTTTCCGAGGTTGGCCGGTTCCAACTGAATTTCCAGACGGGTCTTGCCCTTGCTGGCCGATTGCACAATATGCTTTATGCTGTCGAACAAGGTCATTGAAGGCGGCGTTTTGCCGCTCAGATATTGATGGAAACCTGATGGCGATGATGCGGCGCTACTGCCTGATTTTGCATCACTACCCAGTGCCGAGATGTATCGCCCATCCTGGTTGCCTTTATCCGAAGACTGCGAGCCTGAATCTGCCACAGACAAGCCGGGGGCGGCCATGCCTGTAGCCGTGGCGACCTGGCTGGTCGTTACGCTCTGCCCCTGTTGAAGCCGGGGTATTTTATTTTGCTGCACATGAGCAGCCACCGGAGCTTTGGCAGACTCGGTATGGGATAGCTTCGTGTCGGCTTTGGCCTGATGAGCATCCGTGTTGGCCTGCCATGCTACTTTGGACTGCAAGTGAACCTGATTAGCTGCCGGAGAACCGAGCTTATCCGCAGCGCCTGCGATGGGTTCAGTCCCGGGTTCGGCAGAAACTGCTTTCTGGCCGAATAGATCCGTTGTCGTTTGCTGCCTGGTGGCGCTGGCGGAAACGCCTGTTCTGGCAGCCGTTTCGGAAACCGAACCCTTAACCTCTGACGTATTCTTTGGTGATTCACCCGAAATCTGAACAGCGCCCTCTGCAAACTTGGCCGATGCCAACTCAGCGGCGCGTGATCCCGCAGCCTGAGACAATTGCATAGCCGACGGCCTGACATCGGATAAAACAGATTGATCTACTTTTATGGCCTGGCCTGCTTTTGCTGTCTGACCTGTTTTTGCTGTCTGACCAATTAATACCGGAATACCGACACCACCTGACTGCATGGATAATGTTCCGGCCGGGTTTGCCAGTGCACCTAACGCATGCGTCTGCTCTCCGGCAAGGCTGGCTCTGGCTACATGGAGCGTCTTTTTATTTAATGACGCGGCGGCAATCAGGATATGGGCTGCGACCACCGGTGTTAATTTATCTTCTTCATGGGGGTCAATGCCATGCTTGCCTTTCATTGCCAGACTCAGCAATTGTTTGCCCTTGGCCGCGATGAGCGGTTCACTTTTGTCAGGCGAAATCCGCAAAATACCGCCTTTACCTGCATGCGTTATCTTGCCTTTTGCCGTTATCTGAGCGTGCTTTTCGAGCATCGTCAATAATTTGCCAAACAAACTGTTTTTGGCATGCTTGCCTGTTTTCCCCGCCATGCCGGATAGGCCGGATCCATTGATATGTTCAATCATGTCAACCATTGAGCAGATTTCAGGCCAAATATTTTTCCCATATAAATCAACAATTTATATTCTATTCAGGTTATTGATGCCGGAATATTTTTCCACCTGAAGGAAAAAGTTGCCACCGTTGCGCATAGCTTTCATTAGTAAGCTGTCCTTGCTACATTGCTGACCGATATTGATATGACAAGAAGGAAGAAGCCATGACCGACTGCCTGTTTTGCAAGATTGCCACCGGAGATATCCCCTCCGATAAGGTTTATGAGGATGATGATGTCTTTGCTTTTAAGGATATCCATCCGAAAGCGCCGACGCATGTGCTGGTGATCCCCAAAATACATATCGCCACGCTGGCCGACTGCAATGATCAGGCCACACTCGGTATGCTGATGGATCGCGTGCGAATCATTGCGGATGACGTATTGAATCTGGCAGCAGGCTATCGCGTTGTTATCAATGTGCGCGAAGGCGGCGGTCAGGAAGTTTTTCACCTGCATGTCCATATTCTCGGCGGCAAGAAACTGCCGTTTTGAGTCAGCGCAACCAACGTTCGCGTTCCAAACTGGCTGGATTGCATGACAATCTGGCCGAAATCCTGGGTGAAGATTCATTGCAGAAACTGATCGGTATCGCCCGCCTGCGCCGGGCCTGGCCGCATATTGTCGGAGCAATGATGGCGGCGCGTACAGAGCCCTTGCAACTCGAAAAACTGGCTGATGGCGGCGTATGTTTGTGGGTAGCTGTGGATCATTCCATTATGGCGCAACAGATTCGTTTTCTCAGAGATGATATCCGCAAAGCCTGTTTTAAACATGCGGGCATGACTGATCTGTACCGCATTCGTTCACGCGTACAACCCGGTGCAGGCATCAAGGCCAAGCAAAAACCCGCCAGGCCGACGCCGCTATCATGGGCTCAAAAGCGCAGACTTGCGCAAGACGTGGCAAGCATTAAGGATTCCGCACTCAGAAAAGCGGCCTTTCAGGCCCGCATGTCGCAGATCATGTATGACGATTCACATCATGACCGGGCGACCACAGACTGATACGAGGTTTGAATACATGAAAAAATTAATCCTGTTGACCATGATTGCCGCTTTCGGCCTGTCCATGCTGGGCCTGGCCGATGATGCCGATGCCCGTCGCTTTGGCGGCGGCATGAGCTTCGGCAAACACCGCTCGATGAAATCACCATCACGCATGTTCAACCAACGTCAGGCCACGCCGCAAAAATCCGGCGCAGCAGGCCAGCGCGGATCAGCCCGCACCGGCATGATGGGTATGCTTGGCGGTTTGGCGCTAGGCGGCATGTTGGGAGCCATATTTTTCGGTGGCGCATTTGAAGGCATCAACCTGTTCGATATTCTGATTATTGGTGGCATTATTGCGCTGATATTCATGTTCCTGCGCCGCCGCGCTGCGCCCGGTCAAGCCTCGTATGCCGGAGGCCAACCTTCTTCTTCATCTGATTTTTCCCGCGATTTTTCAACGGACGGCGATGCTGATATCGTTGATAGGACACCACGCGAACCTGTCGGCGCAGCCCTGCGCCCGGACATCAATGCAAAGCAATTTATCCCTGCCGCCAAAGAGATTTATATACGCATGCAAAAAGCATGGGACAACAACGATATTGAAGATATACATAAATTCTGCACGGCAGAAATTGCCGAGCGAATCGGTCACGATATGAAACCCGGCGAAATCAATATCACCGAAGTCGCCACACTGCATGCCGACATTGCCGACAGCTGGGTTGAGTCCGATCTCGAATGGGTGGCAGTCAATTACACCGCCATGTTACGCGAAAAAACGCTGGATGACGCCGGTGCCACGCTGGATGACCAAAGCACCGAAGTAAATGAAGTCTGGATTTTCCAGCACGCCCCCAAATCTGACGATCCAACCTGGTATCTGGCCGGTATCCAGCAAGCCAGCTAGGGAAGCGCTGATTAAACCATGCCCGGCAACCTTGTGTCCAAAGACATCCCCTTCCGCTTTTCAAGCTTAAAATCAAAGCCGTTTCGCGCCAATCAGAGCAATACCCATTGCTCCGGGAAGCTTGCTTCAGTAGCGTGCCGGGTTCTTAAAAACGGCGGGGTTTGAACAAACCTTCCTGCCAACTCTTGAAACTGGGGTTTATCATGCTCGAATCAATGCGCAATCAGGCGCAATCATGGCTGGCCAAAGTGCTGCTTACCGGTATCGCACTATCATTTGTGTTATGGGGCGTTGGCGATTATTTTTCTGATAACGGGGTGGCCACGGTTGCTTCAGTGAATGGCAGCCCCATTGGCGGTCGTGAATTTGGCCATGCCTATGAGCGCCAGTTGAATGCCTACCGCTCTATGCTCGGTAAACAGTTTTCCAAACAGCTGGTCGCGTCGCTGCATGTGAAAGAAAATACCCTGCAAACCATCATCAATCGCAGAATCATGCTTGATGTTGCACAAAATCTGGGTTTGGCAGCGCCGGAGGCTGTACTGCTTTCCACTGTTGAGAATAATCCCACATTTCAATCGGCCGGTGCATTTGATCCCAAACGCTATCAGATTCTAACCCGTAATATGGGTTTTGGATCGGCGCAGGATTATGAGGATGATTTGCGTTTGAATATTATGGTCGATGCGCTTCAAAAAGCGATTGTCGGCTCGGTTCAGGTCAGCGAGTCCGAAATCCGTGATCGCTTTAATCATGATTATGAACAGCGTGTGATGGCGGCAATTATTGTCGATCCGGCAACGCAAATGGATAAAATTACCATCAGTGATGAACAGGCCAAAACCTGGTATGAAGCACATAAAAACGCATATCAGTCACCGCTCAAAATCAAGGTCAATGCCGTAGAAATCAGTGCGCTCGCACTGGCGCAGGAAATGAGCGTCGATAAGGCTGAAATCAGAGCCGCTTATGACAGCCGCAAAGCTGAATTTGCTGAACCGGAGCAGCGTCAGGCTCGCCATATTCTGATCAAGGTTGCCAAAGCTTCGCCGGAAAGCGTCTATAAAGCCGCGCACAAGAAACTCGAATCCATACAGGCGCGCATCAAGGCCGGTGAAGATTTTGCCAAGCTGGCGAAAGAAGTATCGGAAGATACAACCACGGCAAGCAAGGGCGGTGAATTGGGCTGGTTCAAATCCGGCGTGATGGCACCTCAGTTTGATGAAGCTGTATTTTCCATGGATAAAGGTGATGTCAGTGATATTGTTGAAACGCAGTTCGGCTTTCACCTGATTCAGCTTGAAAATGTGCGTCCGGCCCACCAGAAACCGTATGCCGAGGTGAAAGACACGCTGAAAGATGAGTTAGTACAGGCCCGTGCCAATGATGAAGCCTATAAATTATCACAGGATCTCGATGATGCGCTGGGTATGGAAGATTCATTAAAAGCCGCTGCTGCATCACTTGACCTGAAGGTATTCAGCTCTGACCTGGTCAGCATGTCCGATGCCGAAGTCACGCCGTTATTGACCGATCCTGAAATTCGCGCCAAAGCCTTCGCCACCTTGCCGGGCCAAGCAGTGGAAATTGTTGAAGTCAACGATGGACGTTTTATTGCCTTTGAAGTGGTTGATCGTCAGGAGCCGGCGATTCTGCCGTATGAGCAGGTCATCAGAAAAGTGAAAGGCGATGCCAAACTGGAGGCCGCCAATACCAAAGCGCGTGAACTGGCCGACGAAATTCGCGCCAGCAAGGGTAAGACGCTGGACGAACTGGCTCAGCAATATGGTCAGGCCAAGTATATTTCCAAGCCGGTGCGCAGCAATGGCGTTGGCGATCAGGCGGCATGGTTGACCAGACCGCTGCTGGACAAGGCATTTATGACGACTTCAGGGGGATGGCTGAATCAATCCATGCAAGTTGCCCAGGGTTATGCCGCTGTCCGCGTCGAAAAAACGATTGCTTCACCCGATGATGAATATGCTAAACAAAAGGCCAGCATCACCAAACAGGTGGAGCAGGCCAAGGGTGCGGTTCGTTTTGCCCGCTGGATGGCTTCCGTGCGTGAAGGTTACGAGATTGTCACCGATGACAAAGAGCTGGAGCGATTCTGATTTACTGATTCCATCACTGATACATAAATCTTGATGCATAAACCCTGACACATAAAACCCTGCCCGCTGGCAGGGTTTTATGTTTCCGGCCTGAGACAGGCTAAAATCGCATCAAGCAATGCCGGTTCGGCCTTCCCCTGCAATGGCAACAGCCATAGTGGTCGATTTTTCGGCCAAAGTGGCGTCAGCTTCACAGCATCTTTGGCGGTCACGGCAATGATCGGGTGCAGCTTGAGCAGTTCGTAAACATCATTTGCGCTGAAGGCATGATGATCCGGGTAGGATTTACAACCGGCCAATTCAAAACCGCTGCTTTTCAAATCATTGAAAAAGCGATGTGGACGGGCAATCGACGTGACTGCAAAAACGCTGTGCGGGGTATCGGCTCGGGTATCTGTTGCCTCGATTAACCCTGCCGATTCCCTTATCCAGTGCCATTCAGCCCTGGCGCTCAGTGGCTGGCATCGTTCCATATCTGATGGACTACCGGTGCGTACAACAAGATCGGCGCGTTGCAGCGCCGCAACCGGCTCGCGCAGTGGCCCGGCCGGAATCTGATGACCGTTGCCCACCCCTTCAGCCGGCACCAGCACAATATCGCAGCAGCGTCCCAGATGACGGTACTGAAATCCGTCATCCAGAATCAGGACATCACCCAGGTCTTTGGATAGCTGGCTTCCAGCGATACGATCCGCAGCCGCAATGACCGGACAGCCGGACAAATCAGCCAGCATTTTCGCTTCATCACCGATCAGGGACACATCTGTATTGGCATGGAGCAATAGCGGTATTTTGGAATTTCCGCCATCGCCCCGGCACAGGATAACAGGCGCATATCCGCGTGCTTTCAGGGCAGCCGCCAGCCACAGCACAAACGGTGTTTTTCCACTACCGCCAGCACTGATATTACCGACTGAAATCACCGGCAGTGGCGCTTGCAGAACCCTGTTGGCGCGATGTTGCAGATGGATATGGCTAACGGCGGCATAAAGCGGCTCTATGCAGCGCAACAACAACGGCGGCGCGGATGCACGCCACCACATCTGTTCTATTCGACGATGCAGCCGGTTATGCAGGCCGAACATGAGAATCCCCTGTTTCCGGCAGCCATGGCTTGATGGTTTCAAGCATGCGATCGAGCACATTTGCCTTGTCCTGAATAAACAGTGCTGCGTTGGCATTTAATGCTTTGAGTTCATCCGGGTGTTCAAGTAGCCGCCTGATCGCGGCTTCCAGTTCCCGATCATCACGACTGATAATGGCCGCTTCCGATTGCTGCATTTCGGTCATCATGTCGCGAAAATTCTGCACATACGGGCCAGTGACCACGCCGCGTCCGCAAATGGCTGCTTCCAGCGGGTTGTGGCCGCCGATATTTTCCAGGCTGCCGGCAATGATGACGATATCAGCGATAGCGTATAAACCGGCCAACACGCCCATGGCGTCGACCAGCACTATTTCAGTTTGATGCCGGCTCGCATCCTGTTGCGACCAGCGCGACAGTTTAAGGCCGCGCTCCTCAATCATTGCGGCCACCTGTTCAAAGCGTTCAGGGTGGCGTGGCACCATCAGGGCGAGCAACTCGGGACAAACAGCATGCCAGGCGGATAACATATTCAGTAATCGCTCATCCTCGCCTGCATGGGTGCTGGCAATTAACAGGATAGGGCGAGTAGCGCTGTCATCGAGTGTGCTGCGCAACACACTGCAATCTACAGATGGCGCATCAACAGCATATTTGAGATTGCCGGTGACCTGAATATTGTTAGAAGAAACCCCCATACTTATGAGACGATCAGCATCTGTTTCGCTTTGAGGCAGAAAAAGAGTGACAGACGCAAGCCAGCGTTTCCACAGCATGCGCGTTGCCTTGTAGCGTGGAAATGAACGGTCGGAAATACGCGTATTGATCCCGATAACAGGAATATTCTGTTTTTTACAGGCCGATAGCATACCCGGCCAGAATTCAGTTTCAGCCAGCAGCAGCAGTGCCGGCCTGAGCGCGCCAATCATGCGTGACATGGCAAACGGGACATCCCAGGGCAGGAAAAACAGCGAGATACTATCTCCGAGAAGGCGTCTGGCATGGGCGAAACCGGTGGCCGTCACCACCGTCAAATGAACGCTGTGTTCCAAATCAAGCAAAGCGCGAATCAGCGGCGCTACAGAACCGACTTCGCCGACCGAGCAGGCGTGTATCCAGACGCTTCCTGATTGCACTTGCGGTAAATCAATGGTCAGGTGCTGGCGCCATTTACCGTATTGGGTTTGGCCGAATTCTCGCATTGCCGTATTGGAACAGGAAGCTGGGAAATGCGCCAGTCCGGCTGAATACAGAGTTCTGGCTGTTGCACAAAACAGGTCGCCTGAATCGCTGTTATTCTGTGCCTGAATATATTGCTCTATGCTGCATTTCTCTGTTTTGTTATGATCGGCTGAGTCCAACCCATGGCATCTGGCCCCAATTTTGCTGGTTTCGATTACCATGTACCCAATCATAGAGCTAAAGGAAGTCTAAACGATGATTATTACTGTTCTCTCTATCGCCGCGATTTTGTATCTTGCCCTGCAACTCGAAGATAAACTTAGTGTTCCATCCCCGGTCGGGCTCATTGCCCTGTCGTTCGTTTTTCATGCTATATTTGGCGACGCATTTATGCTCTCCGGCGATGCCGAGCATTTTGCCGAGCTGGTGATTCTATTGCTGCCGATTCTGCTGATTGCCGATTCACTGGAGTTGAAGCTTGAAGATTTAAAAGAACACGGTCTGAGCCTATTCTATCTGGCCATTGTAGCAGTAGCCCTGTCCGTTGTGGTTGCATTGCTGGTCGGGGATACATTGTTCGGCCAGTATAATCTCTCTGTGCCCGCAATTATTGTCCTGTTTGCCATGGTGCTGGCGACCGACCCGGTTTCCGTCGTTAGTATATTCTCCAACTTTGAATTGCCGCACCGGCTGAAAATCCTGTGCGAAGGCGAAAGCCTGTTCAATGATGCTACGGCGCTGATTGTGTTTGTATTTGTTGGTCTGTATGCGCTGAAAGGTGGTGAGATCACCTTCAGCTATGTCACCGAAACCAGTCTGGTTATCGTGCTCGGCTCCGCTTTGCTGGGCGTGGTGATTGGTTATATCGGTCTGGTCGGCATGAAAACAACTGAAAATCGCATTGCTGAATTATTGATATTAATTCTGACCGGTTATGGCGCATTTGAACTGGCGGAGCATTTTTATGCATTGCTGAATCTGCTTGGTGGCCATTCACACGCACATCTGTCCGGTATCCTGAGCTGTATTTTTGCGACGGTGACCGTGCATCATATCATGAGCAAGGAAATTGCTGATGATTCGTTGCGCATCGAAAAAGAAGAGGATGAGATACAACGCGAGTTATCACATACATCGAGTTCACGCAATCTGATTCAACAGGCGATTGATAAAATCAAGGCGACAGTGGAAGAACGTGATCGCCATATGCGCACCAAAGAGGACATCGGCTTGCTGGCCATCGT
This sequence comes from uncultured Zetaproteobacteria bacterium, assembly GCA_964553725.1. Taxonomy (GTDB): domain Bacteria; phylum Pseudomonadota; class Zetaproteobacteria; order Mariprofundales; family Mariprofundaceae; genus Mariprofundus. Next base: position 13,655 of record CAZKME010000025.1, read on the forward strand.
GGCCAATACGATGCTGTTTGTGGCCATGGCAGAAATTATCAATGTGGATTTGCTGTGGCAGTACAAAACCGAGATTCTGGTCATGTTCCTGGCCACGACCGTCATTCGCGCCGCCATGATGGCCAAGTTCGCCATCCTGACCAACCAGACGAATAAAATGACCACAGTCAATTTCCGCTGGTGGGGCGTATTAACCTTTGCCGGCATCAAGGGTGGATTATCCGTGGTCATGCTGATGATGATTCCCGCCTCATTTGAGCATCTGGAGATGTTCAAGGCGATTGTGGTCGGCGTGATTATGCTATCGACCTTTATCTATTCATTCATCTTGATTGTTTTGATTGGTTCCAATAAGGAAGCTTTTATCCAAGAGTTGAAAGACGAGGGCGCGCACCACTAAGGCGCGCCGGTTTATTGGCTTTTGTTCGCTTCCGCTTCTGCGGGCAATCCAGACTGGTTTTTATGCCGTGTGTTTTGTCTGCTGTAAATGTTCCTGATGGGGGAAAAGCAGTTGCAGCAGCCTGGGCGTAGCTGCAAGTAGTACCGATACGCAAGCCAGCGTCATTTCTGTAGATAGTATGACATTGCCCAGTAAAGAAACCGCCAGCCCCAACGCGGCCCACGGACTGACTAACAGCGCCAGCAGGGAAAGCCCCATCAAATCATGTGTCAGACTCGAGTCAGTATCTACGATTGATTCTTCTATTTCCAAATATATAGCCATTTCAGATCCTCCAGATGTTGCGTGATTTCCCTGATATTCACAAGCAATATCTATGCCATCCTGGTTTCGACAGTGTACTATGTATGGGGAGAAATATGGCGCACATCAATGGCAAAACAGTGAGGCGGATCACCAATCGGTAAAAACACCTTCTCCGATTTTTTTCCGGAATGCTGCTTGCGATTGTTATCCTATAGCTGGTGGGCCTCGTACCAGTTGTGACCCACGCCGACATCTACAATCAGCGGCACGCTCAGGTGAACAGCCGACTCCATGGTTTCCTGCATGATCAAGGCCACGGCTTGCGTTTGTGAGTCGGGCGCTTCGACGATCAGCTCATCGTGCACTTGCAGAATAATGGATGCTTCCGGAGATTCCGCCTGTAGTCGCCGGTGCAGCCGAATCATGGCGACTTTGATAATATCGGCAGCCGATCCCTGCAACGGGGCATTAATCGCCGTGCGCTCGGCATAGGCGCGGCGCATACCGTTCGAGCTATCGATTTCAGGTACATAAACGCGATGACCGAGCAGCGTTTCAACAAATTTGTCCTCCCGCGCCTGCTCCAGCGTGGCATCCATAAATCCGCGCACAGACGGATAACGGGCGAAATAGGCGTCGATAAAATCCTTGGCTTCGCCACGCGCTACGCCGAGCTGTTTGGCCAGCCCGAAAGCACTCATGCCATATAAAATACCAAAATTGATAATCTTGGCGCGCCGACGCATGTCACCGCTGACATCGGCCAGGTCGATATCGTTTACGGCAGCTGCAGTCGCCGCGTGAATATCCGCACCATCGGCAAACGCCTGAGAAAGCACGGCATCGCCGGAGAAATGCGCCATCAGTCGCAACTCAATCTGGGAATAATCGGCGGCAATCAGCGTATGTCCTTCTTCGGCAGTAAATGCCTTGCGGATTTCGCGGCCTTCGCTACTGCGAATCGGAATGTTCTGCAAATTCGGATCAGAAGATGAGAGGCGGCCTGTGGTGGTAATGGCCTGATTAAATGAGGTGTGCACGCGCCTTGTGCGCGGATGTATCAGTTTGGGCAGTGCATCGGTATAGGTCGATTTCAGTTTGGCCAGTTGCCGCACTTGCAGAATCAGGCGAGGAATTTCATGTTCATCTGCCAGGCTTTCGAGTACATCCTGCCCTGTCGCCCACTGGCCCGATTTGGTTTTCTTGCCGCCTGCAATGCCGAGTCGTTCAAACAGCAATTCGCCCAACTGCTTGGGTGAACGTATATTGAATGTTTCGCCTGCGGCGGCATGGATGGCCGCTTCCAGTTGCATAATGCGTTCGCCAAAACGGGCCGAGAGTTCGCGCAGCCTGGCCGCATCAATATGAGCCCCTTTCCATTCCATATCGGCCAGCACGAAGGCCAGCGGCAGTTCGATTTCATCGTGGCGTTTAAGCCGATGTTCCGCCTCCAGTTTATCGCGCAGAATATGGGTAAGCCTAAGCGCAACTTCAGCATCTTCTGAAGCATAGGGCAGTGCTGTTTCAACCGGCACCTGATCAAAACAAATCTGTTTAGCGCCCTTGCCCGCCACTTCTTCAAAACTGATGCAACGGTAGTCCAGATAATCTTCAGCCACACTATCCATTTTGGGCGGATATTTGGCCGGATAAAGACAATAAGCCAGCAACATGGAATCGGCGGCAATACCGCGCAGTTCAATCCCGGCGCGGCGCAGTATCTGTTTGTCATATTTCAGATTATGACCGCATTTGGCCTTGTGTTTATCTTCCAGAATCGGGCGCAATGCATCGAGCACCTGCTGCAATGGCAGTTGTTTGGGTGTCGGGGTGAGCAGGTCAGCACTGCGATGACCAACCGGCACATAATAACCAACACCCGCCCGGACAGAAAAAGATAGCCCGACAATATCAGCAGTGTGGGTCGCAAGCGAGGTGGTTTCCGTATCCAGCGCGATCAGTTCCGCTTGCTGCAATGCCTGCAACAAGCTTTGAAGTGCGGGTTCGTCATCAACCAGTATGTCTGTACGCGGGCTTGGTGCCGGCGCTTTTTCCTGCTCAGGCTGGATGCCATTCCGGGATGTTTTGTTGGCAGATGCTGTAGCGGTTTCAGTCGCTATTCCGCCATCACTGAATTCAGCCAGCAAGCGACGAAACTCCAGCCGGGAAAAAAGAGCTGCCAGCTTTTCCCGATCCGGCTTTTGTACGGCCAGATCATCAAGTTCTACGCCAACGTCAACCTGATCATCCAGCGCCACCAGACGATAGGATAAGCGTGCATTTTCGGCAAATTCGATCAGATTTTCTCGCCGTTTGTTCTGTTTCACTTCAGGTGCGTGGGACAGCACGCCTTCCAGATCGCCGTAAGCTTCCAGCAACAGCACTGCCGTTTTCGGGCCGATACCGGGCACGCCGGGGATGTTGTCCGCCGAATCTCCGGCCAGCGCCAGTAGATCATGAATACGATCGGGTCCAACGCCCCATTTTTCTTTCACTTCATCCGTGCCGTAATCTTTTTTACGCATCGTATCGAGCATCCAGACTTTATCGCTAATCAGTTGCATCAAATCCTTGTCAGTCGAAACGATGGTCACATCCCATCCCCTGACTTCGGCCTGTCTGGCCAGCGTAGCGATCACATCGTCCGCTTCATAATTCTCGATACAGATGCGATTGAGCTTAAATGCATCGGTGATATCGTGAACAGGTGTCCATTGGGAGGCCAGGTCTTCCGGCATGGGTGGACGGTGCGCCTTGTAATCGGCATACATCTGATTGCGAAAGGTGCCGCCTTTGGGATCAAATGCGACCGCCACATGGGTAGGGCTCAGATTTTTAAGAATACTGCGCAGCATCTGCACATAGCCGAAAACGGCATTGGTTGGTTCGCCTCTGGAGTTGGTGAGATTGTGCTTCACCGCATGAAAAGCGCGAAATACGTAATTGGGTCCGTCGATAAGAACTAAATGGGGCATGCGCACAGCCTGCCGCGCCTGTCGCTACGGTCAAAGCAGTTTTTTAGCTGGGCGAACACAAGTGGTAACATTGTAAGCGTCAAAGCGGGCTCATTTACCGCTGAAGCATAACATGACCGCATGACCGGGACAGATATAAGACTTGATCATTGGCTACTAAGGCATCGCCAGACGAACGAGACGGCAACAGATTGGCCAATCAATGCGCCCGACACAGCCACATCATTCATTTCAGTGTGAAG
>CAZKME010000026.1:0-8012 GCA_964553725.1 uncultured Zetaproteobacteria bacterium
AGCGTTTGCTTTATGTGGCTTGTACGCGCCCTGAAACGTCGCTTCATTTGCTTGGTCATGTCTCACAAAGCAAGGGGGAGGCGATCAACGGTTCGTTGTTGCAACTGTTGTTGGCGGCTGATGATCAATGTTTTGGCGCACACATCGACAACATCGAAGCCGTTGAACATGCTGCCCATTGCAGCCAGCCGGTGCTGCAACGCCTGCGTTCTATCCCTGATGCGCTGGCGAGGACTGGATATTCCGAAGAAAATAACGAGCAGGAAACTGAATATATTTGGGCCGGCGCTGAGTCTGCGCCTGTTGGTAATGCGCTGCATGCAGCACTGCAACACATTGCCGAAACAGGCATTGAAAACTGGCATGCAGATCATACGAACGAGATATTAACGCGTATGGAACGCATGCTGATTGCGGATGGTTTGTCCGGCGTGACGCTCAAAGATGCTTCTGCTCGTTGTGCTGATGGTTTACAGCGTGTTCTGGGTAGTGAAAAGGCGCAGTGGATTCTATCACACCAACATCAGCATTCGCATTGTGAATGGGCTTTGAGTTCGGAATATGGCAATCATATCTCGCACAGCATTATTGATCGCAGCTTTATTGATGCAGAGGCAATACGCTGGATTATCGATTATAAAACCGCCTCGCATGAAGGCGGCGATCTGGATGCTTTTCTGACCGAAGAAGAGAGGCGGCATGCGCCGCAGTTACAGCGTTATGCCGCTATCCTGAAAAAAATGGAGCCGGAACTGGTGATTCGCACAGCACTGTATTTTCCCATGCTTGATGCATGGAAAGAGGTGGACATATAAAAAAGGGCTGCCCGCAGACAGCCCTTTTTCGGTAGTAATATTCAGCTTATTTAGTTTTCGGCGTGGCGCGTTTGCGTTCGTGTTCTTTCAGGAAACGTTTGCGCAGGCGAATGGATTTCGGCGTAATCTCTACCAGTTCATCGTCGGAGATGAATTCAATAGCGCGTTCCAGACTCAGGTTCAATGGCGTCACCAGATCAATGGCGTCATCCTTACCGGAAGAGCGTACATTGGTCAGTTTCTTTTCCTTGATCGGATTGACGGTCATATCGGAATCGCGATTGTTGATGCCGATAATCATGCCTTCATAGACCTTGGCGTTGGCACCAATAAACATCTTGCCGCGTTCCTGCAATTTCCATAGCGCAAAGGCCACCGATTCACCATTTTCCATGGAAATCAGTACGCCGTTAATACGCCCGCCCGGCAAGTTGCCAATGAACGGGCCATATTCGTGAAACACATGATGCATGATGCCGGTGCCGCGCGTGTCGGTTAAGAATTCAGATGTATAACCAATCAGACCACGGGTCGGGCACATGAATTCAATACGCGTAGAGCCATCGTCATTGGTTTGCATATGGGTCATTTCAGCACCGCGTTTACCCAGCTTTTCAATCACTGCACCCTGATACTCAGCGTCCACATCCACTGTTACGCTCTCATACGGTTCCTGCTTGACGCCGTCACAAACACGCACAATCACATGCGGACGCGATACGGCCATTTCAAAACCTTCGCGACGCATGGTTTCCAACAGGATGCCGATATGCAGTTCGCCGCGTCCGGAGACTTGATATACATCCGCCTGATCGGTTCCTTCCACCCGCATGGCCACATTGGTACGCACCTCTTTCATCAGGCGGTCACGAATCTGGCGCGTGGTGATGAACTTACCTTCGGTGCCTGCCAGTGGCGATTTATTGACATGCAACTCCATGGTTAGCGTTGGTTCATCCACATGAATCACCGGCAGGGCAACTGGATTATCTTTCTGGGCAATGGTTTCACCTATATTGATATGCTCGATACCGGCAACGGCGACAATATCACCGGCTTCAGCCGACTCGATTTCAATGCGGTTCAAACCATGGAAACCGAGCAACTTGGACACCTTGAAGTTTTCAGTCGATGCATCGGCATGGATCACTGTAATCGTTTCGCCTGTGTGAATTGTACCGTTGGCAATGCGTCCAATGACAATGCGTCCAATATAGTCGTCCCAGTCGAGCGTCGTAGCCAGCATTTGCAGCGGTGCATTGGCACTGCCTTCAGGCGCCGGAACCTGTTCGAGTATGGTGTCAAACAGACAGATTAAATTATCAGACTCCTCATTCAGGTCGAGCATGCCGTAACCATTTTTGGCAGAAGCGTAAACAACCGGGAAATCCAGCTGTTCATCGGTAGCACCGAGCGATGCAAACAGATCGAAGGTGGCATCAACGACCGAATCAGGGTCGGAACCTTCACGGTCGATTTTATTGACTACGACAATGGGTTTTAATCCCAGCGACAGGGCTTTGGAAGTGACGAACTTGGTCTGCGGCATCGGTCCTTCACGCGCATCGACAAGCAGCAGCACGCCGTCTACCATATTCAACACGCGTTCTACTTCGCCGCCAAAATCGGCATGGCCGGGGGTGTCGATAATATTGATATGGGTATCGCCGTATTCGATGGCGGTGTTTTTGGCGGTGATGGTAATGCCGCGTTCTTTTTCGAGGTCGTTGGAATCCATGATGCAGGTTTCGATATCGGTGCGTGCATCGAGCGTGCCGGATTGCTTGAGCAGTTCATCGACCAACGTCGTTTTGCCATGGTCAACATGGGCGATGATGGCGATATTGCGTAATTTGCGGGACATGTGAACTACCTCGGATTCTAACGAACATGGACTTTTTTCAAGCAGAGATAAAATGTCATAGCACTGATTGAATAAAACGGGCGCGCATAGTAGCGCCTCACCGTTCAGATGAAAGGAATTCCGTTACTTCCAGGTTTCTGATAGCGAGCAGTGAGCGTTTCAAATCTTCGGAATTTACGGCAGCATTGCCATTGCTAAAGCAAACAGACGGGAGGAGGGAAATGAAATACCTTGTTCATATCGCCGTATGGCTGGCGTTGTTCTTGCCTGCCGGACTGGCCTGCGCTCAGCCTGAAGGGTCGCCCGGTATCGATGCATTTTTTGGCGCGGTGAACGGGTATCTGGCTTCCGTATTGTTTTTCGATGTGATGCCCGGCGCTGGCAATATACCGTTTATTGTGGGCTGGCTGGTGGTTGGCGCGGTTTATCTGACTTGCCGGTTCGGGTTTATCAATGTACGCATGATGGGCCATGCCTTGCAGGTGATTCGGGGTAAGTACCAGAGCCCGGATGATCAGGGAGAGGTGTCGCCATTTCAGGCGCTGACCACAGCTTTATCGGCTACGGTCGGGCTGGGTAATATCGCCGGCGTGGCGATTGCGATCAGTATCGGCGGGCCGGGTGCGACATTCTGGATGATCGTCGCCGGCTTTTTCGGCATGACAGCCAAATTCACCGAAGTGACGCTGGCCCAGACCTACCGGGAAATCAGACCGGACGGCCGTATTATGGGCGGTGCGATGGAATATCTGTCGCGCGGCTTCGCTGAAAAAGGCATGGCAGGAACCGGCAAGGCGCTGGCGATCCTGTTTGCGCTGCTCTGCGTGGGCGCTTCTTTGGGCGGCGGTAATGCTTTTCAGGTATCGCAGGCGCTCGGAGCAGTGCAGGGCGAGCTGCCCTTTTTCAAAGCATTTCCGTGGGTGTTTGGCGTATTGATGGCCGGAGCGGTGGGGCTGGTGATTATCGGCGGCATCAAACGCATCGCCCATGCGGCGGAAGCGATTGTGCCGACCATGGTGTTCATTTATTTATCCGCCTGTTTGTGGATTATTCTGTCCCATGCGGCGGATATTCCGGCGGCATTTTCCCTGATTGTCAGTCAAGCCTTTGCGCCGACTGCGGTGGCCGGTGGTTTTATTGGCGTGCTGGTGCAGGGCTTTAAGCGCGCTGCATTTTCCAGTGAGGCGGGCATTGGTTCGGCGGCCATCGCGCATTCCGCTGCCTCGGTCAAATATCCGGTTCGGCAGGGTTTTGTCGCCTTGTATGAACCATTCATCGATACCATTATTATATGCACCATGACGGCGCTGGTGATTATCCTGACCGGCGTCTATAACGCGCCGGAACATCATGCGCTGGTGGAGGCCAGCAAGGGCGCGGCGCTCACAGCGGTGGCATTCGGCTCGGTGATTTCATGGTTTCCGATTATTTTAGCTGTTTCGGTGGTGCTGTTTGCCTATTCCACCATGATTTCATGGTCGTATTACGGCGAGCGTTGCTGGACATATGTGTTCGGTGAACGCTTTTCGATACTGTACCGGATTATCTTTCTGATGTTTGTGGTACTGGCCTCGCTGGTCAGCGCCGGCAATATTCTTGATTTCTCCGATTTGTTGCTTTTGTCCATGGCCTTTCCAAACTTTCTGGCCTTGTATTTATTACAGGACAAAGTGGCCGCAGCCCTCAAGGCTTATCTTGCTTTGCTGCGCAGCGGAGAGATGGATAAAGAGGTTCAGTTGCGCGCCTCCAAATAGTCATCGTCGCAAACCGGTGGTTTCGGTGTGTTTCGATGCCTTGTACGCCCACGTGATTTGTGGGTAAAGGGCAGGGATAGTTGATGATGATGGAGATGACTAACCAACTGAGGATTTTGGGTTAAAGCGTCTTGCCCATTGTTGCAGGCGGGTCGGGCATGCTACCGTTCGCAAACAGAGCGTCAGAGAAGCGGCTTTTCGTGGTCATATCAGCCTGTTTCAGTCTATTCTCAGGCCGGAAGGGCCACAGTATCGGCGACTGGAAACATTTTAGTGGTGGCTTCAAATCATGGGACGAGGGGAATATATGTCAGATAAAGCTAAAGCGCTGGAAACGGCATTAAGCCAGATTGAACGTCAGTTCGGCAAGGGCACCGTGATGCGGCTCGGCGATCAGGCCAATGTGGCTGTGGATGTGATTCCCAGTGGTTCGCTGGCGCTGGATGCGGCGCTCGGCGTCGGCGGTTATCCGCGCGGGCGCGTCATTGAAATTTACGGGCCGGAATCTTCCGGTAAAACGACGCTGGCGCTGCATGCGATTGCAGAAGCGCAGAAGCTCGGCGGGCAGGCCGCTTTTGTCGATGCCGAGCATGCGCTTGATCCGATTTATGCCGGACATCTGGGCGTGGATATTGAGAATCTGCTGGTTTCCCAGCCTGATTCCGGAGAGCAGGCGCTGGAGGTGGTGGATATGCTGACCCGTTCGGGTGCGCTCGATATTATCGTCATCGATTCGGTTGCCGCACTGACTCCCAAGGCGGAACTCGAAGGTGATATGGGCGATTCTCACATGGGTCTGCATGCGCGTTTAATGAGCCAGGCGCTGCGCAAACTGACCGGTTCGATTTCCCGCTCCAAAACGACGATTGTATTTATCAATCAGATTCGCATGAAAATCGGTGTGATGTTCGGTAATCCTGAAACCACGACCGGCGGCAATGCGCTCAAGTTTTATGCCTCTGTGCGATTGGATATTCGCCGTATCGGCGCGATCAAGAAAGGCGATGAAGTATTGGGTAATGATACCCGCGTCAAAGTGGTCAAGAATAAAATGGCACCGCCGTTCAAGCAGGCGAATTTTTCCATCATGTATGGCGAGGGCGTGTCGCATGCCGGTGAAGTGCTCGATATGGGCGTGAAATATGGCTTTGTGAACAAGAGCGGTGCGTGGTATGCCAAAAATAACGAGAAAATTGGCCAAGGCCGTGATAACGCCATCAAGTTTTTGAAGGAACACCCGGACATGCTGGCGGAGGTCGAAGCCAAGGTGCGGGTTGAACTGGGCATGGGTGCCGAGGCGGAGAGCACTGAATAAAACAGAGCAGGCGGCGTATCACTATGCCATCCGTCTGCTTGCCAACCGCGAGTTTTGCATTCGCGAAATGCGCCAGCGGCTGGGCCGACGCTCGTTTGATGATGCGATTATCAATGTTGTTATCAATCAGTTGCAGCAGGATGGCTATCTCAGTGAGGCGCGTTTTGCCGAAAGCTATTTGCGCTCGCGTTTGAACAAAGGCGAAGCGCCGTGGCTGGCGGCCAAACGGGCCGAGAAGAAAGGGGCAGAACCTGCTGCGCTACAGGCTGCTCTGGCTGAGCTGAGCGAGGGTTACGATGCTATGCAGGCGGCGCAGGATTTAATGATGGCGCGCGATCCGGGCGGATTGCGCTTTGATGATGAGCGGATTTGGCGGCGTCAGGCCCGTTTTTTGCGGAATAAAGGCTTTGCAATGGAAATTATTCTGCGTGTATTGAATGAATGAAATGAATGAAATCGAGATGAAGGGGAGGAGTCGTGTCTGATTTGACGCAGTTACCGGAATGGAAAAAACTGGCGGAGCACGCCAGAGCAATGAAGCAGGTGCATATGCGAGACCTGTTTGCCACTGATCCGGAGCGCTTTAAGCACAACTCGATTCATATTGGCGATATGCTGGTGGATTATTCCAAAAATATTATCACCGAAGAAACCAAACAGATGTTGTTCGATTTGGCTCGGGCGCGCGATGTTTCCGGCTGGACAGCGCGATTGCTCAATGGCGAGAAGATTAATAACACCGAAAACCGCGCCGTGCTGCATACGGCGCTGCGCAATCGCTCCAACCGTCCGATTATGGTGGACGGCAAGGATGTGATGCCGGATGTCAACCGGGTGCTGGCGCAGATGCGCAGCTTTACCGAAGCCGTACGTTCCGGCGAATGGAAGGGCAATACGGGCAAACGCATTACCGATATCGTCAATATTGGCATTGGCGGTTCCGATCTTGGGCCGGTGATGGTCACCGAAGCGTTGACTCCGTACGGACGCGATAAATTACATATGCATTTTGTCTCCAATGTGGATGGCACCCATATGGTTGAAACGCTGCGTCATTTGCACCGCGAAACAACATTATTCGTGATTGTATCCAAAACCTTTACCACCCAGGAAACCATCACCAATGCACGCACAGCGCGCGACTGGTTCCTGACCCGTGGTGGCACCAAAACAGCTGTCGCCAAACATTTCGTGGCTGTATCGACCAATGCTCGTGCGGTGTCGGCATTCGGCATAGATCCGGCCAATATGTTCGAGTTTTGGGACTGGGTGGGTGGTCGCTATTCATTGTGGAGTGCGGTGGGCCTGTCCATCGCGTTGTATATCGGCATGGATAATTTTGAAGATTTACTCAGCGGTGCCCATGATATGGATGAGCATTTTCGCAGCACGCCGTTAGAAGAAAACGTGCCGGTTATTCTGGCCATGCTGGGTATCTGGTATAATAATTTTTTCGATGCCGATTCGCATGCGCTGTTGCCTTATGATCAGTATATGCATCGTTTCCCGGCTTATTTTCAGCAGGGGGATATGGAAAGCAGCGGCAAGCGGGTGAACCATCATGGTGATCCTGTTGATTACTCGACCGGCCCGATTATCTGGGGTGAGCCAGGCACCAATGGCCAGCATGCTTTTTATCAGCTGATTCATCAGGGCACCAAGCTGGTTCCCTGTGATTTTCTCGCCCCGGTTGAAACCAAAAACCCGGTCGGTCGTCATCACCCGATGTTATTATCCAATTTTTTCGCCCAGACCGAGGCGCTGATGATGGGTAAAAATGAGCATGAGGTACGTGCAGAACTGGTGGAAGAAGGTTTGAGTGACGATGATCTGGAAGCATTGCTGCCGCATAAAGTATTTCCGGGCAACAAACCGACCAACTCGATTCTGTTTCAGAAATTAACCCCGCATGCGCTTGGCGGCCTGATTGCCATGTATGAACACAAAACATTTGTGCAGAGCATTATCTGGGATGTGAATGCGTATGATCAGTGGGGTGTGGAACTGGGTAAACAGCTGGCTCGCAAGATTCTGCCGGAACTGGATGATTACGAGGATGTAAAGGGCCATGACTCATCCACCAACGGGCTGATTCATTATTATAAAGAACATAGAAAAGAATAGGACTGTTTCATTGGCGAAACTTTTGACGTCAAGATGGTATAATGTTATTTTCCGATAGATTGGAACACGTTCTTAATATAAATCTGTTATCAGAGACAATATCGGCGACTTTCGCCATCAGGTTTTCAGGCAGTTAAGGC
>CAZKME010000026.1:8112-16585 GCA_964553725.1 uncultured Zetaproteobacteria bacterium
TACGATTTGTGGATGCAGACCATTGATGGCGGCGAACTGGTACAGTTGACCGACTCCAAGTATGGCGATTTTGAACCGCAGTTCAGTCCGGATGGCAGTAAACTGGCATTCGTTTCCAATCGGGATTATAACGGCACGGTGACCAGAACATCAATTTATATGATGGATATGCAAAGCTATCAAATCACACGCTTAACCAATGCCCGCAATGCTGTTGATGGCGGCCCTGCCTGGCTGGATGAAAACACCATTGCATTCCATTCTGACCGTAGTCTCGCCAAGCCGCAAACGGCTACGACTTCCGGCTGGAATATCTGGCGACTCCAGTTACAATAGTCATCAATCGATATGGGAAAGCGGAAAAATTAAGCCAGCAAGCGCAATGAGCATGCCAGCATGATGCGCAGAACTGTGTGGCTGGCAGCTGCAATGCTGGCTTATATGCCGTCATTGCAGGCGCAGGATCTGATGGACTGGCTACAGGATACAGTCGCGCCATCTCAGGTGTTTTCTGCATCCGGGGCGGATATATCAGAGCCGGCTGAACTGGTCACGCTTGAGCCGGGTGAAAACGAGATGTATCCCCGCTTGTCTCCGGATGGAAAATATTTTCTGGTTGCTTCCGGCAAAAGCCGAAAACCGGTGATTACGCGACGCCTGCTTGAAAATGGCGACCCGCTCAACCTTGTCAGTGAAGATGATCCTCAGGCGTTTGAATCCGTAGCCTGGCTGGGCAGTGATACCGTGACATTTTTATCTTACCGTGCTGATAGTCTGGGTTTGTGGGAAAAGCCGGTGGCCGGTGGTGTTATTCGTCGTCTCCAGCGCCTGGACGGCGACCTGAAAAGCCCTGTTGTGCTTGATGATGGCAGTATCATTGCAGTCCGTTTGAATGCAGACCCGAAACAGACGTTCCCGGCAGGCTATAAAAGCGTCGGCCCTGATTTCAACAACTGGAAAGTGCGTGGCAAGTTGCCGTATCTGGTTCGAATTGGTAAAAATGGCGCCGAGCGTAAACTCACGTCAGGTGTGAATCCGGCACTGTCATCTGATGGCAAGCGGCTGGTATTTTCCATGCAGGTGGAACGAAGCTGGCATCTGTTCATGATGAATATCGATGGTTCTGAATTGATTCAATTAACAGAAGGTCGCCATGTTGATGTTCAGCCAACATGGAGCCCGGATGGCAAATGGATTGCCTTCACATCGAATCGAGGCAAACAAGTCAAATCCAGTCACAGCCTCGCCGATACGCATCAGTCAGGCAAAGTAAACTGGGATATCTGGCTTATTGGTCACGATGGCCGTGGTTTGACCCGGTTGACCCATGATCATGGCCGGGATGGAGCTCCCGAAATTGCCAGAAATGGCAGGGTTTATTTTCATTCAGATCGTAAGATAAACAAGGAAAACAGCCGCCTGCATCAAGTGAAGGGAAGGGTGAAAGGATTTCATATCTGGAGCGTGGAACTGCCGGCCAAGGTTAGTTAGCTCTGCCCTTTACCCACAAATCGCGCCACAGCGAGTCTCCCGGTGGTTATATGCAAGGCGTGCTCTTGAAGTAATGGTTGTTCCATTGCAAGAAAGCGCAACGCAGCAGTCCTCGTTAAGAATGGGGGATTTGCTCACTCACCCCTGCACTATCAGCGTTCCCTGATGATTGATTGTCGTCCAGTGCTTGATGCAGTTTCATTTGCTGTTGTTCGGATAAACGAATATGACCGTAATCATTGCTTCTCATCAATGCATTGATTTGATGCATCAGTTTCAGGTTATTATCGCAGTTCTGGCAATTGCTACATATCGACAAATGCAGTTTTAGTCTTAAACGCTCCCACAGGCTCAGTGGACGATCCAGACTATCGGATGCCAATCGGCTGGCGTAATGACAGGATTTTTTCATGGCTGTGATCCTTTTCCAAACCAGTGCGTATTCAGGCACCGACGTAGCGCCAGTCGCGCTCTGTGCAGCAGAACGTGCAAGTGGGTCGAAGTTATATCGCAACACTTACAGACGGTCGGCGTATCTTCGCCGACAATATCGCGCATGCGGAATACAAGTTGTTGTTTTCCCGGTAATTTGCAGATGCACTGCTCCAGAGCTTGATGAAATTCATCACTGCTGCACAGGTCTTCCGGATTATCTTTCCATGCGGCGGGCGATTCATTCCAGCTGCCATTGGCATTAAAATAGGTTGAGGTCGGATCAGATTCTACCGACTCGGTCAGGTTGCGGCCACGAATTTCACGACGGATATGATCGATGATTTTGTGCTTTAAAATACCCACCAGCCAGGTTCGAATGGACGATTGGCCGGCAAATTTACTATATCCCTTCCAGCCAGCCAACAGGGTTTCCTGTAGCATATCCTGCGCCAGTTCTTCATTATGCAGGCGCGACATAGCATAGCGATAGAGGTAATCGCCATGTTTATTCAGCCATGTGTGTGGATCATTGGGCGTATTCATGCGCGGATGACTCTGCCTAAAGTGAGACTGGCATCAAGTAGTCATTATACGTTGCCATTAGCTCGGACTATTCATGAGTCGTCCGAGTTAGTAGCCTCTTTGTGATAATACTGTAAAATGCAAACTATTATATGCAAAATAAAATGAGAGGAGCTGGCATGCAAGTTAACAAATTGGAAATAAGCCGGGGGCGTGATGAAAAAGGCTTTACGCTGCTGGAGATTATGGTGGTGCTGGTCATTATCGGGGTGTTGGCGGCGCTGGTGGCGCCGCGTTTTCTGGAACGTGCCGATGAGGCCAAGGTGGACGCCTGCAAGGTGCAGATGAAAAATATCGAACAGGCCCTGAAGCTGTATCGGCTTCAGCATGGTAAATATCCCGCTTCCGGTGGATTGCAGGCGCTGGCGACCGCCGATAAGGATGGCAAACGTTATATGGATTCGCTCCCCAAAGATCCGTGGGGCAACGATTTCGTCTTCCTGTCGCCCGGCGTGCATGGCGATTTCGATATTCTCTCCTATGGTGCGGACGGGCAGGCTGGCGGTGCCGGTTTCGATGCGGATATTGGCAACTGGCAGTAAGTCATAGACGTGAACCGCGAATGGACGCGAATGGACGCAGATGAGGATCGAAGACTAAAGCTAGCTTGGCGAGCCACTTGCAAAAGTCGTGAACGGCGATTTACTTCCCCGCTCTGGTGTTGTTTCTTTATTCACGGTTCGATGTTTTCCTGTGTGGTGTGAGCGAGTGAACAGTCAAGAGGATAAATACGCTGAATCCGGTTTCACGCTGCTGGAGATTATGCTGGTCATTGTGATTATGGCGGTGACTGCGATGATGGTAGCGCCTTCGTATTTTTCTGCTGTTTCCGCATCCATAGATACTGAGGGCAAAAGGCTGGCGCAGGCAATGCGCATGGCCAGTGAGGAAGCCACGCTGTCGGGAAATGAGTTTCGGGTCAGATTTCGCCAGCACAGCTATCAGTTTCAGTCCGCCAGCCAACAAGGCGCATGGCAGACGCTGCAAACGCAACCATATCAGGAATATCGTCTGCCGGAGGGGTTTCAGGTGATTGAAGTCAGGCCTTCGCCGCCCTTGAAAGAAGCTACGGAGGCAGAAAAAAAAGGCCGGGAAGCGGTGCTTGCCGATGTGCTGTTCGCACCTGAAGGAATCAGGAAGATTGTTGATATCATTCTATCGTCTGAGCCTGCCGGTGGCCGTCAGCTTACGGTTCAAGTTCGCCCCGGCCCGGGCGGTATTGCGATCAAGAAAGATGACTAATACTACTACCGGAGAAACTGGTTTTACACTGATTGAGGCGCTGGTGGCGCTGATGATTGCATCGACGGCGCTGGTCGTGTTGATGGGCCGTCTCGGTTCATCTGCCAATATCCAACATACCTTGTCCATGCATGAACTGGCCATGGACAGCGCCCGCAACAAGCTGACCGAGCTGAGCATTGTTTCGCCCAGCCTCGATGAACAGCAGGGGGTGATTGAAGCGGGAAATATCCAGCTTGAATGGCGCAGCTGGAGCGAAAAAACCATGCTGGATGGATTTATGCGCCTGAATGTCAGCGTCAAAGCGCCCAATGAGCCGAAAGTGGCGGTGTTTCTGTTCAGGGAAGTCCGGTAATGTGTCCACTGTGCTGAACTGCTATCATGAATTAGAACAACAGCGGGGCTTTACGCTGCTTGAAGTGTTGATGGCGCTGACCGTTTTTGCACTGATTGCAGGGCTTTCTTATGCCGCGCTGGGGACTGCGGGTAATGGTTTCGAGATTCTCAATAAGGTGCGACTGACGCAAGAGAAATCCGGCTGGGT
Source organism: uncultured Zetaproteobacteria bacterium (assembly GCA_964553725.1). Classification (GTDB taxonomy): domain Bacteria; phylum Pseudomonadota; class Zetaproteobacteria; order Mariprofundales; family Mariprofundaceae; genus Mariprofundus. The sequence continues at coordinate 12,407 of CAZKME010000026.1, forward strand.
GGCCAGGCAACTGCGTTTGGATTTGCGCTATTTGTCGGCTGCGCCGCAAACGAATGTGTTAAAGCAGGGCTCACAGGCGGATACGAACAAGCTTGCGCCGATTCGAATCCGCAATGATAACCGGGGCGATATCGAGCTTGATCAACTCTGGTTGCTGGTGCGGGAACCCGGCATGCAGGCGATCAGTCGGGTGCATTATTTTATTGATGAAGACAATGGCCATTTAATACGCGAGTCGCGTTCATTGCTGGCGCGTGATTATGTCGAGCCGATACGCTGGGATTTTGGCAAGGTGGCTTCATGGTCGGTGGAAATATGGGATCAGCAGGGCAACTGGCGACAGGACTGGAATTTCAGCGGCAAGACGTTTGTCTGGCCCAAAGCAGTGCGTGTGACGATGAAATCCACGGCTGACGATAATCCGACAGGTCAGCGGCAATGGTTGATGCCGGTGCTGGCAGGCAGCGAGCTATGATGAAGCTGTTTCAATCGAAAACTGATGCTCAGCATCGGGAACGCGGTGCGGCGTTAATTATTGTGCTGGGGCTGGTGGCATTAATCAGCACCTGGGCGGTGACGGCGGCGTATGAAGATATGTTGTCTCTGCGCCGGGCCGAAAACACACAGGATGTTGTATGGGCCGAAGAGGCCAGCCGGTCGGCGTTGGTATTATCGGCTAAAATTCTCAGGGATGATGGCAGGGATAGCCTGACGGATGATCTGGATGAAATCTGGGCTCAGGACAGTCCGCCTTTTGCGATTGATGACGGCAGCGTATTGGGGCACATTGTCGATACGAACCGCTTTATCAATCTCAATGCGCTGGTTGATAAAAACGGTAAAGTCGTGCCTGTTGTCGAGAAACAGGTCAAGGCGTTGTTCACCCTGCTGGAACTGGATCAGGGGCTGGTGGACGCCTTGATCGACTGGATGGATGCCGATGACCGGCCGCATGGTGTGGGCGGCATGGAAGATTCCGCTTATTTCGATCGGGATTATCATGTCGAGAATGCGCCGCTGGATCGCTGGCAGGAACTGCATCTGATTCGTGGTTTCGATGACAAAATTGTTAACCTGCTGGCGACGGCGACGGTGGTGCGCGACGTACCGGCCAATGGTTTTTCCACCATCAATATCAATACGGCCGGGGCGAGAGTATTAATGGCGATGATGCCGGAAATGACAGCCGCCGATGCTGAAGCGTTTATTGGCGAACGACCATTTGACAGCGTTGCGGCGGCCTTGCAAAACAGGCTGTGGGCGAAGGGTGTGAATAAGGCCTACTTGAGCGTTGCCAGTGATATCTTTATGGTGCGAACAGAGGCGCGTTTCGGGCGCGTGGCGTTAAGGGAGAAATTTATGTTAAGGCGACAAACAGGGGCAGGTCAGACAGGAAAAATAATCCTGTTATCCAGCGCTCGCGCTAGCCGCGATGTTGCGCCCGTCGCTGTTAAAGCCGGTGCTGGAAGCCGGGGGACGAAGCTATGAGTGAGTCAGGAAGCCGCGCGTTAACTGTCAGCTATGATGGCGAAAGCTGGCTGGCTATGGATGCGGCTGGAAATTATATAACGCTGGATAGCGCGTCTGCATTGCTGCTGCCTGCGTTGCCGGAAGGCAGTCAGGTTGGGTCATTGTTGTTGCCGGTGGAGCATGTGTTGAGCCGGACATTTTCTCTGCCGCTGCCCAATGTTCGCCTGATTGATCAGGATGTGCTGGCTCAGGAACTGGAAGAATGCACGGCAGAGGATGCACAGGATTGGTGGCTGGCCTGGCAAGCTGGTCGGAGTGAGAATGGAGTCTCAGGCATGATGTTTGGATTGCCGGAGTCTGTTCACGAACAGATTGATGGGCTTGATGCATGGCAGCAACTGCAAACGCTCAGTGTGGATATATGGGGTCGGCTGAACGCGCAGTTGCGTGATGACTTTGGCGGAGAGCCGGTGGCTGTATTTGATGTGGATGCCTCAGGTGTTTTTTTCGGGGTCTGGCACGGCAATGATAGCGAGGGATACTGGCGCGGCATGCGACGCCTGAACTGGGCCGGAGAAGCGTTAGCCGACGGGCAGTGGGCGGCGCTGGCGGAAAATATCAACCGTTCGTTGCAGTCCATGGGCTGGCAGAATATGGATGCACAGAAAGAGGATGTACAGAAAGAAGATATACAGAATGAGGATGCACAGAATGAGGATGTACAGAATGACGGTGCGCAGAATGACGAAGCGATTTCAAGCGCCATCGGGCGTTTGCCGCCGGATTTGTATGCGGCATTGAATCTTTCGTCGTGGCAGGGAACGCTGGTCGAGTTGGCAGATCTATCTTCCCGGCATCATGCGAATCTGGCGATTGAATGGACTGCCGGTCTGAATTTCCGGCATGGGCGCTGGCATTCCCGAAGCGGGTTCGGTCAGCTGAAGCCGTGGTATCGAAGCCTTGGCATTGCTGTCGGGCTGGTTGTGATATGGGCGCTCGGCATGATGTGGCAGAATCACCAGCTGGATGTTCAGTTGGCCGCAGCGCAGCAGCGCGTGATTGCATCATTTCATCAGGGCTTGCCGGACGAGAAAGTGATGATTGATGCGTTGGCGCAGTTGCGCAAGGCGGCAGGCGGTGCGCGTGGCGGAGCATCTGCCGGGCAGGGCAACGGTGCGAATTCATGGTTGCGGCAGGTGGTTGGCATACAGCGGGCCTATCAGCAGATACCGTGGAAAATCAAGCTATTATCACTGGAACACGGGAAAATCATGATGAGCGGGCAGGTGAAAGATTTGCAGACCATGAACAAGGTTCGCGAGGCATTACAACAGGAAACAGGCGTAACCGTGGTTGTGCGGGATACGGATATCAGCGGTCAGCAGGTGCAGTTCAGGATGGCATGGTGATGGGGGCGGGAATGAATTTCAGCGTTATACGCCAGCGCATTGAAGAGCAATTATTGCCGCGTTATCAGCAACTTGAAGCCAGAGAGCAGCATATCGTGCTTGCCGCTGCCATCCTGTTGCCCCTGATGTTCATGGTGTTCGGGTTATTATTGCCGCTTCAGGACAGGCAGCAGGCTTTGCGTGTAGAACTGGCGCAGGTTCAGGCGCAGGCGACAGAGGCCAAAGCGCTGGCGCGTTATCTGAAACAACATGCCGCTGAACAGAAGAAGGCAGGTACGGCTGCCGAAAATCTGTTAACGCTGGTTGAACGCATGGCGCGTCAAACTCAGGTCAGAAGCTTTATGACCCGCATCAAACCGAACAATTCGCCCGATGGGCATGAGCAGTTGATGATTTATATGAAAGATGCGCCCTATGATGGCACGCTGCGTTTTATCCATGCGCTGGCCGGTCACCATCTGGGTTTAAAGATGCTGAAATTGCAGGCTGCTGATGCACCCGGACATGTCCATGTCAGGGCTGTTATTACCGGGGCATGAGTAGGGTTCGTTGATACAATGGCTCATGCAGAGTCAAAAAACACTACGATTTTTTGACACAATATGTAACCTTGTGCCATAATGTGAAAATAATGGCACAAGGAGGCTTGTATGGCACGCATGGCAGTATTTAATGAAGTGCAGCTTGGCGCACAGGGGCGTTTGGTGATCCCGGCAGCTTTGCGTAAGGCTTTGAATCTGAACCAGGGTGATTGTTTGGTGGCACGCAAAGTGGGAGACAGTCTGGTGCTGGAGCGCAGGGAAGCTATCGAGTCCCGCTTGTGGAAAATGTTCCATGATCTTCCGCAAGAAGTCAGTTTGGTAGACGAACTTGTTTCTGAACGCAGAGCAGCAGCACAAGCCGAAAATCAGGTATGAAAACGATACTTGATGCCTCTGCACTGCTGGCGTATCTGCATAAGGAAGCAGGCTGGGAAGCAGTTCAGATTGTGATGGCTGAGGCTTGTATTGGCACAGTGAACTGGAGCGAGGTTGCTCAAAAGATAAGGCAAAAAGGTATGGATGCCGAAACAGTACGGAGCTTGCTTGAAGAGCTTGGGTTAACGATCATCCCTTTTTCAGTTGAGCAGGCTGAGATTGCAGCAAGTCTTTGGTCTGACAGCAAACCGTTTGGACTTTCATTGGCCGATCGCGCCTGCCTGGGGCTTGCGATAGAGCAGAATGCTTCTGTTTTAACTTCGTCCGAAAAAAAAGGTTTAAACCCTCGCCTTTAGGCGAGTAGCTTTCAGCTAGCAGTTGAA
>CAZKME010000027.1:0-11587 GCA_964553725.1 uncultured Zetaproteobacteria bacterium
GCGTGCCCGTTGCCGGTGCGAGCACGTTTGATCTTGTATCGCCTGCTGATCGCAGTACCCACAACGCTCTGATGGATCACACCATGAGCGCGGCCATGCGCGGAGCATCGACACTGCTGATCAATTTCCCAGGCGCTGATCCCAAAATGGGTAAGGGTGATAACATCCTGATTCGGTAAATACCGGACAGCAGCCATAGTCTGCGTCATTCTTTCACCACCTGTTGGGGCATTGTGAATCGTTGTCATGAACCCATCGTAAAGGTGTAAGGTTCAGGCTTTTGGGGGAAGCTGTTACACTGCCGCACAATTCATGGCGGTGTAGTGTGCTCGCAGGTTCGTTGCTGAGGGAATATGAATAGTCAAAGGACTTTCACCACAGAGTACGCATAGTTATGCAGAGGAAAGGCAAAAAAGGATTAAAACTATGAATGAACATGAAATTCTGGCGATGTATGAAGATGCAGGGGCCTTGCTGAACGGGCATTTTATTCTCTCCAGCGGACGCCATTCAGCTCGTTATCTGCAATCAGCGCTGGTGCTGATGAATATCGACCACGCGACTGAACTGGCGCAGGAATTGATTGGCAAAGTCGATGATGCAGAACAGATCGATTTGGTCGTGTCGCCGGCTATCGGCGGGCTGGTGATTGGTCAGGAAGTGGCCAGATTGATGAACAAGCCGTTTATGTTTACCGAACGTAAAGAGGGGGAGATGCAACTGCGGCGCGGTTTTTCCATTCCCGAGGCTGCCAGAATTCTGGTGGTGGAAGATGTGATTACCACTGGCGGTTCGGTATGCGAATGCATGGCTGTGCTGCGTCAACATGGCGGCAAGCCGGTACAGGTGTTGGCCGTGGTGGATCGTGCGCCGGATGAAGCGGGGCGTTTTGATGTGCCTTATGCCACGACGATTGAACTGAGCGTGGAAACGCATGCCGCCGATGATTGCCCGATTTGCCGGGCAGGCGTACTGCCTGCTATCAAGCCGGGCAGCCGTGGGGCAGCTTGAGACAAGAATATGAGAAGCGTACTCGTCTTGTGGGCGAGGGTTTAAATCAGTAGTGAATGGGCAAAAAAAAAGCGGCCACGAATGACACGAATGAACACGAATTAAGAGACAACTGGAGCAAAATGTTTCAGGTTCTTAATCAGTGGGAATTCGTGGAATCCGTGGCTTAAGTTTCAGTTTTTGCTGCTTGAGTTACGGTGATGACGAATTAGGGATGGTATGATGCATAATTATGTTGTGATAGAGAACACGGTGTTTGAAGCTGCGCTTCATAGCGTTTGTCGGTTGGATTTGAGGAGTTTAAATGAGTGATCCGGTACTGCGTTGTTTCCCGTTTGGGGGCGTTGGCGAATTCGGTAAGAATATGATGGTGTATGCTGTCGATGATGATGCGGTCATTGTCGATTGCGGTATGGGCTTTCCCGAGCCGGGGCAGCACGGTGTCGATGTGGTGGTGCCGGATATTTCTGCGCTCGATGAGCTGGGCCTGAATATCCATGCCCTGTTGTTAACCCATGGCCATGAAGATCATATCGGCGCTTTGCCGCATTTGCTGCCGAAATTGAAACTGCCGGTATATGGCACTGAAGTAACGCTGGCGCTGGTACGCAGCAAACTGACCGAACGTGGTTATAAGGGTGATTTGAGAGCTCTGCCCGAAAATGGCGATTACGTGAATGTCGGCCCGTTCCGGGTGGAAGGCGTGCCGGTGACGCATTCGATTATGGATGCCGTTTCGATTGCTATTCACACCAAACTCGGCGTGATTATCCATACCGGCGATTTCAAAATTGATCCGGCTCCGATTGATGGGCGCACCACCGCCATCCATCGCTTTTCCCAACTGGGTGATGCAGGCGTGATTTTGCTGGCTTCCGATTCCACCAATGCCACGCGCTCCGGCAGCGGCCCGTCCGAACGCATTGTCGGCCCGGCTTTGAAACAGGCGGTGAGTCAGTGCAAGGGCAAGGTGGTGGTGACCACCTTCGCTTCCAATATGTTCCGCATTCAGCAGATTATTGATGCCGCAGTCGCCAATGGGCGCAAGGTGTCGGTGGCCGGGCGTAGTCTGGAACGCAATATGGATATTACCCATACGCTCAACCGGCTGAACGTACCGGCTGGAACCATGGTCGATATCAAACAGATTGGTAATGTCCCTGATTCCGAATTGCTGATTATCGCTACCGGCTCGCAGGGTGAATCGCGGGCGGCATTGGCCCGACTGGCGCAGGGCCGATTCAGGGGCGTGACCATCGGCACGGGCGATGTGGTGATTTTTTCATCCAGCAATATTCCCGGCAACGAGCGTGTGATCGCAGGTTTATACAATCATATTTATCGGCGCGGGGCGCGCGTCATACATGCTCGTCAGGCGCCATTGCATGTATCCGGCCATGCTCAGGCGCATGAGTTGAAAATGATGATGCAGTTAACCCGGCCCAGGTTTTTCTATCCGGTACATGGTGAATACAGGAATTTGATTGAACATCGCGATCTGGCGCTGGCTACAGGCATCCCGTTTGATCATACGATCATTGCCGAAAACGGGCACTGCGTGGAAGTGGATGGACAGCGCATTCAGGCCGGGCCGGATTTCCATGCCGGAGCAGTCTTTGTTGATGGCGAAATTCGGGATGAAGTTGACGGTATTGTGTTGCGGGATCGCCGCATACTGGCCGATGACGGCATGATTTCCGCCACCGTATTACTCAGTCAGCATGAAGGAAAACTATTGAATGCGCCTGAACTGGTGGCGCGCGGCGTGTTGCATGAAAATGTCAGTGAAGATGTGCTGGCAAGAGCGGCGGCTGCGTTACAACAGTTTCTGGAGAATATGGATCGGGAACTACTGGCCGATCTGGATGTAACCCGCGAAGAAGTGCGATTATTCCTGCGTCGCTGGTGCCGTAAACATATCGGGCGCAGGCCGATGGTATTGCCTGTCGTACTGAAAATCTGATGGATGTTCGTATGCTAACGCGTGAAGCGCTGGCGCTGTTGATTGGCGGCATGGCTATCATGCTAACGCTGGCTATGTTCAGTTTTTCAGCTGCCGATCCGTCCCTGAATCATGAAACGGGTACGGCAGCCGGTAATATGGCCGGTATTGTCGGTGCCTATGCGGCTGATTTTATCTACCAGTTATTCGGTTATGCAGGCTGGCTCTGGCTGTTGTTGATGAGCGCGCTGGCGGTGCGTATCGCATGGGGCAAATCACCATGGCTGGCTGGCTGGACATCGTTATTCTGGTTGCCGGTGGTGCTGTCGCTGGCAGCGATGTTTCAGGCCCATATTCCATCCGGTTCGGTGCTGGATGCGCTGGCGCTGCCGGCTGGATCAGGTGGCGCATTGGGCGCTATGCTGGCTAAATATCTGTCTATTCCACTGGGCGATATTGGTCGGGATGTGTTGCTGATGACCTTGGCGCTCAGTGGGCTGGTGGCGGCATCCCACTGGTCGTTATTCAAGCTGTTGAGCACGGCGTATGGCGGTTTGAGTCTGGTCGTTGGCTGGATTCGCAGCGTGGTCGGTAATATTTTTTCCAAAGCCTCGGATCGCAAAGACCGCATTGAAGCACGCGAAACACGCAAACAGACGCGCAAGAAGCGACCCGTTCACATTGCCGAATCGGAACCGGATGTAGCGAAAGCTGCAAAAGTGAGCGTATCGCGCCGCGCCAAACAGGAGCAACAAACCGAACTGGCATTTAAGGAGCCGGCAGATTCCGGATATAAACTACCATCGCTGAGTTTATTTGATCGCGGTGAGGGCAAGCAGCATGAACTTGATCCGGAATCGTTGCAGGCGATTGCGCGCATGCTGGAGAAAAAGTTACTGGATTATCGGGTCGAAGGGCAGGTGATTGCGGTGCAGCCGGGCCCGGTCGTCACGCAGTTTGAACTGGAACCGGCACCGGGCACGAAGATCAATCGTATCGTGGCCTTGCAGGATGATCTGGCTCGTTCGATGGCGGCGATCAGCGTACGCGTGGCCGGTAATATTCCCGGCAAGAATGTGATTGGCATTGAGATTCCCAATGAAACCCGCGAAATGGTGGTGTTGCATGAAGTGCTTTCGAGCCGTGAATTTTCTAACAAACGATTGAGTTTGCCGCTGGCGCTCGGGGTAGATATTTCGGGCCATCCGGTGGTGGCAGATCTGGCCAAGATGCCACATTTGCTGGTGGCTGGCACCACTGGCTCGGGTAAATCGGTGGCGGTAAACACCATGATTTGCTCCATTCTGATGACCAAATCGCCACAGGATTTGCGTTTGATTCTGGTCGATCCGAAAATGCTGGAATTGTCGATGTACGATGATATTCCGCATCTGCTTGTCCCTGTCGTGACCAATCCGCACAAGGCGGCCAAGGCGCTGAACTGGGCCGTGTATGAAATGGAGCGGCGCTATCAGCTCATGAGCGAAGCCAGAGTGCGCAATCTGGAGAGTTACAACAAGGCGGCGGAAAAGCAGGAAGGGGCTGAGCGTTTGCCTCAGATCGTGATTGTCATTGATGAACTGGCTGATTTGATGATGGTGGCCGGTAAAGAAGTGGAGCAGGCTATTTGTAGAATCGCCCAGAAGGCGAGGGCGGCTGGCTTGCATCTGATTCTGGCTACCCAGCGTCCCAGCGTGGATGTCATTACCGGTTTGATCAAGGCGAATTTACCGAGTCGTTTATCGTTTCAGGTATCCTCCAAAATTGATTCGCGCACCATACTCGATCAGATGGGAGCGGAGCAGTTGCTGGGTATGGGCGATAGCCTGTTTCTCAGCGGCGCACGTAATTTAAAGCGGGTGCATTGCGCTTTTGTTTCCGATACCGAGGTCATGGATCTGGTCGAACACCTGAAAGGGCAGGGCAAACCGGATTATCGCGAGGAAGTGTTTGAGGCACCGAATCCGGCTGATGCGGATGCAGGCGCAGGCTCTGGCGGTGAAGAGCAAGATGAAAAGTATGATGAAGCTGCGGCGCTGGTGATTGAGAAGGGTAATTGCTCGGTGTCGATGGTGCAGCGTTATTTGCGCATTGGTTACAATCGCGCCAGTCGGCTGGTGGAACAGATGGAGCGTGATGGTCTGGTGACTCCGCCGGGTTCGGGTGGTATTCGCAAGGTGCTGTCCCGTTCGGAACAGGATGGTGGAGGCGTGTTCGAATGATAGGGCGTACGCTGATGATTTTATCGCTGCTGGGTTTGTTTGCAAGCAGTACAACTGCCGCCACGGTCAAGCAGGAATGGCAACTGGACGGGCATAAAAACCAGAAGGATAATTTTTTTCAAAACAGCATCAAACGTATGACCAAACTGCCCGGTTTTTCCTGTCGCTTTGACCAGTTGATGGTGTTCAGCGATGGCGGCGGGCAACATTATGCAGGCACGCTGGCGATTTTGAAACCGAAGCGCTTTCGCTGGCAGTATGAGAAACCGTACGCGCAACTCTATCTGGGCGATGGCCAGTCTATCTGGCATTACGAGCCGGATTTGATGCAGGCGGAGCGCTTGAATAATCTGGATGCTGTCGATCCGGCGCTGATGCGCTTGTTGAACGGACAAATCAAACTGTCTGAAATCAAGGTGTTGAAACGGGAATACGATAAAAAGCTGGATATCCGTCGTTTTCAGGTGAGCATCGAAAAGTCTCCCAAAGTGTGGCTGGGTTTCTCAAAATATGGCGATCTGGCATATATTGAGCGGCAAGATATGCTCGGCAATCGCAATCGCATGCGTTTATCAAAATGCTCCTACATTGCACCGGCTGCAAATTTATTTAGCTTCACGCCGCCTGCCGATGTGGATGTGCTGGATTTGCGCTCTGGTGGCAAATAGAGATGAAGGGATACCCATGAAACGAGTTTTAATTATTTGTAGCGCCATGCTGGTGGGGCTGGGTCAGGCGCAGGCCGCCGGTTTTGAGCAGCCCAACCAATCAGCCAGCGCAGCCGGAGTCGCCAATGCTTTTGTGGCGACAGCCAATGATGCATCTGCATTGATTTACAATCCGGCCGGCATTGCCTGGCAGTCCGGCGTGTCTGTGATGGGTACGGGCCGACTGGATTATCGGGACTCGTCCGTTGCAAACGCTTTGGTGAATGCGCCCAATAACGGTGTCGAACCATTTACCGGCTCGCTTTATGCAACGTGGGTGCCGCGTGACGGACGCCTGGCAGCCGGCTTTGGTTTTTCTCCGCTGTTTATTGCCAATAACGACTGGGATAAAGCCTTCCCCGGCACTGCTGGCCGCAGCGCTTCAGGCATTACCAAGCTGACGGTGGATCATAGCACGGTAGATTTTGTTTATGCCCTGAATAGCGATTTGGCCATCGGTGCCGGTGGTGACTGGTATATTACCCGTGCCACCATGTCGCAGGGCGCGCAATCCTTTCAGGGTAATTCTTTTACTTCTTTTGGCGGCCATGCTTCAATCATGTGGAAACCGCGATCGGCATGGTCTGTTGGTGCGATGTTACGCTCGGGCGCACGCGTCAATGTATCAGGACAGGCCAATGATTCGATGTCGTTCAGATTGCCGGATACTGTCAGCGTTGGTATTGCACATGATTTTGCCGATGTCTGGCATCTGGAAACCGATGTGAAATGGACGCGCTGGTCTGCCCTGAAGGACATGAATATTGTCAAGGCCGGCCTGATTTCACAACCGAATCCGATGAATTTGCGCGATACCCTGACGGTGATGACCGGCCTAAGCTGGTCATGGCGTGAGAGCGCCCAGTTCCGTATCGGTTACGCCTATGATCAGGCTGCCAATCGCAGTCAGAATTTTAGTCCGCTGATTGCTGATCAGAGTAGCCACCGTATCAGCATGGGCGTCGGCGCTGATCTGTTCGGTATGCATATGGATGCTGCCTATCAGTATGTTTATTATAGCAAGAATACGGCTACCGGCGCTTATGCAGGCATCTATCGCGACCGCAGACAGACTTTTATTGTGTCAGTTTCCGGCCTGTTTGAATAGGTGTGAGTAGGCAGGTTTCCTTACTGGAGCCTCAGGTGACGGAACTTGCCGAGCCTCTGGCCAGTCGGATTCGCCCGCGCAGTCTGAACGATATCGCCGGTCAGCGGGATTTAACCCGGTCAGATTCATGGTTTGCCAATATGATCCATCAGGGGCGTTGTTGCTCCTGCATTTTCTGGGGGCCGCCCGGCGTTGGCAAAACTACGCTGGCATCGCTGATGGCCGAAGCGGCCGCTTTACCCTTTTCACATGTATCCGCCGTATCCGCTGGTAAGGCGGAAATTCAGGCCGTGGTCAAACAGGCGCGGGGCGAGGGACGCACGTGGCTGTTATTTCTGGATGAAATTCACCGCTTTAATAAAGCGCAGCAGGATGTCTTGCTGCCTTACATTGAAGATGGCACATTGATTCTGGTCGGTGCTACGACTGAAAACCCGTCTTTTTCACTGAATAATGCGCTGCTTTCACGCTGTCGGGTGATTGTGCTCAATGCACTGGAATCCGATGAAATCGAATCAATTCTAAGTCGTGCCTGTGGTCACCTTCAACAAGCTTCGCCTGCCTTTGATGTTGCGCCGGAGGCATTGCGGGAGCTGGCGCACAACGCTGATGGCGATGCACGCTACGCCCTGAATGCGCTGGATGCGTTGTTTGACGCTGATTCCCACCGCCACTGGACAAAGAACGATGCTACTGCACAGAATTTAAGACGGGCGGCGCGCTATGATCGAGATGGCGACGCCCATTATGATCTGATTTCAGCGCTGCACAAATGCGTGCGCGATTCCGATGCCGATGCTGCTGTTTACTGGCTGGCGCGCATGCTGGAGGCGGGCGAACAACCGTTATATATTGCCCGGCGTTTGATTCGGATGGCCACCGAGGATATCGGTCTGGCAGATCCGAAAGCCTTGAGCGTGGCGCTCGATGCGCATCGGATGTTCGAGATTCTCGGCTCTCCCGAAGGTGAGCAGGGCTTGTTTGAAACAGTGATTTATCTTGCGTTGGCAGCCAAAAGCAATGCCGCTTACATGGCCGAAAAAGCAGCGCGCAAGCTGGCCCGTAAAACACAGGATAGCGATGTGCCGAAACACTTGCGCAATGCGCCGACGAAGCTGATGAAGCAGGTGGGCAACGGGGCTGGTTATCAGTATGCTCATCATAGTCAGGATGCTGTTGTGAATCAGCAGCATTTCCCGGACGGCGTGGAAGTGACAGCGCTGTATGAGCCTGGCGGGCGCGGCTTCGAGCGCTCGCTCAAGGAGCGCATGGAATGGTTGCAGGAGCGCAGGGCGAAGCTGAGGCAGGGGTCATGATTCAACAACTTTCAGCCGTAGCGATCGGCGGGGCGGCAGGCGCAGTAATGCGCTGGCTGATGGCATCAGGTGTGCAAAAAATGGCTGGCGGAGCTTTCCCATGGGGTACGTTCGCGGTGAATGCACTGGGCAGTTTTCTGCTCGGCTTTCTGTTTGTCTGGCTGATTGAACGCTCGACTGCCAATGAATTAATACGATTGGCCATCACGGTCGGTTTCATGGGTGCGTTCACGACATTTTCCACCTATTCACTCGAATCAGTACGTTTATTGCAGGAGGGCGCATTTTCACTGGCTTTCGGTAATATTGCCGGACAGGTGGTGGTTTGCCTGCTGCTTACCTGGCTGGGCGTGCAGCTGGCCAGAGTCATTTGAGTGGATTTTAAATTTATTCCTTCATCCTCAGTGTATCGGGAAGCTGGCTACAGGAAATTATACTGATTGGTTTTTCGGCAACATCAGCGCCATTGGAATACCCAAGAGCGCAATGCCGGCGCAGATAAAAAAAGCCATGCTATAGCCAAAACTGCCGGAAATCAGACCACATCCCATGATACCGATGGTGCTGCCGAGGCCGAATCCGGCGGCGGAATATAATCCCTGCGCCGCACTGTGACGCCCGGCTGGTGCCAGTCGTTTGATCCAGGCAATCGCAGCCACATGAAATGCGGCAAAACTGGCCGCATGCAACAGTTGCATCGCGACCAGAAGAACGGCATCGGTGGTGAGCCCGATACCGAGCCAGCGCAATGCGGCCAGCAGCAGGCACAGGCTGAATACAAGCGGCGCTGCGGCCTGTTGAATTGAACGCGACCATTGCCACATCAAAATAATTTCGGCGATAACGCCAATGCCCCAGTACATGCCGACCTGCCAGCCGGAGAATCCTGCTTTGGCCAGATACAGGCTGAAAAATCCGTAATAGGCACCATGGGAGACCTGCATGATGAAGGCAATGGCCAACAACAGATAAAATGGCGCTGAGAATCGTTGCCGCCCTGCATCCGAATCCGTTGGAGGCTCCAGCCTGGGGAAACCCTGGGCTGCAAATGCCAGTACCAGCATGAGTATGGCCAGAACGACCGGAAAAGTGGTCATATCGGGGCCGACCAGCCAGAAGCCGCCAGCCAGTGATGTGACCACAAAGCCCATTGAACCCCAGACTCGCAGCCGACCATAATCAGCGGCATTGCTTTCGGATACCGATACGGATAAACCATCGGTCAGCGGTAATACGGCGGCCCAGAAAATACCGAATAATAATATCATGGCCGCCAGCAGATACAGATTCAGGACAAGACCAATCGCCATGACGGTGACTGCCGCCATGCAGGATGCCAGCATAATAAACCGGTGCAGGCGAATGTCTGGCTGCCGATCCAGTGTATGACCAATCCATGGCGGTGCGATGACTTTGGCCAGAGCCAGCAGCCCGGTCATCAAGCCGATCATGGCGGCATCGAGCCCGCGCCCATCCAGATAAACCGGAAAAAACGGCAGAATCAAACCCATGGCTGCAAAATAGGCGGCATAAAACAACCGAATTCGATTCAGGGATTGATGCGTTACCATGCAGGGCAGGCTAGCTGAAGCACAATGAAAAACACCTTGCAAGTGACGCCTTGCCCTTCGTGGCGGAGTGGTTCACATTTCCACCATGAATGATGCGATGGCAGACGGGTGGAGCAACTGATGGATACGTGGTTGACGATTGTGATCCGGCAATTGATTTTATACAGCTTGCCGGTGTTGATTTCTCTCACTCTTGTGGTTCTGGCTGAATCCCGTTTGACCAGGACACCTATTCCGCACCCGTTTTTCGCCATCAACTGGCGAGGCGCGTGGCTGCCGCTACTGGCTTCGATCGCCTTTCATCGCGGTTTGATTATCGCACTGCCAAATTCTCTGACATCGGGCGTCAAAACTGCAGCGATTCGTTTTAGCGCCCATGTGCTGCTTTGTATGCTGGGATTTATGCTATTTACCTGGAGCCTGAACCATCAGGCACCAACCGGATTGCCACCGTTGCATCACTGGTGGGCCAAGGTGTTGATGTTTTTCAATCTGTGTATGGCGTGCCTGCATTTGTTGCCGTTGCCGGGTCAACTGGTGGGTGAATGTCTGCTGAAAAGTCCGGCAGGCCATGTTATCCGGCGCTATTTTAATGGCCGGTACACATGGTTGCTGATGACAGCGCTGGCCGCATCACCTTTGCTGGATTTCGTGCTTGGCAGGATGGTTGTCTTTCCAGTGTATGAATTCCTGAGTGGTTTGGCCGTGCATGTATTCTGATGACGACTCTGATATTGGCCTGATAATTGCTTGTCCCCCCACTATGATCGCCACTATGACTACATCAGGATTTGACAGAAATTCCACCCTTGAGTTGCTGAAATTCAGTGAGGATTTGCCTTCGTTACCTGATCGCTTTGTGAAGATTCAGAATATCGCTCAGGATCCTGATTCCGGCGCGGACGATCTGGCTAAAGTAATCCGCTGTGATCAGGCTACTACCGCGATGATCCTTAAATTTGCCAATTCACCGGTCTATAACCCCGCCAATACGCGTATCGGTGAATTATCGCAGGCTATCGCCCGCCTGGGCTCCAGAGAAACAGTGCATATCGCCACGGCGATGTCGTTAATGTATGGCATGATTCTACCAACCGGCATGGCCAATATTCGCGTATTCTGGGGACACGCTTTTGCGGTTGCTCTGGTTGCCGAACATTTTGCTCAAAGCGTTGATCCTGACGAGCGGCACTGTCGTCATGAACGTGCTTTTATGGCCGGTCTGTTGCACGATATTGGTCGCGCAGCACTTGGGATGCGGGTCGATTTTTCCTATTTTGAGCAAGAAACAGGGCATTTGCATAACGATGCCCTGATTCGGGCTGAAGAGGATTATTACGGCGTTAATCATGCCGAAGCAGGCATGCAGTTGTTGCGTCTGTGGTTGTTTCCTGCGGATATATGTCAGGCCGTAGCGGATCACCACAATCCCGACAGTGAGTCGTTTCTGTCCAGGCTATGCTATCTGGCCAATCAGTTTTCCAACGAACATCTGCCGGAACGAACGCATTTTGACTCGATTGGTGAAACCATGACACAGGCATTTGCCGATAACCCGACTGACCTCTCCTGGTTGCAAAACTAACCCGCGCGCACGCACGATCACTTGCAGGATCTAGGTTATACAAACACACAAACATCACCCGGCTTCAAATGCGGTGAGCTGGAAAAGCAATCTTGCCAATGGAAATATCGTCCAATGTAAGCTTG
>CAZKME010000027.1:11687-16362 GCA_964553725.1 uncultured Zetaproteobacteria bacterium
GCGGTGAGCTGGAAAAGCAATCTTGCCAATGGAAATATCGTCCAATGTAAGCTTGCAATTGCCGTTGTCATTGGCAGGTCGTAACATCGGCGGCCATTGACACAAACGAGCGTTTGTTCACACAGCTTTTCGCCATGACTGGAATGCGTGTGCACAGACCCTGGGGACAGTCTAAAAAAAGCCGGAGCTTCCCCGGATAAGGACGGACTCGCTAGAAATGGCATTGAAAAAAACACTGCTGGACGGCAAAATCAGGGCGCTGGCCTGGTCGCGTGAGCAGGATACGCTCTACATGATTGCGCTGGCAGTTGTGATTGGCGTGCTGGCTGGTTATGCGGCGCTGGCA
The DNA here is from genome assembly GCA_964553725.1 of uncultured Zetaproteobacteria bacterium. Lineage (GTDB taxonomy): Bacteria > Pseudomonadota > Zetaproteobacteria > Mariprofundales > Mariprofundaceae > Mariprofundus. Next base: position 12,034 of record CAZKME010000027.1, read on the forward strand.
CTACGTTTTTTGATTGAGTATGTCAGTCTGTTCTGGACTGGCGAACGCCGATGGGAAACAACGATTGAAACCCTGCCATGGTATATCTATCTACTTGCGCCGACCATTACCGGCTTGATGGTCGGCTGGATTGCAGTGCGTTTTTTACCCGGCGGCGAATTGCGCGGCGTGGCCGGAGTGCTGGCCGATATGGTGCAGCGCAAGGCCCGCGTGCATCCGCGCCAATTGGTGACCGAAACAATAGGCGGCGCACTGGCCATTGGCGGCGGTGCCAGTCTGGGGCGTGAAGGGCCGACGGTGGCGCTCGGGGCGTTACTGGCTTCCGAGATTGGCCAGCGTCTCGGCTTATCCGAACAGCAACTGCGTACGCTGATTGGTTGCGGCGTGGCGGCAGGCATTGCCGCTTCATTTAATACGCCAATTGCCGGTGTATTATTCGCGCTGGAAGTGATTCTGGCCGATTATGCCATTGCCACATTCAGTCCGATTGTGATTGCTTCTGTTCTGGCTACAGTGATTGCGCGTTCGGAACTGGGCAATTATCCGGCTTTCACCGTACCCGAATACCACTTGATCAGTACATGGGAAATCCCGTCCTATCTTATCATTGGCGCACTGTGCGGCCTTGTCGCCACTGTCTTTATCAAAGCCATGATACCGACACGGTTATGGCTGGAAAAAACCATGCCGAATCCTTATTTGCGACCGATGCTGATTGGCTTGACGCTTGGATTGCTGGGTCTGGTATTACCGCAGGTGATGTCCATTGGTTACGGTACGGTAGAAGATATGATGCTGGAGCGCGTGCATCCCGAATTGCTCGGTATGGCGCTGCCGCTGGTTGGGTTTCTGGCGATTGTGCTGGTTGGAAAGCTGACCGCAACCGTGCTTAGTGCTGCCGGTGGTTTTCCCGGCGGTTTATTCGGCCCGGCCCTGTTTTTGGGAGCGACGGTAGGAGCCTTGTGCGGTGGTATTGCACATGCCATTTCACCGGCCTATTCAGAGACTTATGGTGCCTATGCGCTGGTGGCCTGCGGCGCACTGACTGCGGCAGCCTTGCAAGCGCCGCTGACTGTGATACTGATCGTGTTCGAAATGACCGCCAACTACCAGATTATGCTGCCGCTGATGGCCGCCTGTAGCGTGGCTACGCTGGTCACCCGCTCTTTTGGCCATGCATCATTGTTTACCGAGGCGCTGGAAGAACGCGGCATTGAATCCCACTGGGGGCTGGAGCAATCGTGGATGCGTTCGGTGTCGGTCAGTCGAATTCCGTGGCGCTCAATTCCGAGCGTATCAGAAAAAACGCGTTTGCAGGAATTGAAACAGGTGTATACGGATTCAGGCAAGGGATGCGTGCAGGTGGTGGATGATGACGGGCTGCTGGTCGGTATTGTCACCTTTTCCGATTTGCAGAAATGGTTGATAGACCCGGCACTGGATCAGGTCATTGTGGCCAGCGAAGTAGTCAATCGAAATGTGCTGGTAATTTCTGAAACCGATAGCCTGCTCGATGCGATCAACATTCTGGATCGCGAAGAATACGAGCAGATGCCGGTGGTTGCTGCCGATAACCCGCGCAAAGTGCTGGGTGTATTGTCGCGAAATGCTATTTTTTCGACGTATCATAAAATGATTGTCAAGCACGGTGAAAGCGAGCGTGGTGCGTAACGTCTCCGAACTGAATCCGGCTCAGCGACAGGCGGCGCATGCAGGTGACGGCCCGCAGTTAATTCTGGCTGGTGCCGGTTCCGGCAAAACGCGCACCATTGTGCATCGCATTGGCCATTTGATTGCCGGGGCGGGCATTGCGCCGCACCGGATTCTGGCTGTCACCTTCACCAACAAGGCGGCGTCTGAACTAAAATCCAGATTAAGCGATTTAATTGGCGATGGCGGCGGCGGTGTCGTTTCCGGTACTTTTCATGCGATTTCATTGCGTTTTCTGCGTCGTTATGCAGATGTGCTGGGTTTCCCACGCTCGTTTCAGGTGATTGATGCCGATGATCAGAAAGCGCTCATTAAACGTATTCTGAAATCGCGTCATATTCCTGCCGACAGGCTGCACCCCTCCTATCTTCTCAACTGGATTGAGCATTGCAAACATGCAGGTATTGGCCCGCAGGATACGCCGGCCTATGACTGGAACGGTATCAATATGGCCGATTTGTATGCCGTATATCAGCAGGAATTAAAGCAACATGAGCGCATGGATTTTTCCGATCTGATTCTCAATGTGGTGGTTCTGCTGCGTGACCATGGCGACATCGGCGTGGCGCTCAAAACCCGTTTTGATCATGTGCTGGTGGATGAATATCAGGACACCAATCCGGTGCAGCACGCCTGGTTGTTACATTTATGCAGCGAGCACAAAAATCTGACGGTGGTCGGCGATGATGATCAGAGTATTTATGGATGGCGCGGCGCGGATGTATCGCATATTCTTGATTTTGAACGCATCTGGAACGGCGCTGTTCTACACCGTCTGCAACAGAATTATCGTTCCACTTCGGCCATTCTGAAGCTGGCCAATGCGGTCATTCGTGAAAATACAGACCGGCACGAAAAAATTCTGGAAGCCACCATTGCAGGCGGTGAGCAACCTTGCTGGCTTGTGTGTAATGATGAATACGATGAGGCTCGCCAGATTATGCGCCATGTTGACCGCTGGCGTGCAAACGGCCATGCCAATGCCGAGATTGCCGTTTTATATCGCTCCAACCGCCAGTCTCTGCCGCTGGAACAGGTGTTTCGCGAATCGAATATCCCGTACCGGATTATCGGCGGGCTCGGTTTTTTTGAGCGCATGGAAATCAAGGATGCGCTGGCCTTCTGGGCGTTGCTCAATTGCTGCGGGGATGCTCTGCATCTGATGCGAATCTGCAATAAACCCAAGCGCGGCCTGGGTGCGAAAGGGCAGGAACAATTGGTGGCGCAATTGGCCGGCTCTGGTCTGCGCGCCTGGCAGTGGCTGGATTTATTGGCTGCCGGACAAGGCGAAGGCGCGGCTTGTAAACTCACATCGTTGGCGATTATTTTGAAGCAATTACGCATGGATGCTGCCGGATCAGCTGATCATGGCCTGATGCGGATACTGGAGCAAAGCGGTTATCTGGATAGCCTCAAGGCGATGGGCGAAATCGAAGCGGCGGCCCGGCTCGATAATATTCGCACCTTGCAGGATTATATTGAAATATCGCTGTCGCAGGGGTTGACGCCGGTGGAATTCATGGACCGGGCTGCATTGTTGCAAAGCAGCGAAGAAATGCGCGCTGATGACAGAGGAAAACAGGCTGATGCCGTCAGTATGATGAGTCTGCACCGGGCCAAAGGGCTGGAGTTCGATTGCGTGGTGCTGCCGGGTGTCGAAGAAGGGTTATTACCGCATCAGCGTTCGCTCGATGAAGGCGAAGCGGGTATTGCCGAGGAACGGCGTCTGCTTTATGTCGGCATCACGCGTGCACGCAAACATGTATTGCTCACATCGGCGCGTCTGCGCCGTTTTTATGGCGAGACGCACTATCCTCAACCGAGCCGTTTTATTAAAAGTCTGTCGGCAGATATTCTGAAACAGAACCATGCTTTATCCGTGCCGGCTGCTGCACCTGAAACGCAGACTGGCCTCAATATCGGCGCGACTGTAACACATCCGAGCTTTGGTGAGGGCGTGGTGCTGGCGCTGGAAGGCGGCGGGGATGCGGCCCGTATTACAGTACAGTTCAGGCGTGCCGGCATCAAACGCCTGATGTTGAAATATGCAGCTCTGCAATTAGTGTCGTGATTACATTTTGACAAAAGGAGGCTGCATGTCTGTTACAATTTATCATAATCCACGCTGTTCCAAATCCAGAGCCACGCTGGCGCTGCTACAGGAGCGGGGTGTAGAGCCAACGATTATCGAATATCTGAAAACGCCGCCGAGCGAAGCCGAACTGGATCGTATCCTGCGTTGGCTGGAAAAAGAACCGGTTGAACTCATGCGTAAGGGCGAAGCCGAATACAAGGAGCATATTCTGGGCAAAACATTGTCGCGCGCTGAAGCGGTTGCCTTGATGGTGGCGTATCCCATCGTGATTGAGCGTCCGATTGTGGTGAAAGGTGAGCGGGCTGCGATTGGCCGTCCGCCGGAGTCTGTGCTGGAATTATTTTTTTAGACGAATGAGCAGGGCTTACCGGTTGGGTTCTGGGCGAAAAGGTTGTTGAATTACCGCATGAAAAAGCAAATTGCGAAAATCGTTTGACAGCGCCGCCGAAATTGTGACACTTCGCGCCTCTTCAAACGCGCCTATAGCTCAGTTGGTAGAGTAGCGGACTTTTAATCCGTGGGCC
>CAZKME010000028.1:0-16330 GCA_964553725.1 uncultured Zetaproteobacteria bacterium
AAGAACAGGTTTTCTTGGCGTCTTTGCGCCTTGGCGTGAAACGTTTTTGATTTTAAGCTTGAAAGGCGGGTCACGCAAAGGCGCAAAGGCCGCAAAGGGTGAATCGAAGAAAGATAAAAGGCGACTATTCACTCAATTTGCCGTTCATATGGCTTCGGTGTTGTGTGACTTGTGAGTGTGTGCTACTATACACATAGCGAGGTGTATAAGATGCGTACAAATATTGTATTGGACGACGAACTGGTTGCAGAAGCATTTAAATACAGTGATGCAACCACCAAACGCAACCTGGTCAATCAGGCATTAAAGGATTTTGTTCGTTACCATAAACGAAAGAATATACTTGAACTGGTTGGTCAGGTAGAGATTTCCGAAACCTATGATTATAAAGCGCTACGTCAAAAAGAAGGTGAATAATGTATCTGGTTGATACTTCGGTATGGGTAGGACTCTTGCGTCAAAAAGAGACAGTGGCAGTTCAGTCTTTTCGGCATATTTTGGAATGTGATATTCCGTTCGGGATCAGCAGTGTTATTTTTCAGGAGTTGCTACAGGGTGCTAAAAGCGAATCCGATTATCAGCGGCTTTATGATGATGTGGGCAGCCAGTATTTTTTTCATCCAAAAGATGAAATCGATAGTTATGCAAACGCCGCGCGCATCTATTTTGACTGTCGACGTAAGGGCGTGACCATTCGCTCAAGTATTGATTGTCTGATTGCCGAAATTGCCATCGAACATGGTCTTGTTTTGTTGCATGACGATGTGGATTTTTATCACATGGCAAAAGCAATCGGTGACTTGAAAGCATGTTCGACGATCCATTGAATTGACTGTCCTGTATTATATTCATGATCCGATGTGCAGTTGGTGCTGGGCGTTTCGGCCTGTCTGGACTGCGGTGCAGAAAGCTTTGCCGGATGCTTTGGAAATAAAATACCTGCTCGGCGGATTGGCGCCGGACTCGGATGTTCCGATGTTAGCAGAAACGCAGACTATGATTCGCAGGCACTGGCAGAGCATTGAGAAGCGGGTGCCGGGCACACAATTCAACTATGATTTCTGGACAGCATGCAGGCCCAGACGTTCCACATATCCGGCCTGCCGCGCAGTCATCGCAGCAAGATTTCAGGATTTACAATTAGAAAATGCAATGATTCAGGCCATTCAACAGGCTTATTACCTTGAATCGCGCAACCCGTCGGATGACGATGTGCTGGTGGATCTGGCTTCCGCATTGAATCTGGATATCGACACATTTCGTCGTGATCTAAATGCGCCGGACACGCAACAGCGCTTGCTGCATGAGATTCAACAGGCGCAACGCATCGGCGCACACGGTTTTCCAAGCCTGATACTGGGAGATGAAGGGGATTTTCAAACCATCCCTGTCGACTACAATCATCCAGCCGCGATAATCAAGCGCATTGCAGATCGTTTGAAATAAAACGTTTCCGCAACCTTTAGCGTGAATGCGGCATGCTTTGCTTGAGCCGGGAGATGATACGCTGCTGATGCGCCGGGCTGAAATCACTCAGGCCCCGGAACAGTTCAAGAAAGATTACCTTGGCGGAAAACAGTAGCGGGACAGCTGCGATCAGACCGGTGAAACCAAAATAATAACCGGCCAGCATGACGCTGAGCATAACACTTACAGGATGTAAATTGGCCGATTTGGCAATCACGCGCGGCAGAATATAGAGCGTATCGACCGTCTGGGCGGCGAAAACCACGGCCAGAGCCAGCAAAATCTGAATCAGGCTCGGGTCATCGGATAATAATACCACCAGCACAGGTGGGATTTTCGCCAGTGCAATGCCGAAGAAGGGGATAAGATTGAGCAGGCCGGTCAATACGCCGAGCAGCGGGGCGAAATCGATGCCTGCAATCCAGAACCCGAATGTGCTTATCAGCGTGGTACATGTCATCTGAATGGTGATGCCGCGCAGGTAGCGCTGCAATTGCGACGTGGTGGCATTATAAATCAGCCAGCCCAGCTCGAAATAACGGTTGGGCAACATCTGCATGGCCTGATTGCGCAATGAATGAAAGTCACGCAACAGGAAAAAAGTAATCAAAGGCACCAGCACCAGTGAATAAGCCATATCATCAAAATAGGATGAAACGGTCGTTTGCATGTTGTCCAGCATGGCATTGGCGCTGTTCACCATCTGATGCGCAATGGTTGCCGGCTCGAAGTTGATATGCAGGTAATGATCGGTTAGTCCGTTGATCTGTTGCAGCGTATGGCTCAGACGTGCGTCGATACTGACGGTGCGGACGGATAACTGATCCAGTTGGGCGGCAATCAGGGGGTATAAAAGCGCGACGCCCAATACCATCAATATGACGACCACGGTCATCACCAGCGCGACAGACATGGATGGAGAACTGCCGTGGCGAATCAGATGGCCGGTGGCGGGAAACATGGCTGAATAGAGCAACATGGACAGCAGCAGCGTAAACAGTAGCGGATAAAATAACGAGGCTGCCAGCCAGCATGCGGCGATACCGGCGGAAAAAATCAACATGGTTTGCAGTAACGGGTTATCAGTCAGCCTGTTCGGCGGTCGGTTCATGGCAGCGTTATTTGGCGCTTTCTATCATGCTCAGATTCCGTTCCATCAGCCGTTCGGCCAGTATGGTGGATAGGTTAAGCAGAAAACAGCATGCTTCGTCCGGTTTTCGTTCAATCCACTCATCCAGATCCGAGCGTAGAAAAAAGACCAGCCGACAATCTGCTGCTGCAATGGCTCGGGCTGTACGCGGTAATGTGGTCGCCAGAGCCACTTCTCCAAAAATATCGCCTTCATGCAATCGGGTCAGTTCGATGTTTTCCGCCATAATACGCACGTCGCCCGCCAGAATCAGCATGGCACCGACGCCGACATGAGCCATATCGAATATGACTTCGTCCTGTTGATAATTGCGCGGGTGCATGTGTCCGACAATATGCTCTACCGAACGCGCCGCGATGCCTTCAAACAGGCTGTGATTGATACACAGGCGGGTGGCTTCTTCGGCCCAGGCTGTCTTCTTTCTGAACGGCCTGCTCCAGAACTGATTCAAACGCGATTGATCAGCGTCGGATCGTGCGGTTTCAGATTTACTGGTCATCATAACTCCCTGTTGCGTATTACTAATCCATGCTGTTATCGCAGTCAAACTTCAGGCCATATATTCGCTATGCTGTGCGTGGATCACGATGTGGCATGATTGCTTTATGGCGCAGGCGGCAAGCCACAGTTACACTGCCGCGCCAATGAGCAAGATTAATCAATCCCATATCCGCAATTTTTCCATTATTGCCCATATTGATCATGGCAAGTCCACGCTGGCTGACCGTTTGATCGAAATGACCGGGGCATTATCCGAGCGCGAGATGAAAACCAATCAGGTGCTCGATTCGATGGAACTGGAGCAGGAACGCGGCATTACCATCAAATCGCAGACGGCGACACTGACATATACCGCCAATAATGGTGAAATCTACCAGCTCAATCTGATTGATACGCCCGGCCATGTCGATTTTACCTATGAGGTTTCCCGTTCGCTACAGGCTTGCGAAGGTGCGTTGTTGATTGTTGATGCAGCTCAGGGCGTGGAAGCGCAGACGCTGGCCAATGTGTATCTGGCCATGGATAACGATCTCGAAATTATTCCGGTGATCAACAAAATCGACCTTCCCAGTGCCGATATTGAGGAAGCCAAACGTCAGATTGAGGAAGTGATCGGGCTGGATGCATCCTATGCGATCCCTGTATCGGCCAAGACCGGCGCGGGTGTTGATGCGGTGTTGGAGGCGATTGTTGAACATGTGCCTGCGCCCGAAAATAATGATGACAAACCGCTCAGGGCGCTGGTGGTGGATTCGTGGTTTGATGCTTATGTGGGTGCGATGGCGCTGGTGCGCGTGGTGGACGGGGTGTTGAAAAAAGGCGACAAATTCCGCCTGATGTCGATGCCGACAGCCGCCAGTTATGAAGTGATGGATGTGGGCCGTTTTGTGCCTTCGCCGCTGTCTTCCCCGCAACTGGTATCCGGCGCTGTGGGTTTTTTAACCGGCGGCATTAAAACGCTGGCCGACTTGAAAGTCGGCGATACCGTCACCACGCTGAAGGACGGCTGCACAGAAGCCTTGCCCGGTTATCGGGAACCGAAACCGATGGTATTTTCCGGCCTGTATCCGGTTGATTCGGCGGACTATAACGATTTGAGGGATTCGCTCGAAAAACTGAATATGAATGACCCTGCCTTTACCTATGAACCAGAGAATTCCTCGGCCCTGGGTTTAGGTTTCCGTTGCGGTTTCCTCGGTATGTTGCATATGGAAATTGTACAGGAACGGCTGGAACGCGAGTATGATCTGGATTTAATTACCACCGCACCGAGCGTGATTTACCGGATTCATAAAACCGATGGCGAAATATTTGAAACATCCAATCCGAGCGAGTTTCCTGATCCGCAAACCATTGAAAGCGTTGAAGAGCCAACGGTTATTGCCAGTATTTTTACGCCTGAGGAATTTGTCGGGGCGATGATGAAGCTGTGTCAGGATCGGCGTGGCATGCAACAGGATATGAAATTTATAGGGCAGGGCAGGGTGATGCTGAGTTATCGTTTGCCACTGGCCGAGATGGTGATTGATTTTTATGATCGTTTAAAATCGGTATCGCGCGGTTATGCCTCGATGGATTATGAACTGTCCGATTTCACTGCCGATGATGTGGTCAAACTCGATGTGCTGGTGCATGCCGAGCCTGTGGATGCGCTGTCGTTGATTGTACACCGCTCGATTGCCGAAACGCGCGGGCGTGAGCTGGTTAAAAAATTGCGCCAGCTGATTCCGCGTCAGCAGTTCGATGTGCCCTTGCAGGCGGCCATTGGCGGTCGTATCTTGGCGCGCGAAACGATTAAAGCGGTGCGCAAGAATGTGACAGCCAAATGTTATGGTGGCGACATCACGCGCAAACGCAAACTGCTGGAAAAACAGAAACGCGGCAAAAAACGCATGAAATCCATCGGCAGCGTCGAAGTGCCGCAGGAAGCGTTTTTAGCCGTACTGAAACTAAACGAGTAGTTGAAAGGGCTATAAAGGCTTTTACCACAGAGTACGCAGAGTTACGCAGAGTAAGTCAAAGGCAAGAACCACAGATGAATACAGAGGGAAGTCAAAACTAAACTTTAGATTGTTTTTGGTTTTACTCTGCGAAACTCTGCGTACTCTGCGGTGAATGTTTTTGACTACTGGTAATATGAACGTAAACACAGGAAGGTAAGATGAGCGAAAATACAAAACCGGTCTGGCGGGAATGGTTAGAGAGCCTGATTGTCATTGCGCTGCTGGCCATTGTGATCCGCAGTTTTATTGTAGCACCGTTCAAGATTCCGTCGTCGAGCATGGTGCCAACGCTGGAAATTGGCGATTATCTGTTTGTGTTGCGTTATCCCTATGGTTTCCGGATTCCGTTGACCGATATTCAGTTGCTGTCGAAAGAGGCCAAGCGCGGTGATGTGGCCGTGTTTGTGTTTCCGGAAGACAAGAGCAAGGATTATATCAAACGTATTGTTGGTCTGCCCGGCGATAAAGTGGTGTATCGCGATAATAAATTGTCTGTTAATGGTAAACTGATGCCGCTTGAGAAACAGGGTATGCGCACCTATTTTATGCAGGATGGCAGGGCGGATGTGTCCGGGCTGTTTGTGGAAAATCTGGATGGCGTGAAGCATTTTGTTTTGCGCAAGCAGTATTCGATTCGTGATGGTGCGTGGACTGTGCCGAAGGGCATGTATTTCGCCATGGGCGATAATCGCAACAATTCACGCGATTCGCGTTTCTGGGGTTTCGTGCCACAGACCTATATGGTGGGTCGTGCGGCGATTGTGTGGTGGTCGTGGGATCATGTGAAGGGTGCGCCGCGTTGGGGTCGCATTGGTCACGTGATTGAATAAGCGACCCGTGAAAATGAACAGCGGCGGAATGGAAAATCGGCGTTCCGAGCATGGCTTTTCTATGGTAAAACTGCTTTTTTGGCTTGCCTTGGCCTGTTTCCTTGCTTTCAATGGCGCATTGATTTTTCAGGCGAATTATACCAACTGGAAAGTGCAGGATAGCTTTGATGGTCTGGTTGATGGCCCGTCCCAGCAGAATAGTCTTGCCGCACGATTCAAACTCGATGAATTGATCCGCTTGCAGTATCTGGATAAAGATGATTTGCCGACAGAATTTTACGATAAACTCAAAATCAAGGTGACGGGTGATATACTGGAAGTGTCATCCAGCTATAGCGTGACCGTGTGGCCATTTGGCAAGGTGGAGGCCGTTGATAAAGACGGCACTTACGCTCCGGATGAATTGACGGGCATGGATGCGATTCGCGATAAAACGCGCATTGATCTCACCTTTAAACCCTATGCCATATCCAGTGCGGGTAATCCTGATGCACGATAGCGCCCGTCATGGCGTTAGCCGACTGGAAGCATGTATTGATTATTCTTTCTCGGATCGTGATTTACTCAATCGCGCTTTAACCCACCGATCGGCTGATTTATCGGCTTCCGGTATGCATATGGAACGACTCGAATTTCTGGGTGATGCGGTGCTGGGGCTGGTTATTTCTCAATTATTGCATACAACCTATCCCGATAAACCGGAAGGCGAATTATCCCGTATGCGTTCGCTCGTGGTGCGCAAACAGGGGCTGTTTGAAGTCGCCGATGCATGGCAATTGGCCGGCTATTTATGCGTGGGTGATAGCGAACGAACTGGGGCAGGAGGCATCAAATCACCGTCTATCGCTGCCAATGCCGTCGAGGCGGTCATTGGCGCGGTGTTTGAGGATGGCGGATGGGCGGCGGCGCGCTGTGTGGTGCAACGTGCATGGCGGGCCATGCTGGTGGATATCGGCGACATTGATACGCGCGATGCCAAAAGCCGTTTACAGGAATTAACCCAGGCCAATGACTGGGGTTTGCCGGAATATGAACTGATAGATCGGGGCGCAGGGGTATCGGCGCGCTTTGAGGCCAGTTGCAGCGTCAGGGGTGAATTGTTGGGTTGCGGCGCGGGCGAACGAAAAAAGCAGGCTGAAACCGAAGCGGCCGAACAGGCATACAGGAAACTGAAACATGAGTGATGAAGCATTTCGCTGTGGCACCGTAGCATTGTTAGGCGTACCGAATGTCGGAAAATCGACGTTGATGAACCATCTCATTGGTGCCAAGGTGGCGATTGTGACGCCCAAACCGCAAACCACGCGTCACCGTATCCTCGGTATTTATAGCGATGACAATCGCCAGATTATTTTTGTCGATACGCCCGGTATTCACAAGGGCTCGAAACAGCTTAATCGAAACATGGTACGCATCGCCTATGCGGCGGCTGAAGAAGCTGATGTGCTGGCCATCATGCAGGATGCCAGCAAACCATTGGATATGCCGACCCGAAAGTTGATTGAACAGTTTGCCGGTGGCCGGTTAACGCAGCCGCGTATCCATGTGCTCAACAAGGTGGATCGGGCCGACAAAGCCAGATTGCTGCCGCGTTTACAGCAATTGCAGCAGTTGGATCCAGGAGCCAAAGCCTATATTCCGGTGTCAGCCAGAAAAGGTATTCAGACCGATAGCTTGCTTAATGAGCTGGCAAAATATTTACCCGAACAACCGCCATTGCACGATCCCGACTGGTTTACCGACCAGAGCCAGCGCCAGCTGGCGGCTGAATATGTGCGTGAGCAGGTGTTTTTATGCATGCATCAGGAGATTCCCTTTCAGACTGCGGTGGATATCGAACGCTTTGAAGAATTTGATGACGTGGTGGAAATAGAAGCGGTGATTCTGGTCGGCAGTGAACGCCACAAGCCGATGCTGATCGGCAAGGGCGGTGAGGGCATGAAAGCAGTTGGCACCAGGGCGCGCCTGGGCCTGGAAGAAATTCTCGGCTGCAAAGTGCGTTTAAATGTCTGGGTCAAAGTCGATGAAGACTGGTTTGATCATCCGGGTAAATTGATGGATCTTGGTCTGGGAACCAATAGTTAATCATGAGGTTGTAGTTTTGTGAGACGGAAGGTGTGAGGGGTGTTTCCGGCCTCTTCGCCGAACCCCTCAGTGGACTCTCTTGCTCCCTACAAATTCATCTGACGCAACCATTTTTCCAGAAAGTGAATATTGAACTCAGCTTTCTGGAAACCCGGATTGGCCAGCAAACGTTGATGCAGTTCCTGATTGGTGGTGACGCCAAGGATAACCAGCTCATCCATGGCCCGTTGCATGCGCCGAATGCACTTCTGGCGATCTCTGGCGTGGGTAATGACTTTGCCAATCATCGAATCGTAGTAGGGCGGTATTTTATAGCCGGTGTAGAGTTGTGAATCCACCCGCACGCTGCGCCCGCCCGGCGCATGATATAGCTCCACAGTTCCCGGTGACGGGGTGAATTTGAACGGGTGCTCCGCATTGATGCGGCACTCAATGGCATGGCCCTTGATTTTGATGTTTTCCTGTTTGAAAGCGAGTTTCTCGCCAGCAGCGACACGGAACTGCCATTCGATCAGATCAACGCCGGTAATCCATTCCGTAACTGGATGTTCTACCTGAATTCGTGTGTTCATCTCCATGAAATAGAAGGATTTATCCGAATTCATCAGGAACTCAACCGTGCCCGCACCGACATAATCTACGGCTTTTGCAGCAGCCAAACCGGCCGCACATATTTTTTCGCGCGCTTCAGAGTCCAGAAATGGGCTGGGTGCTTCTTCGAGCACTTTCTGATTGCTGCGTTGCATGGAGCATTCGCGTTCAAACAGATGAATGATATTGCCATGTGTATCACCGAGCACCTGCACTTCGATATGGCGGGGTTCTTCGAGAAACTTTTCAATGAACACCGTTTCATCGCCGAATGCCGCACCTGCCTCGGTTTTGCACATGGAAAAAGCAGTCGCCAGCGATGCTTCGGCATGTACAATTTTCATGCCGCGTCCGCCGCCGCCGGCAGATGCCTTGATGATAATCGGGAAGCCGTATTCTTTGGCGATGGCCTTGGCTTCTTCAATCGTTTCCACCGCACCATCCGAACCCGGAACCAGCGGTACACCGGCTTTTTCCATTTCTTTCTTGGCGGTGACTTTGTCGCCCATGGTACGCATGGATGCCGGCGTGGGGCCAACCCATGTTAATCCGGACTCGATAACAATATCGGCAAATTCCGCATTTTCCGCCAAAAATCCAAAACCGGGATGGATGGCTTCTGCATCAGTCAGTTCTGCTGCCGCCATCAGGGCGGCTATATTCAAATAGGACTGGGCGCTTGGGGCGGGACCGATACAAACAGACTCGTCAGCCAGCCTTGTGTGCATGGAGTCGCGATCAGCCTCGGAATAGACCGCGACGGACAATATGCCCAATTCTTTACAGGCGCGGATAATGCGAACGGCGATTTCGCCACGATTGGCGATAAGAATTTTATGAAACATAAAGACTCCGCTTATGCCAGTGGCGTGATGACAAACAGCGGCTGGCCGTATTCGATGGGCGCAGCATTTTCAACCAGAATGGACTCAACCACGCCGCTATATTCCGCTTCAATTTCATTCATCATTTTCATCGCTTCAATAATGCACAGCGTTTCACCTTTCTGAACTTTTTTACCAAGGCTGACAAAGTTTTCCGCATCGGGGCTGGGAGCGCCGTAAAATGTACCGACCATGGGTGATGTGACTTGATGCTCATCCTCGGCTTCCGGTTCGGGTGCAGGGGAGGCAGTTGCGGGGATAGGCGTCGGTGCTGCGGCATAGGCGACAGGTGAGGCCACAGACGCGCCGGAACCCTGTCGGGAAATGCGCACAGTTCGATCACCCTGTGTGACCTCAATTTCAGTCACATCCGAACTTTGAATCAGTCGAATTAATTTGCGAATCTCGGAAATATCCACATTAAGCTCCTGTTGTAGAATTGGATTTCTGTTGCAAAAAATCAGCCAGCCCTCTGAGAGCCAGTAAATAAGATGTAGCGCCGAATCCTGCTATCACACCTGTTGCAGCATCGGCCAGCAGTGAGTGATGACGAAATTCCTCGCGGCTGTGAATATTGGATAAATGCACTTCTATAAACGGGATGGCGGTAGCCAGCATGGCATCGCGCAGGGCGATACTGGTATGCGTATAGGCTGCGGGGTTAATCACAATGCCATCCATGCGTTCGGATGCGGCTTGCTGGATACGATCCACCAGTTCGCCTTCATGGTTGCTCTGGAAACTGGTGATTTCCATGCCGAGCGTATCGCCGAGAGCGATTAATTGCTCTGTAATATCGGCTAGCGTCTGGTTGCCATAATGGCCGGGTTCGCGGCTGCCCAGCATGTTCAGATTGGGGCCATGCAGAATGAGGATACGGAATGTGTTCATGTGCTGCTCTCCATGCCCCATTGCTGTTGCAGTGCTGACAGATCGTTATTGTTCGGCTGCGCATCGATCAGCAAAGCCAGCATTTGTCTGGCTTCGTGATATTCATTCTGTTCCCACAACAGTCTGGCTACTGTAACAGAAGCGGGAGGTTCATCTGTCAACGGATTGTTTTGCAAGTGCAGGGCGCGCGTTGCACTGGCGATGCCTGCGTCAATATGGCCGAGTTGCCTTTGCACTTTGGCCAATAGTTTCCACGCCTTGATTTCTACCGGGGCAAATTCCAGCAGTTCAGTCAGGATACGTTCCGCTTGTTGTACATTGCTTTGTTCAATGGCATTTCGGGCTGCAACCATGCCGTCTGTAACGCCGCGCCAGTTTCCGGCTACAGGCGTTGATACGGAGCCTTGTTGTTGCATGTTGGGTGCGGAGTCGCTTGCTGCTAGCATGCGGCTCACACTACAGCACAGGGGTAAGCGGTCAATCCGGTTCTGTGATGTTATTGGCCAAAAATAGCCTTAAACGTGTAAGAAATGCCATATTTTTATGAAATTTGTTGTTTTATGAGGTTTTATGTCTGAGCGGGTTAGGTTGGAGAAGATCGGTATTCACTTGAACGGGGAACAGCGTTCTGTGACGGCTCACACGCTGGCCGACCTGGTGACGGAACTGGGGCTGGAGCAGCGCATGATTGCGATTGAACGTAATCTCGAAGTGGTGCCCAAAAGTCAATATGATGTGACCAGCCTGCAAGCCGGTGATCGCATCGAACTGGTGCACATGATCGGCGGCGGTTGAGAAGGCATGAAAGGCAAAGGGCATATCACGCAAAGACGCAAAGTCGCAAAGAAGATCACAAGAATAGATTTTGACTAACTTTGCGTCCTTGGCGTCTTTGCGTGAAACGCCTGTGATTTTGGTTGGCTAAGAGTAAAGAGCAGGTGAGCTGATCAGTTACGAATGATTTTATATTATGGGGGAGAGTGATGTCGGATATATTGAAAGTCGGAACGCATGCATTTAGCTCGCGTCTGATTGTCGGTTCGGGAAAATATAAAGATTTTCAGACCACCAAAGATGCAACCGAGGCGGCAGAAGCGGAAATGATTACCGTGGCTGTGCGCCGGGTGAATATCACCGATGCGGGTAAAGAGAACCTGCTCGATTTTATCGACCCGAAGAAATATACTATTCTGCCCAATACAGCGGGCTGTTTTAATGCCGATGATGCGGTGCGCACGCTGAGATTGGCGCGCGAGGCGGGCGGCTGGAATCTGGTCAAGCTGGAAGTGCTCGGCGATACCGAAACGCTGTATCCGAATGTGGTGGAAACCATCAAGGCGGCAGAAATACTGGTGGCTGAAGGTTTTGAAGTAATGGCATACACCAATGACGATCCGATTGTGGCACGCCAGTTGGAAGAAGTCGGCTGCGTGGCCGTAATGCCATTGGGTAATCCAATTGGTTCGGGTCGCGGCCTGGCCAATCCGTTTAATATCCGAGTGATCAAGCAGCGCGCCAATGTGCCGATTGTGGTGGATGCCGGTATCGGCACAGCATCCGATGCGGCCAAGGCCATGGAATTGGGCGCGGATGCAGTATTAATCAATACTGCGATTGCCGAAGCCGGTGATGAATGCATGATGGCGCGGGCCATGCGCGATGCGGTGCGGGCAGGGCGCACAGCCCACCTGGCCGGACGCATGCCTAAACGTGCATTTGCTTCCGCCTCATCGCCAACCGAAGGTTATATCTGGGACTGAGTTAGACGCAGAAATGCGCAGCTAACACCCCAGGGCGCTCTCTCTGCTGCAAGCAGCATTCACCTTGAGCAGCACTTCCGGGGATGCGGAACAGTTACGATAAAAGAACAGGTTTTCTTGGCGTCTTTGCGTCTTGGCGTGAAACGGTTTTGATTTTAAGCTTGAAAAGCGATGTCACGCAAAGGCGCATAGACCGCAAAGGGTGAATCGAAGAAAGATAACAATAAATTGAATCATTGGAGTGGATACAGGTAGGTTCCATGAAATTACAAAACTTATGGTTTTCAGGTTTTATCTGCGTAAATTTGCGTTCACCTGTGTCAAAAAAGGATTTTATACATGACTGAATTGAAGAATGATTTGTTTTTGCGGGCGTGTTTTCGTCAGGATGTGGAGCGCACGCCGGTGTGGATGATGCGTCAGGCCGGGCGTTATTTGCCTGAGTATCGTGCTACGCGGCAGAAGGCGGGCGGGTTTCTGAATCTGTGTCGTTCACCGGAATTGTGTTCCGAAGTGGCTTTGCAACCGATTGATATTCTTGATGCCGATGCAGCGATTCTATTCTCTGATATTCTGGTGGTGCCGGAAGCCATGGGCATGGAATTAACCTTTGGTACAGGCGAGGGGCCCAAATTCCCGAACCCGCTTACTTGCCGTGCCGATGTGGAGAAACTGCCCGTGCTGGATGATCCGACCAGAGAACTCGGTTATGTGATGGATGCGGTGAGTACGATTCGCAGGGATTTGCATGGCCGTGTGCCGTTGATCGGTTTTGCCGGTAGCCCGTGGACGCTGGCGACCTATATGGTTGAGGGCGGCGGCTCCAAAAATTTCTCCAAAGTAAAAGCCATGGCATTCAATGAACCGGACACCATGCACCTGCTGCTGGAAAAACTGGCAGATTCCGTTGCTGCCTATTTGAACGGGCAAATCGCCAGCGGCGCTCAGGCCGTACAGATATTCGATACCTGGGGCGGTATTTTGAATACCCGCGACTACCAGGAATTCTCCCTGCAATATATGCAACGTATCGTTTCCCAACTCACTCGTGAACATGAAGGGCGCAAAGTGCCGGTGATTCTGTATTCCAAGGGTGGTATGGGGTGGCTGGAAGCCATGGCGGATACCGGTTGTGATGTGCTGGGGCTGGACTGGTCGATAAATATTGATCTCGCCAAAGCGCTCGTCGGTGATCGGGTGGCCTTGCAGGGTAATATGGATCCGACCATGCTCTATGCCAAGCCGGAACGCATCCGCGCCGAAGTGAAAGATATTCTGGCTCGTTTTGGTCATGGCAATGGGCACGTATTTAATCTGGGACACGGCATTACGCCGGATGTGCCCAAAGAACACGCTATTGAATTTTTCCGTGCAGTGCGGGAAGAGTCTGTTCAGTACCATCCATAATCATCAATTCCTGTTGCATAAAAAGGCAACCCGGACGGCGATGATGTTCCAGATTGTCGTTCCGATCAGAAGGAGGTATTTTGTTTGAACGTATTTTGATTGCCAACCGTGGCGAGTGCGCTATTCGTATTATTCGCGCCTGCACGGAACTGGGCATTGAATCGGTTGCTATTTATTCAGAACCGGACAGCCACGCACTGCATGTCAAGAAAGCCGATCAGGCCATTCTGATTGGCCCGGATCCGGTCAAGAGTTATCTGAATATCCACCGTATTATCGATATCGCCATCAAAACCAAATGCGATGCCATTCATCCCGGTTATGGCTTTCTGTCTGAGAATGCCGATTTTGCCAGAGCTATCAACGAAGCCGGCATCACTTATATCGGCCCGTCTCCTGAAGCGATCAGGGATATGGGTAGCAAAACCAATGCACGCACGGCTATGCTGGCTGCCGGTATTCCGTGCATTCCCGGCACCGAAGCATCGCTGCAAAGTGTCGATGAAGCTGTGCAAACAGCCCGCGACATGGGTTATCCGATCATGCTGAAAGCGGCAGCTGGCGGTGGTGGGCGCGGTATTCGGCGCTGTGATTCCGATGCGGAAGTGGTGGAGAATTATGCCTTGACCACACGCGAAGCGACGGCGGCATTCGGCAACGGCGAGTTATTTATGGAAAAATGTATTGTCGAACCGCGCCATATCGAATTCCAGATTCTCGCGGACAGTCATGGTCATTGCGTCCACCTGTACGAACGCGACTGTTCCATCCAGCGACGCAACCAGAAGCTCATTGAAATTGCCCCGTCCAATTATATTGATGACGACATGCGCCAGCGCATGGGTTCGACAGCCGTGCAGGCGGCCCATGCGGTTGGCTATGTCAATGCGGGCACGGTCGAATTTCTGGTCGATAAAAACCACGACTATTATTTTATGGAGATGAATACCCGCCTGCAAGTGGAGCATACGATCACCGAAGCCATCACCGGTGTCGATATCGTAGCCGAGCAGATTTCCATTGCTGCCGGCAATAAACTGCCTTTCACGCAGGCCGAAATCAGTATTCGCGGCCATGCGGTTGAATTTCGCATCAATGCGGAAGATCCGATGAACGATTTTTTTCCCACGCCGGGTCGTATTACGCGTTATCATTCGCCCGGTGGCCCCGGCGTACGCGTTGATGGCTGCGTGTATCCCGGTTATGAAATTCCACCGCACTACGATTCAATGTGCGCCAAGCTCACCGTCTGGGGCCATACCTGGGAACATACAGTGCGGCGCTGTCAGCGGGCGCTGAAAGAATACGATATTCGCGGTGTCAAAAGCACGTTGCCGCTATATCGCCAGATTGCCGCTTCCGACGTGTTTATGGGCGGCCAGTTCGATACCGGTTTCCTGGATCAGCATCCCGAACTGCTCGAATATAAACCGTACGATGCACGAGAAGATATTGCCACGGCTGTCGCCATCGCCATCGCCGCACATGCCGGCCTGTAACGATGTAACTATTCAGCTCACCTCTGATTTTCCCGATACCCGCGTTGAAAAATGCTCACTTACAGTAGTAAGCTACGCTTTTTCACCTTGGTCTCAGAAAAATCAGCGGCAATCTGAACAGTTACGTAACGAATAGAGAAGGAATACAACCATGAACAAAACAAAGAAACTGGCCATTACCGAACTTGCCCTGCGCGATGGACATCAATCGCTGCTGGCCACGCGCATGCGTCTCGACGATATGCTACCGATCTGCGACAAGCTCGATGCTATCGGCTACTGGTCGATTGAAGCCTGGGGCGGTGCCACGTTTGATACCTGCTTGCGCTATCTCAAGGAAGGGCCGTGGGTGCGCCTGCGCGAGCTGAAAAAGGCCATTCCCAATACACCGATCCAGATGCTGTTGCGCGGCCAGAATCTGCTCGGTTACCGCCATTACGCCGATGACGTGGTGCGTAAATTCGTTGATCTGGCTGCAAGCAATGGCGTGGATGTATTCCGCACCTTCGATGCCATGAACGATGTGCGTAATTTGCGCACCGCTATCGGGCAGGTCAAAAGCAATGGCAAACTGGCAGAAGGCACGATTTGCTACACCACGAGCCCTGTTCACACGCTGCAATATTTTGTTGATCTGGCCAAAGAAATCGAGGATCTGGGTTGCGATACGCTGGCCATCAAGGATATGGCCGGTTTGTTGACCCCATCCGAAACTCGCGAGTTGATCACCGCACTCAAACAGTCGATTGCTATTCCGCTGCATCTGCATTGCCATGCCACGTCCGGCGTGGCTGAAATGGTGCAGTGGGAAGCGGTGCATGCAGGTTGTGATATTATTGATACAGCCATTTCACCATTGGCCGGTGGCACCTCGCATCCGGCTACCGAATCCATGGTGGCGGCATTCGCCGGTGGTGAATTCGATACCGGGCTGGATTTGCTGGCCTTGCAGGATGTGGCGGCTTATTTTCGAGAAGTGCGCAAGAAATACGCCCGCTACGAATCCGATGTGACCGGCGTTGATACGCGTGTGTTCATCAACCAGATTCCGGGCGGAATGATTTCCAATCTGGCCAACCAGCTCAAGGAGCAGGACGCGCTGGATAAAATGGATCAGGTGCTTGAGGAGATTCCGCGCGTACGCAAGGATTTCGGTTATCCGCCATTGGTGACGCCGACCAGCCAGATTGTTGGCACGCAATCCGTGCTCAATGTGATTTCAGGCAAAAAATACAAGATTATCACCAACGAGACCAAGGGTT
>CAZKME010000029.1:0-16168 GCA_964553725.1 uncultured Zetaproteobacteria bacterium
CCATCTAAACCAACATCTTGCACTCTGCACGCACGATCACTTGCAGGATCTAGGTATAAACTTACCAACAGACTAGAAGGTAGCCTTTTTGGCGTCAACAGGGGCGTAGGGGCAAACCTTGTGTTTGTCCTTCATGCAGGGGCGAACACAGGGTTCGCCCGTATGGGGTGAAGGGTGAAATGATGCCGCCGCCTGCGGTTTGTGTTTCAGGCATTCACCGTGAGAGCCTTAGGCCCAACCATTTCTATGGTTGAATGTAGCCATAGAAATGCTATTTTACCGCAACTTTTATGGGGTTAAATATTCTTCATCAAGACTTCATAAACTTGACCGTGTAGCGTGCCGATGTTAGCAAGCACACCCTGATTTCGAGGTCAGGTTCAGGGGTCGTGAATTTTGGAGGGGTTTTGATGGGCGCAGCGTATCTCGCCAACGAATATGCACCAATATTTATCTTTATTCTCATAGCTATCGGCATGGGCGCTATGCCTTTGGTGATGACGCTGATGGTGTCCGAGCAAAAGCCGAATGCAGAGAAAATGTCCGCCTATGAGTGCGGCTTTGAAGCGTTTGAAGACGCCCGGTTGCAGATTGATGTGCGTTTCTACCTGCTGGCTATCCTGTTTGTGATCTTCGATCTGGAAAGTGCATTTCTGTTCCCGTGGGCGATTGTGCTGGATCAGATCGGCCTGTTCGGCTTTGTCGAAATGGTGATGTTCCTGGTGATCCTGCTGGTCGGATATGTGTATGCGTGGAAGAAAGGAGCCTTGCAATGGGAATAGAGGGCGTACTGGAAAAAGGCTTTATTACCACCACCGCCGATAAGTTGATCAATGGCGCGCGCGCCGGTTCGTTGTGGCCGATGACATTCGGTCTGGCCTGCTGCGCGGTGGAAATGATGCATGCGGGTGCCGCTCGCTACGATCTGGATCGCTTTGGCATCGTGTTTCGCCCTTCACCGCGTCAGTCCGATGTGATGGTGGTGGCTGGCACCTTATGTAATAAGATGGCACCGGCGCTGCGCAAGGTGTACGACCAGATGTCCGAACCGCGTTGGGTAATTTCCATGGGCTCATGTGCGAACGGTGGTGGTTATTATCATTATTCCTATTCGGTGACACGCGGTTGTGATCGCATTGTGCCGGTGGATATCTATGTGCCCGGTTGCCCACCGACGGCGGAAGCGCTGTTGTACGGCTTTATTCAGTTGCAGGAAAAAATTAAACGCACCAACACGATTGCGCGGTAATTGATATGACTGTAGATAATCCGACAAAAGAGAAATTGCAGGATGATATTGGTGTGCGTGCCGTATCCGATGAGAATGCTGCCATTGCAGGTCTGCGCTCGAAGTTCGGCACGCAGGTGCTGGAATCCCATGAGGGTATGGATTGCCCGGTGGTGACGCTGGCGCGCGAATGTATTGCCGATGCCTGCCACTATCTGAAAAATAAGCATGCCTTTGAGCAGGTGATGGATATCTGCGGTGTGGACATGCTGGAGATGCCGGACTGGCCGGTGGATAGCCCGCGTTTTCAGGTGGTCTATCATTTATTGTCGGTGTCGCAGAATAAACGTATTCGCCTTAAAGTGGGAGCCAATGAACGCGATCTGGTGGATTCGGTGACGGAAGTATGGTCAACAGCGAACTGGTTCGAGCGCGAAGCATTTGATATGTATGGCATTATTTTTAATCACCATCCTGATTTGCGCCGCCTGTTGACCGATTATGGTTTTGAAGGCCATCCCTTACGCAAGGATTTCCCGGTTACCGGGCGTGTTGAAATGTTTTTTGATGAAGCGCAGTGGCGTTGTGTATATCGCCCCAATGCACTGGAAGAACGCGTGTTGATTGATCGCACATGGCCGGGGGTTGATCGTGGCTGAGATTAAGAATTATACGCTGAACTTTGGCCCGCAACATCCGGCTGCGCATGGCGTGCTGCGTCTGGTGCTGGAGCTCGATGGCGAAGTGGTCGAAAAGGCTGATCCGCATATCGGACTGCTGCATCGCGGCACTGAAAAGTTATTTGAGTATAAAACCTATTTACAGAATATTCCTTATTTTGATCGTTTTGATTATGTCTCGATGATGGCCAACGAGCATGCTTATGCGCTCGGCGTAGAAAAATTACTGGGCATCGAAGCGCCGGAGCGGGCGCAGTATATCCGGGTGATGTTTGCCGAACTGACGCGTATTCTCAATCACTGCATGTGGTTGGGCGCGGTAGCGCTGGATATTGGCGCGATGACGGTATTTCTTTATTGCTTCCGTGAGCGTGAAGATGTTTTTGATTTCTATGAAGAGGTCAGTGGCGCACGCATGCATGCGGCTTATTTCCGGCCCGGCGGTGTGTCCAAGGATTTGCCGGATGGTTTGCTGGCTAAAATCAAATCATTCACTGATCGTTTCCCCGGTCTGGTGGGTGAATATGAAACCCTGCTGACGGAAAACCGCATCTGGAAACAGCGCAATGTGGATATTGCCATTGTTGATAAAGAAGCGGCGCTGGATTGGGGTTTTACCGGCCCCATGATTCGCGGTTCCGGCATCGCCTGGGATTTGCGCAAGACACAACCCTATGATGTCTATGACAAGATGGATTTCGATATTCCGATAGGCGTCACCGGTGACTGTTATGATCGTTATCTGGTGCGCGTGGAAGAGATGCTGGAATCCAATCGCATTATTGAACAGTGCATTGCCTGGCTGGAAAATAATCCCGGCCCGGTTAAGGTGGACGACTATAAATTCACCAGCCCGAAACGGGCCGAAATGAAAGCCGATATGGAAGCCTTGATTCACCACTTCAAGTATTTTCAGGAAGGTTATCATGTGCCCAAAGGCGAGGTGTATCAGGCGGTGGAGCATCCCAAGGGTGAGTTTGCCGTGTATATCGTGTCCGATGGTTCCAACAAGCCGTATCGTATGAAAGTGCGCGCGCCGGGTTTTGCCCATATTGAGGCGCTGGATTATATGGTGCGTGGTCACATGATCGCCGATGTGGTGGCGATTCTGGGTACGCAGGATATTGTCTTTGGGGAGGTTGACCGATGAGTGCGGAATCCGTTTGCTTCAGCGATAAGCGACTGGCCGAGATCAAGCAGCTGGTGAAGCGTTATCCCAGCCCCCAGTCCGCCCTGATGCCGGTGCTGTATATGGCGCAGGAAGATTTCGGTTATCTGTCAATGGAGACCCAGAAAATGGTTGCCGAAGTGCTGGGGCTGCGTCTGATGCAGGTGCGCGAAGTGGTGACCTTTTATACCATGTTCCGCGAGCAGTCTTGTGGAACATATTTGCTGGAAGTGTGCACCAATGCCGGTTGTATGCTCAATGGTGCCAATGAACTGGTGGCGCATATGTGCGATTCACTCGGCATCCGGGTCGGTGAAACGACGCCGGACGGGCTATTTACGGTGACTGAAGTGGAATGCGCCGGTGCCTGTGGCGGTGCGCCGGTGGTGCAGGTGAATAATGTCTACCACGAAAAGGCGACAGCGGAATCCATGGACACGCTGATTGCCGATGCGCGTGCGGAAGGAGGGGAATAATGGCCATTCCTTCTGATCCCAAACAGGTCAAGCAGATTTGTTTTGATCGCATCAACATCCCCGATGTGAATACATTGGCTGTAGCGCGCCAGCATGGGGCTTATGCATTTCTGCCCAAGGTCTTGAAAGATTTTGATTCGGCCAGAATTATTGGCGACATGAAAACCTCCGGCCTGCGTGGGCGGGGCGGGGCGGGTTTCCCGACCGGTCTGAAATGGTCTTTTGTGCCACGCAATACCGGCAAGCCGACTTACCTGTTGTGCAATGCCGATGAAGGCGAACCGGGCACATTCAAGGATCGCGATATTATGCGCTTTGATCCACATCTGCTGATTGAAGGCATGATTATGGCTGGTTTTGCGCTGAATGTGCGCGATGCCTATATCTATATTCGAGGCGAATTTCTGCATGAGGCCAATATCGTCAATGCGGCTATTGCTGAAGCTTATGATGCGAATTTGCTGGGTGACAATATTCTTGGTTCCGGTTATTCGATGCATTTAACCGTGCATCGCGGCGCAGGCGCTTATATCTGTGGTGAAGAGACAGCGCTGATTGAGTCGCTGGAGGGTAAACCGGGGCGTCCGCGCTTTAAGCCGCCGTTCCCTGCCGTGGAAGGTTTTTATGGCTGCCCGACGGTGGTCAATAATGTCGAAACACTGGCTACGGTGCCTGCTATTCTGGAGTTCGGTGGCGACTGGCATGCGTCTATTGGTATTCCGAACAATACCGGCTGCAAGATTTTCTCGGTGTCCGGTCATGTCAACAAGCCGGGCAATTATGAAGTGCCGATGGGGACTTCGTTGAAAACGCTGATCGAAGAGCATTGTGGCGGATTGCAACACGGCTCCGAGCCCAAAGTTATAATTCCGGGCGGCTCATCGACACCGTGGCTGACCGCCGAGCACTATGATACGCCGTTAACCTACGATGCGATGATGAAAGCGGGTTCCATGCTCGGTTCCGGTGCGATTATTGTGATGGATGAAACGGCTGATGTGGTGGCGTTGACCCGCCGTCTGGCGCATTTTTATGCGCACGAATCATGCGGTCAGTGTACGCCATGCCGGGAAGGTACCGGCTGGCTGGAGCGGATTATGATTCGGGTGGAAAATGGACAGGGTACGCAGGATGATCTACAGGTGTTGAGCGAGGCGTCCACGCATATGGCAGGACGCACGATTTGCGCGCTGGCGGATGGTGCGGCGGCACCCGTGTTGTCCATGTTGAAACATTTTCCTGATGAGGTTCGCGCCCGTCTGGTGGAGAAAGCCGCATGACCAGTTTGTTTATCAATGATGAAGAAATCGAAGTAACGCCGGGTACCAGTATCCTGGAAGCCTGCCGCGAAAACGGCGTGGATGTGCCCTATTTCTGCTATCACCCGGAACTGTCCGTAGCAGCCAACTGCCGTATGTGTCTGGTGGAAGTTGAAGGCTGGAATAAACCGGCAGCCTCATGTTGTACGCCTGTATCCGAGGGCATGAAAGTGAAAACAGCGACCGAGTCGCTGGAAAAAGATCGTCAAATGGTGATGGAGTATCTGTTAATACATCATCCGCTGGATTGCCCGGTTTGTGATCAGGGCGGCGATTGCAAACTACAGGATTATGCCATCGAACATGGCACCTCCAAAGGCCGTTATGCCGAGCCCAAACGCGCCGTGCTGAATTACGATCTGGGCCCGTTTGTAAATACCTGTATGACCCGTTGTATTCATTGCACCCGTTGCGTTCGTTTTGCCGATGAAGTGGCCGGCACCGGTGATATCGGCATCTTGAACCGTTCCGATCATATGACCATCAATGGTATTGTTGAGGAAGCACTGGAATCAGAATTGTCCGGCAACCTGCCGGATATTTGTCCGGTCGGCGCGTTGCTCGATAAACCGTCGCATGATGTATCGCGTCCGTGGGAAATGACCCGCCATCACAGCACCTGTACGCAGTGTCCGAATGGTTGTGATATTCAGATAGAATCGCGCGGTGATGAAATTATGCGCATTCAGCCGGTCGAGGACAGTCCCGAACCGTGGATTTGTGACCGTGGCCGTTATGTCTATGATGCTTTCCGTTGTGAACACCGCATTCTGGAGCCGAAAGTACGCCGTGACGGCGAACTGGTCAGCGCGGACTGGAATGAAGCATTTGTCAAAACATCTGAATTATTAAAAGGTAAACGTGTCGGTATTCTGTTTTCGCCGGACTGGAGTCTGGAAGGGCAGACCGCGATTCGATTGATGCGCGATACGCTATTCCCTGATGCGCATGTCGCCTACGATTTGCATCGCCGTGATATGCGTCCATTTGCTTTTGAAGAAGGTTTGTCCATGACCACGGCCCAGATTGCTGAAGCGGATCAGGTGGTGGTGCTCGGATGCGATCTCAGACAACGTCTGCCGCTGTTGATGCAGCGTTTACGCAAGCGTGGCAATGCAGGCAAACCGGTGTCTCGTATCGGTGCCATGAATTACCGTACCAATATGGATATCAGCAATGATGCCACGATTCGTCCGCGCGACTGGCCGGCTGTGATTGCGCGCGCCATGGAACAGGTGCGCGATCTGGGTAAAACCGCAGCAGGATTCAATGACTGGCTGGCGGCGGTATCGGATCGTCACGAAGCGGGCAAGGTGCTGGCGGATGCATTGATGTCTGATAGCTGCGCATTGCTGGTGGGCGAAGAGATTCGCGGCCATGCAGATGCAGCAGCACTGATTTATGGTCTGGATCTGCTGATGCGCGCATGCGGGCATGCGGAAAAAGCTAACGATGGCCGCAACCTGATTCCGGAAGGCATGAATACACAGGTGCTGGCTGCCACCTTCGGCGATGTGCGCGTCAGTGCCGGCGATTTGTTTGCCGCAGCTTCGGCGGGCGAACTCGATGCGCTGATTCTGGTTGGCAGCGATCCGGTTGGCGATGGTTTGTTTCCGTCGGCTGCCAAAGCAGCACTGGCCAACGTGCCGCTGGTTCAGGTGGGGGCGATTTCAGGCCAGATATCCGAATATGCAGCGGTGCAATTGCCTGCCGCAGCGTATTCCGAAATCGAAGGTTCCTTTGTGAATATGGAAGGTCGTATTCGCGTGGCTGGCAATCCGATTAAATCACTGGGCCAGGAACGGCCGCTGTGGAAGGTGATGATGCGTCTGGTTCAGGTGATGGGCGGTGGCAGCGTGCCGGTGGTCAACCTGGATGAATTGCGTGACGCCAGTATTGCGAAAATGCCTGCGCTGGCCGATGCATGGAATGCACCCGAGCAGGACAGTGCGCTGATTGCACCGGCCAGAAACAAGGATGCGAAAACATTGCCGGCGAAACCGACTGACAGCTTTGATCTGGATGTTGTGAGCCGTTATTCACTGTATCGGGAAGGCATGTGGGCACGTGCGTCCGAGTTGCTAACCGAAGCAGGTTCGATCCATGCGATGGATGATGTGCTGGTACACCCTGATACTCTGGCAGCCAAGGGGCTGACTGTAGGTGAGCATACGGTTCGCACTTTCCTGGGTGACAATACATACCACATTGGTGTGCGTGAAGATGTCAGTCCGGGCGTACTGTTTGTAGCCAAACGAGGCGTGGCTGGTGATCTCTCCGATGTGAGCGCAGCTTGCATTGAAGGAGGCAGCCAATGAGCGGAGCGGAAATGAGCGGCATAGATATGGCGATTCAGGGCGGCATCTGGGCCCTTGAAATTCTGGCGATTGCGGTACCGATTGCATTGTCCGTTGCTTATATCACCTATTTTGAACGTCGTGTGATCGGTTGGATACAGGTACGAAAGGGTTGCAACCGTGTCGGCCCGGCTGGTTTGTTGCAGCCATTGGCCGATGGCCTGAAACTGTTTTTGAAAGAAACCATTATCCCTGCCAAGGCCAATAAATTCCTGTTTGTCGGTGCGCCAATTCTGGCTCTGACGCCTGCCTTGATTGCCTTTGCCGTGGTGCCGTTTGGCGAAACCACCTTGTTTGGTCTGTGGGATGAGCCGCATGTGATGGCGATATCGCATCTGAATATCGGGCTGCTGTATATCATGGCAATTTCGTCATTGTCGGTGTACGGTTTTCTGATGGCTGGTTGGGCGTCCAATTCCAAATATGCCATTATGGGCGCGATTCGTACCACCTGTCAGATGATCTCCTATGAAATTGCCATGGGTTTTGGTCTTGTCACTGTGATGATGCTGGCTGGCTCGCTCGACCTGGCGGATATTGTGTATGCCCAGGCGGGTGGAATCCTGCACTGGTATATGATTCCATTATTCCCGATTTTGCTGGTCTTTTTTATCTCGGGCTGTGCAGAGGCCGGGCGTACGCCATTTGATTTGACTGAAACCGAAGAGTTGGTAGCCGGTTACCATGTGGAATATTCGGGCATGTGGTTCGCTACGTTTTCGCTGGCTGAATACGGGGCCATGATTCTGATTAGCCTGATGACTGCCATTCTGTTCCTCGGCGGCTGGTATGCGCCGATTCCGGCGCTCGATATTATTCCGGGCATATTCTGGCTGCTGGGCAAGGCTGCCTTCCTGATTTTCGTGTTCATCTGGTTCCGGGCTACATTTCCGCGCTACCGTTATGATCAGATGATGCGCCTTGGCTGGAAAATCTTTCTGCCGTGGACGCTGGGCTGGATTTTTGTGGTCGGCCTGTTCATTTATACGCCGGGACTTGATGGCATCATCAATTTCTGGCTGGCGTGGAGGTAGAAACAGATGCTGAAACGTGCGTTTAAGACCTGGTTTTTGTGGGAACTGTTGATTGGCCTGTCAGTGACGGGTCGTTATCTGTTCAAGAAAAAGATTACGATTGAATATCCGGAAGAGAAGACATGGTTATCGCCGCGTTTTCGTGGTCTGCATGCGCTGCGCCGTTATGAATCCGGTGAAGAGCGTTGTATTGCTTGCAAATTGTGCGAAGTGGTATGTCCGGCACTGGCCATCACCATTGAGTCGGAAGAGCGCGATGACGGCTCACGCCGCACCACCCGTTACGATATTGATATGACCAAATGTATTTACTGCGGCTTCTGTCAGGAAGCGTGTCCGGTGGATGCGATTGTCGAAACACAGGAATTTGAATATGCAACCGAAACACGCGGCGAACTGTATTACAACAAAGATATGTTGTTGGCCAACGGCGACCGTTACGAAACGCAAATCGCGGCGAATATCGCCGCTGATGCGCGTTATAGTTGATCAGGGTTAGGGGGGAACATGCTCGAAACTGTATTTTTTGACCTGTTTGCCGGACTTGCCATCCTGTCCGGTATCGGACTGGTGCTGGCACGCAATACCATGCATTCGGTATTGTTCCTGATCTTCTGCTTCTTTAACGCAGCCGGTTTATTTTTCATGCTGGATGCCGAATTCCTCGGCATTATCCTGATCCTGATATATGTCGGGGCGGTGATGGTGTTGTTCATGTTTGTCATCATGATGCTGGAAGTGAACGTATCCAGGTTGAAAGAGGGGATACTGCAATATCTTCCTCTGGGCGGTTTGATTGCGGTGCTATTGCTGATCGAGTTTATCGCCGCATCCAGTTCCGGCGTATTCTCGCAAGGCGCAAAGGCGACTGCCGAACATCTGGGCCAACATATCAATAACACGCAACAGATTGGTCAGGTGCTGTACACCAAGTATCTGCTCGGCTTTGAAATTGCGGCGATTATTTTGCTGGTGGGGCTGGTTGGCGCGATAGTGCTGACGATTCGTGAACGCAAGGATGCGAAATATCAAAATATTTCTGCGCAGGTGAATGTACGTCGCGAAGACCGCGTGCGTAAGGTGAGGATGTAATGGTTGGATTATCTCAGTATCTGATTGTCGCTGCCGCATTATTTTCACTCGGCGTGGTTGGCCTGTTTCTGAATCGAAAGAATGTGATCACCATTCTGATGTGTATCGAGTTGATGTTGCTGGCTGTGAACATCAATCTGGTTGCATTTTCACACTTTATGAATGATTTGGCCGGTCAGATTTTTGTATTTTTTGTGTTGACGGTGGCTGCTTGTGAAGTGGCGGTCGGGCTGGCGATTCTGGTGAGTTTCTATCGCCTGCGCGGTTCGATTGAAGTCGAAGACATCAATACGTTGCAGGGATAAAAGGGGGAGCACAGGTGCAAGAATTGACACTGAATACGACAGAGCTTCTCGCCATCCCCGGATTGCCGATGCTGGCCGCTCTGACTGTTGGCCTGTTTGGCTGGGCCTTGAAAGAAAAACTGTCTCATCTGATTACGTCCGGCGCAGTGATTATATCGGCGCTGTTATCAATCCATGTTTTTATGCAGGTGCTGGATGGCGCTTCATTCTACGGTAATTACTGGACATGGATCATTTCAGGTAAGTTTGTTGTCCCGGTAGGCATGATGATTGACCAGTTGACGGCGATTATGATGATCGTGGTGACGATTGTATCGGCCTGCGTGCACGTTTACACCATTGGTTATATGCATGGGGATCCGGGTTATTCGCGCTTCTTCTCCTATATTTCAGCCTTTACATTTTCCATGCTGGTGCTGGTGATGGGCAATAATTTTTTCACCCTGTTCTTTGGCTGGGAGGCGGTGGGCCTGTTCTCTTATCTGTTGATCGGTTTCTGGTTCAGGCGGGAGAGCGCCAATTATGCAGCGATCAAAGCCTTTGTGGTTAACCGTATCGGTGACTTTGGTTTTCTGATCGGCGTGCTGGCGATCTGGTATTATTTCGGCAGCATCGATTATAAAACGGTATTCGATATGGTGCCGGGTTTTGTCGAGCAGGGCCTTACCCTGAGCTTTATGGACTGGCAAATCAGCGCCATCACCTTTATCTGTCTGGCGCTGTTTGTCGGCGCGATGGGCAAATCCGGTCAGGTTCCGCTGCATGTTTGGTTGCCTGATTCCATGGAAGGCCCGACACCGATATCCGCGCTGATCCATGCTGCCACCATGGTAACTGCCGGTGTGTTTATGGTAGCAAGGTTGTCGCCGATGTTTGAATATTCAGAAGTTGCGCTGGCGGCAGTGGTGCTGGTCGGCGCGATTACAGCCTGGATGTGCGCCACGATTGGCCTCGTGCAAAACGACATCAAACGCGTCATTGCCTATTCTACCTGTTCGCAACTGGGTTATATGTTCGTGGCTTGCGGCGTCTCAGCCTACTCGGTGGGTATTTTTCATCTGATGACGCATGCCTTTTTCAAAGCGCTGTTATTCCTGGCGGCTGGTTCTGTCATCCATGCGGTGATGGCCAATCAGGATATTCGCAAGATGGGGCAGTTGCGTAAATATATGCCGATCACCTATATCACCATGTTTATTGCAGCGCTGGCGCTTTCCGGCGTGCCGCCGTTTGCCGGATTCTGGTCCAAGGATCTGATTATTGAAGCAACCATGGTGCGCGACATGGGCTGGGTTGGTGATTTCGCCTCCTTTGCAGTGCTGTCGGCTGTATTTATGACTGCCTTCTACACCTTCCGCATGTTCTTCCTGACATTCCATAATTCAGACCGCGTACCGGCTGAAGTGAAATCGCATGTGCATGAATCCCCCAAAGTGATTACCATACCATTGATGATTCTCGCCGTGGGCGCACTGGCTTCCGGTGCCTGGGGCGTGCTGGTACTCGATATTGCCAACCCGGAAGTGGTGAATGGTTATTTCGGCACCTCCATCTTTGTACTCGATGCGCATAATCCGTTGATGATGATTGCCGAGGAAGGTGAGCATGGCATGTTCCACTTTCTGTTGGGGCTGCCGTTCTGGCTGTCTATCGGCGGCATCGCTCTGGCTTATGCCATGTATTACCGTGAAACCGTACTGCCAGCTAAAATGGTTGCGATATCGCCTGCAATTCACAAATTCCTGCTTAATAAATGGTACTGGGATGAGTTGTACGAAAAGATATTCATTCAGCCAGCCCAGCGTTTGGGCAACTTCTTCTGGAAGTCCGGTGATTTGGCCATGATAGATAAGGGTATGATTCATGGCGGTATCGTGGACACGATTAAGTCCGGTGCTGCGCGCATGCGTGCGATGCAGACCGGCATGGTATTTCATTATGCATTTGCGATGGTGATCGGGGTCTTCGGATTCCTGACCTATCTGATGCTCAACGGTTAAGGGGAGAGAACGACGATGGATTTAAACAACGTCATGGACTTTCCAATCCTGTCGCTAAGTATCTTTTTGCCGACGCTTGGCGCTCTGGTGATCTGGCTATTTGTGCGCGGTGATAACAATGTGCGCTGGGCCGCATTAGGCGTATCTATTGCCACGTTCCTGGTGACATTGCCGCTGGCACTGCAATTTGATACCGGCACGGCACACATGCAGTTCGAGGAGTTTTCTCCCTGGATCAGTACATTTAATATTAACTATCAGCTTGGCGTGGATGGTATTTCCATGCCGTTCATCCTGCTGACCAGTCTGCTTACCGTGGTTTGTATTGTGTCAGCATGGACATGTATCCAGACACGCGTCAAAGAATACATGATCGCATTCCTGGTATTGGAAACGACACTGATCGGCGTGTTTTGCGCACTTGATGCGATTTTGTTCTACTTCTTCTGGGAGGCAATGCTGATTCCGATGTATTTAATTATCGGTATCTGGGGCGGCAAGAATCGAGTCTATGCCACCATCAAATTCTTCCTGTATACGCTGGCCGGTTCGGTGCTGATGTTGATTGCAATATTGGCCATGTCGTTCAAGGCCGCTCCGCCTGAAATGGTAAATACATTCAGCCTGCTGGCGTTCATGGACTACCCGTTTGATTTCACATGGCAGTTCTGGATATTTATCGGCTTCTTTATCGCTTTTGCAGTGAAAGTACCGATGTGGCCGTTGCATACCTGGTTGCCGGATGCGCATACCGAAGCGCCAACAGCCGGTTCGGTGATTCTGGCCGGTATTTTGTTGAAAATGGGTGCTTACGGCTTCCTGCGTTTTTCGCTGCCCATGTTGCCGGATGCATCACAATATTTTGTGCCATTTATCGTGGCGCTGTCGCTGGTGGCGATTATCTATATCTCGCTGGTGGCGCTGATGCAGACGGATATGAAGCGTTTGATTGCCTATTCATCAATTGCCCATATGGGTTTTGTAACGCTGGGCACCTTTATGTTTACCCAGGTTGCACTGGAAGGCGCGGTCATTGGCATGATCTCGCATGGTTTTGTGGCAGCGGCCCTGTTTCTCTGTGTCGGGGTGATGTATGACCGCTTGCACACGCGCGAAATTGGTGATTACGGCGGCGTGGTGAATGTGATGCCGGTGTTTGCTGCCGTGATGTTGTTTTTCTGTCTGGCCAATGTGGCGCTGCCCGGCGCATCCGCCTTTATTGGCGAAATTATGGTTCTGGTCGGAACATTTGAAGCCAATCCGGTATATCTGGGCATGTCTACCAAGTGGGTCGCTATTGCGGCGGCGACCAGTGTCATTCTATCAGCCTGTTATACCCTGTGGATGTATAAGCGCGTAGTCATGGGCGATCTGGTCAAGGATAGCGTTAAAACCATGCAAGATATGAATATGCGCGAGTTTGGTTATTTTGTACCGCTGATAATTCTGACCCTGTGGATTGGCTTTTACCCTTTGCCTGTACTGGATTGGCTGCATGTTTCCGTATCGCATCTGGTTGATCAGGCGACATCCAGCAAGCTGGCTGCAGCTGCACTGGCGCAGGCCGCGCCTGCACTTGATGCAGTACACCATTGAAGGAAGTAAACCATGGCTAATGTGACATTCCCGTTCCCGTTTCCCGATCACCTGATCGTCCTGCTGCCTGAAATGATTGTGGCTGTGCTGGCCATGGCATTGTTGCTGGCGGATTTGTTTATTGCCAAAGAGAACAAGGTGTGGACGGCCTATCTGGCGATTATAACCATCGTCGTTGCAGCATTTGCCACGTTAAACCTCTCCTCGGGCGAAACGATTCATGCTTTTTACGGCTTCTTTGTGTTTGATCCGTTCTCGGTCTATTGCAAGTTGCTGATCTATGTTGCTACGGCGATTGCGATGGTAATTTCCATTGATTACATGAAAGATGAAGCAAATATTGGCGAGTATTATGTACTGATGCTATTCGCCATGCTGGGCATGATGCTGATGGTGTCAGCTACGAACTTTATTATCCTGTACCTTGGTATGGAGCTGATGGCGCTGTGTGTGTATGTGCTGGTGGCCTACCAGCGTGACGTGCTGCGCGCCAATGAAGCTGCACTGAAATATTTTATTCTCGGTGCGCTATCATCGTGTTTGCTGCTCTATGGTATCACCTTTCTGTACGGCGTTACCGGTAGCTTTGATTTTGCTGAAGTCGGTGCAGCTCTGACATCTGCCGATAGTAATATGCATAGCGCTACCATGCTTGGGCTGGTGTTTCTGCTGGCCGGGCTGGGATTCAAGGTGTCGATGGCGCCATTCCACATGTGGACGCCCGATGCATACGAAGGGGCTCCAACGCCAGTGACGGCATTTATGTCAGTGGCTCCGAAGGTGGCCGGCTTTGCTATTCTTATCCGTGTGCTGGTTGATGCGTTACCGGCCATACAGGCTGAATATACATCTATCCTGATTGCTATGGCCGTATTGACAATGGCTGTTGGCAACCTGGCGGCGATTGCCCAGCGCAATATCAAACGCATGCTGGCTTACTCGACCATTGGGCATGTCGGTTTTGTCGTCCTGGGTTTGATTGCCGCCAATGCCGATGGTTATGCCGGCATTCTGGTTTATCTGTCAATTTATCTGGTCATGAATATGGGCGTGTTCGCCATTATTATCATGATGCGCAGAGAAGGCATTCAGGGCGAGTTGCTGGATGATTTCGCCGGCCTGTCCAAAGTGCGTCCCGGTTATGCGTTGGCGATGACAATATTTCTGTTCTCGCTCGGCGGTATCCCCTTTCTGGCTGGTTTCTGGGCCAAGTATGCAGTATTCATTGCTGCTGTAGAGGCCGGGCATTTGTATCTGGTGTTGTATGCGCTGTTGTTCTCCGCAGTCGGAGCTTTTTATTACATTCGCGTGGTGAAATATATCTACTTTGATGATGCGCGTGTGGCATTTAATCTGGTTGAGAGCCGCGCTATGCAGGCGACAGTCGTGGTGATGGCGCTTGCTGTGGTGGCCTTGGGTATTTATCCCGATCCATTGATGGATTTATGCAAGCAGGCATTGGCCGGATTGATATAACTGCTTATTTTGTTGCTGAAAAGCGGTTGCTAACAAGCTGAATTTGAAATGGGTAAAAATTGCGGTTGAAAATGCATGAGCTCACCGCTACAATGCGCCTCGCACAAGCTGAGGGGATGGGAATTAGCTTTAAAGTAAATCTCGTTTCAATCGCCTGAGGGGTAAATGTCACTGCAAAAAAAAGCTGCCCTGAGAAGCATATTCAGGCAGCAGATTATACTTGGCTTGCTAGGTTTTTTTGCCCTGGCGGTGTTTGGCCAGATATTGTACGCCATATCTTTTTTCTGCGGCGTAATAATGATGGCAGCGAATGGCTGGTGGTTGGCTCGACGGTTTGAGAAAACGATTGGGCTGAGTGTAGCGTCCAGTCAGCGCTCCCTGTATGCAGGTGCTGCAATCCGGTTTGTGTCGTTGATAGTCGGTTTGGTGCTGGCGCATCTGATCGGGCTTCATCTGCTACTGGTTGCCGCAGGTATGTTTGTAGCGCAAGTGGTTGTGTATGTATCTGCGCTGGTATTGTTTGGGAAAGAACAGCATGCAAGCGCGAACAAAGATTAGGGAAGAGCATAAAGGAGACGGTTTTGACTGAACAGGGTCACGAAGGCGGCATTGCAGGGCATCTGCATTACTGGACACTCAAATTTGATGAGTCCAATCCGTTTATGCAAATTCATCTGGACACCATGCTGATTTCCATTATCGTGGCGGCAGGCATGTTCATATTTGCACTGTGGTTAAAGGGTAAACTGGTTGAAGGCTCTCCCTCGGGTGCGCAGAATTTCATGGAGTCAGTTGTTGGCTTTATTGAAGATACGGTAAACGATAACTTTCCGGTCAATAACCCGCTCATAGCCCCGCTGGCATTTACGATTTTTGTGTTTATCGCATTGGTTAATTCGATTGATATTTTACCAGCCTTCCTGATCGGACACGTTGCGAACCTGTTTGGTGTTGAACATTTCCGCCCTGTGCCAACCAATGATTTGAATCTGCCTGCAGCCATGGCTGTATCTGTATTTGCTTTGGTGCTGTATTATGAGTTCAAGCTCAAACCGGTTCATTTTTTGAAAGAACTGGTGATGGAACCGTTTACCAATCTGGTGCCCGGGTTCCTGAAACCAATCGTGATGCCGATTAACCTGATTCTGAAGCTCGTTGAAGAAGTGGCCAAGCCTCTAAGCCTTTCCTTCCGACTGTTCGGTAATATGTTTGCAGGCGAGGTTATCTTCCTGTTAATTGCATTCCTGCTTTTGGGCGGCGGTGCAGTAAGTATGGCGGCAGGTTTCTTTGTCGGTCTGGCGTGGACGATATTCCATCTCTTTATCGGTCTGCTACAGGCATTTATTTTCATGATTCTGACGGTGGTGTATTTGTCTATTGCACACCAGCCGGTAGAACACTGATTAGTTAATAATAAAAAGGAGTATATAACTATGG
>CAZKME010000030.1:0-11181 GCA_964553725.1 uncultured Zetaproteobacteria bacterium
AGCTCATCATCAGAAAATCCGGCCAATTCTTCAAACAACCATATCGGAGCAGACATGCGCCGTCCGTTTAATAGTTCAATGTAAATTTTACCGTCTGTAATTTGTGCTGATGCCGCCTTGTATGCGCTTTCATCAATCGCTAAAGAAGCCATGCCATGCCCCCAAATACTTTTCTTTATTTTCTTTTACCATATCAATCGCTTTATTTCGTCAGCGAGATAAACACCTCGGGTAGTTTTTCAGGCAAACGATCCACATGATCGATAATGGTATATTGGCTGCCAAAGATGTCAGCCACATATTCATCGGCTTTGGGGTCGAGATTGATGCAATAGCTGTAGATGCCATCCTGATCCAGTTCAGACACAGCTTTGCGGGCATCCTGAATAAGTAACTGTTCATCATCGACATCAATATCGGCAGGTTCGCCATCGGTGAGGATCAGCATCAGCTTTTTATCGGCCTGCTGCGCTCCCAGATAATGGGCGGCATGACGCATCGCCCCGCCCATGCGCGTGGAATAGCTCGGTTCTATCGAGGCCAGACGTGATTTCACTTCATCACCCCAGGCTTCGGAAAATCCCTTGATATGATAAAAACGCACATCGTGGCGGGTGTTGGAATTAAAACCGGAAATAGCAAATGGATCGCCCACCTGATCAATCGTCCAGGCCAATAATGAAACTGCCTCCTGCGACAATTCCAGAATGGTTTGGTTGCAGCCTGCCGCTTTTTCACTCAGCGATTGCGATAAATCCAGCACCAATGATACCGCCACATTGCGACCATCGGTGCGGTGGGACATATTCACACGCGGATCAGGCGCAGCCCCGCCCTTGAAATCAATCAGGGAACGAATCGCCACATCCAGATCGAGCTCGCTTCCATCTTCCTGATAACGTACCCGCACACGATCCTGCGGCTTGAGCATTTCCAGAATGGCCTTCAAACGCTTGGCCAGCGCACTGTGTTTGGCCAGCAGATTATCAATCACAACGGCATTACCGCTCGGTTGCAAAGCCTCATAAACACTCACCCAATCAGGACGATAATGCTTCGATGAATAATCCCATTCATGATAATGGCGCGGTGGCAAAGCCTGTAGCTCATCTTCATTCTGGCGTTCATCCAGATGTTCAAACAGGGTGTCTTCATCATCACCCTGCTCGATATAAATCCATAAATGACGATTATCATCGCGATAATCCACTTCCGTATTATCAAAATAGGTGTTCGGCAAGGCATCAGTCTGCCTGCGTGTGCGGGCAATGAATGACAAGGCAATATCAGCCATTGCCCTGCTGCTCGATTCACCCTCAGTCATGGCAACATAAAAGCGCTCTACAAAACCACGAATCACATCATTTTCAACATGGTATTCAGGATCGAGCATGGCGCGCGATGCAATCGCCAAGCGCAGTAGAATCAGCGATGTTTTCTCCAAAGACAGATCCGCCTGAATCGGCATTGGATGCAGCGCAATCAGAGTTTTCCTCAAGCCGGGAAAACGTTTACAGATCAACCAATCAATACGCGAATCTTCAAAGGCTTCCACCGCCACGCGCTGGAACGGGCTCCAGTTATCCACTACCATTTTCTCGGACCAGCGCCTGTGCCCGGCCATATGCGCCAGCGTAGCGCGATAACGATCTATGCCGCTCACGCCGCGATCATCATCGTACACATCCGGCAAACGAATGCCGACATGATCATAATACGGCATGGGTTTACGCAACTCATCAAAAATCAGCGAATACGGCACCAGATAATCCGAGTCCTGCCACAGGCCGCGCAAATAGGCATCGAGTTTACGCTCATTATCCACCAATAAGGTGCCATGGCGTTCGCGCTGCATCACGGCAACCGCATCGGGCGACTGCAAACAAAAATAATCCACCTGACGGCTCGGGTGGGTGTTATAATATTTGATGCCGTAATCAATCCAGTTGCTAAAACCCTCTAACGACAATTCACTCAACAAACGCGGTGACTGCTTCAATAAATCTTCCAGACCGGGACTGGGAAAAGTGGTGTGATGGCCATGTACCGAGGCCGATGTTTTCTCCATCATATTACGAATCAGCTCAATGTATTGTTTGAACAGATCATAGCTGTGCAAGCGCCGCGTGACCGCCGCAATGGATTGCAGAAAAGGAACCATAGCTTTGAAATTGGTATGGGTGGACAAATAATGGGAAAATTCGCGCATATCCTCCAGCGCCGCTTCACCCACCAGGTCAGCTACAACCGGAGCTTCCTCCAAATATACCAGCAAGGGTTCCGGCCCGCGCCCCAACTTGCCGAGAAAACGGGCATTATCAATATAGCTTACAACCCCTTGCTCGGAAAGCAACGTCTTGGCTTCGGCCATGCACTCATCAAAAATCTTATCGGCTTGCGCGAAATTACAATTCAGGCGTTGCCAATAAACTTTAACATCTGTAGCTCTTGCAAGCGTTTCCATAATAAATATCAGCCAAATGTGGCGTCAATAGCATGATCCAGCGTATCGCGAATATCGGCATCATCGGTGATCGGGCGCACCAGCGCCATGCGGCAAGCCGCTTTCGCATCCACACCTCCCTTGATCAGGGTAGCCGCATAAGTTAGCAAACGGGTGGAAATACCTTCATCCAGACCATGACCTTTCAGATTACGGGCTGTTGCGCCGATTTGCACCAGTTTGGCGGCCAGTTCGGCATCAATGCCGGTCTCTTTGGCGACAATATCAGTTTCAACCACAGCAGTCGGATAATCAAATTCAAAGGCTGCGAAACGCTGTTTGGTCGATTGTTTTAAATCTTTCATCAGGCTCTGATATCCGGGGTTATAAGAAATCACCAGTTGGAAATCAGCATGCGCAGCCACCAGTTCGCCTTTTTTATCCAACGGCAAAGTACGGCGATGATCGGTCAGGGGATGAATCACCACGGTAGTATCCTGGCGCGCTTCAACGATTTCATCGAGATAGCAAATCGCGCCGATGCGCGCTGCCGTAGTCAACGGGCCATCGAGCCAGCGCGTACCATTGGCATCAAGCAGATAACGACCGACCAGATCGGAGGCCGTCATATCTTCATTACACGCCACCGTGATCAACGGTTTGCCCAATTTCCAGGCCATGTGTTCAATAAAACGGGATTTACCGCAACCGGTTGGCCCCTTGACCATCACCGGCAAGCGCGCCGCATAGGCGGCTTCATACAGCTCTACCTCATCGCCCTGCACCTGATAAAATGGCTCTTCTTTAATATTATACTGATCTTGATCGCTCATGCTTGCCCCCGTAGAAATCTTGGGGGATATTGTAACGCAATCGACAAAAATAACGAACTTATAAAAGTTATGTTTTATATAAAATTAATTGATGCATTATCAAACTGCATGGCTCTTTAGACCGGACTATTCATGAATAGTCTGGGTTAGTAACAACAGAAACGGAGGTGAGGCTTCAGCCTCGCACAGGGTCGTGCGCCAGGCGCGACTAAAGTCGCAGCCCCGGTATCACCCTGCTTTGGTCCGGAGCCTGGTAAGGGCTTGAGTCACTATTATCTATGCCCGTGCCGCCGCACCAAAAAAAAGGCCCCCAGCATCGCTGGAGGCCTTTTCAGTTTTTCGACGTTTACGTCTTACTTGTGCGCGCCGATTTTTTCGCGCCAATCATCGCCGAAGATCTTGTCGGCATCGCCAGGGAACGATTCAAATGCACGCGCAAACTCGTTATGCGTTTTAGCGTATTCGATTGGATCAGTGCCGGATTTCCAGCAATCGTAAGCTTGACCCAATGATTGGCCACCGGCAGCAGGGCTGTCGATATGACCGAATGCACCACCACCACACGTATTGATCACATTGCCATGACCCAGGTTTTCGAAGAAGCCTGGCAGACGCAGTGCATTCATACCGCCGGAGATGATTGGCGTCGTAGCTTTCATACCATACCATTTCTGATTGTAGTAATGACCCATGCACTCATCGCGCTCGATCATGTATGCCAGCACAGTTTCCTTGCCGTGGCCTTCCATCTTGCCATAACCCATGGTACCGGTATGCATGCCGGAAGCACCCATCAGACGAACCAGTTTCATGTAGCACAATGGATCCATACCCATAGGTGATTTATATGAAGTTAGCGCACCATGACCGGCACGATGGAAGTGCAGGAATGTATCAGGGAATGCACGACGGGCAGTGGTAACGCCAGAAGGGCCAGATACGAAACCATCAATCAGGAAGGCAACATGATCGGCACTGTCGTACTTGGCAAAGCATTCCAGAATGAAGTCACCACGCGCAATACACTCTTCATGGAAATCCGCTGTTGCATTGGCAGAGAACAGTTTTGCTTCGCCGGTTTCCTGCTGCGCACGATCCATCGCTTCTGCGACTTTCGGCATCACAACTTTCATGGGGCAGAACGGCTGATTAGCCTGAGGCTCATCATTCTTGATGAAATCGCCGCCCAACCAGAAATCGTAACATGCTTTAGCAAATGGATCAGGACGCAAACCCAATTTAGGTTTGATAATCGTACCCGCGATATAACCACCATCCACTTCAGGACGACCCAA
Organism: uncultured Zetaproteobacteria bacterium; assembly: GCA_964553725.1. Taxonomy (GTDB): domain Bacteria; phylum Pseudomonadota; class Zetaproteobacteria; order Mariprofundales; family Mariprofundaceae; genus Mariprofundus. The sequence continues at coordinate 4,572 of CAZKME010000030.1, forward strand.
TACTTTCCACAGGTTTGTGATGTTGGCAGAAGGGCCATCAAAATGTTTTATCATGCATTCAGGCACTTGGAAATCCAGCATACGCAGGCCTTCATGATCGCCCATGCCCTGGTTATTACCCAGAATCAATGACCACATATGAGAAATATTGAATGTGCCATCAGTAATATTCGGATCAAACAATTCAACCGGGAAAGCAACCTTGAACAAGCCGCCGCCCGTGACATTGTTACCATCAGCAAACGCTGTTTCATCTACATCATAGACCAGTGCATCTACGCCACGTGTAAAGTCATCAGTCGTGGATACTTCTACATTTGTACCTGTTGAAGATTCAGCGGCAATATGCGCAGCCACTTCCAAAAAACCATAGCCTTCAGCGGGTATAAGTTTATAAGCAACAAGAAAATGCTTGCCGCCTGCGATCAGGTCCTCTTCATTGAGACTCAGATCTGCGTAACGATTCGATTGATCCATTTAGAAATTCCTCCAGAGTAATTTGTGAATGAGAAAGCTTGCGCCCCTCTCCTTCGCGGCATGGCATGTTAAACCTCCTTGCCGACGAGGGGAAGTCTAAAAATATCTTCCATAATGTAAAATCAAAGGTTATGATGTGTTCCATCAATTTAACTTATAAGGTAATGTTTCGCAACTAGCTCGGACTAGCTCATCAGTCCGTCATTCCCGAATGGTTTTATCGGGAATCCATGCTTGTTAAGCAAGACCGTGCTATTGCAAGGCTCGGCAGATTCCCGATTCAGGCCTCGGGAATGACGAGAACGCAAAAGAATCCAGCAACTTGAGAGGATAAACGATGAATATCACCCTGAAACAATTCAAAATCCTTGAAGCAATTGTTGAGCATCGTAATTACACCAAGGCAGCCAATGCATTATTCATGACCCAGCCGGCTGTTTCGATGCAGGTCAAGCAGATGGAGGAACAGATTGGTCTGCCCCTGTTTGAACGGGAAGGGAAGCAGGTGCGTGCAACTGAAGCGGGAATAGAGCTGCTTCATTATGCCCAAAATATCCGCCAGCAAATCAATGAAGCCTCGGAAGTAATGGCAGAACTCCGGGGCCTCAAGCGCGGCAAATTGCACCTCACCATGGCATCGACTGCCAACTATTTTGCACCGCAGTTAATTGCTGCATTTCACCATAAATATCCTGCGGCGCGGGTAACGCTGGACGTGACCAATCGCACCGGCCTGTTAAATGCACTGGACAACAATACAACCGATATGGTCATCATGGGCACGCCGCCGGATGGCCATCAATTGACAGGCATTCCATTTTTAAATAACCCACTGGTGGTCGTAGCCTGGCCGGAGCACCCGCTGGCCCGTCGCAAATCCATTCGGCTCACTGATGTCGCTGATGAGGATTTTATTGTTCGCGAACCCGATTCAGGCACCCGCATGGCCACCGAACGCTATTTTGCCGAGCATCATCTGAGTCTGAAACCACGCATGGAAATGAACCGGGCCGAAGCGATCAAACAGGCTGTCATGGCAGAGCTGGGGCTGGGCATTGTATCGCTGCATACCATTGAGATGGAAATGGCGCTTAAACGGCTGGTGATTTTAAACGTGGAAGATTTTCCCATTATGCGCAAATGGCATATTGTGCACCGAAACGGCAAACGCTTTGCAGCGATTCCGGACGCATTTAAAAACTTTGTTCAACAGAACGCCAGGCAGTTAATTCATATTTCATCACTGGAGAAAACATGACTAAATCGATGAAAAATACCATCGTCGCCAGCCTGCAGTTCGATTTTCGCGGCAACAGTTTCAACCCTGTGATCAGCGTTGATTTGGATGTGCTGATGCAGAGACAGGGCGAGCTTAATGACCTGTACGACATGCTTGCAGTCTCAATCGGACTGGATGCCTATCGGCATGAATACGATGTTATGGTGATGCATGAGATTATTTTTTCAGAGCCATTCGGCCTGGTCAGCGACTTTGTCACAGATGGCAGACTGAATTTCGATGCTTTTATTGAAGCATGGAAGCAGCAGAAAGCACTCAAGGCGATTCAACCGATTGCCCGAAAACATCTTGATATTTCTGATCTGGATCAACACCCGGATATACGCAGTGCACTATTGGAAAGCTACCGCTCGGGGCTGAAGGCAAAAACCACAAAAAAGCCTCAACCAACCGGCGCCTTCTAAACCGGTTTGAAATCACGGGAACCGCCTTGAACCCAGGAACCGACATGGACATTGGATCTTGGGTTGAAGTGGCGTCTGTACGGCCTTTCACCTATAGTTGGTGGCTTCTAATCTAAGAAGAACGGGGTGATTTGGTCATCATGGACGAATTAATGGTGCAAGGGCTGCAATTGATGGCACTGGGCATGGGAACCGTATTTCTCTTTCTCATCCTGCTAATCGGTGTAATCACGCTGATTTCGCGCATCATTCAGAAATTTGAACAGCAAACAGAACCTGCTGTCGGCACGACACATTCGAGTCATGACGACCTGCTTGAAGTCATCAGCGCCGCCGTGCAACAGTATCGTTCTGATCACCCGCGCCGCAAATGATCACAACACTATTTCAGGAGAAATCCGCACATGAATAAGCCGCTCGGAATTACTGAAGTCGCCCTGCGTGACGGCCATCAATCGTTGCTGGCCACACGTATGCGTATTGAGGATTTACTGCCCATTGCAGAAAAGCTGGATAAAATCGGCTACTGGTCGGTAGAAATATGGGGCGGTGCCACCTTTGATTCCTGTATTCGTTATCTGGGTGAAGATCCGTGGGAGCGCCTGCGCCTGTTAAGTAAAGCCATGCCGAACACACGTTCCCAGATGTTATTTCGTGGTCAGAATATTCTTGGTTATCGCCATTATGCCGACGATGTAGTCAATGCCTTTGTCGAACGCGCTGCCGAAAATGGCATGGATGTATTCCGTATTTTCGATGCCATGAACGATATTCGCAATCTGAAAACCGCCGTCAAAGCCGCTCTGAACGTGGGCAAACATGCCCAGGGTGCCATCTCCTATACCGTCAGCCCGGTGCATACGCTGGATATGTGGATTGATATGGGCAAAGAGCTGGAAGATATGGGTTGTCATTCGATCTGTATCAAGGATATGTCCGGTCTGCTTAAACCCTATGTAGCCGAAGATATGGTGGGAAGACTGAAAGAATCAATCTCCATCCCGATTACACTGCACGCGCATGCCACCACCGGCATGAGCACATCAGCCATACTCAAGGCTGTTGAAGCCGGCATAGATATGGTGGACACCAGCATTTCATCCATGAGCCACACCTATGGTCATTCTGCAACCGAATCGGTGGTTGCCATTCTGGAAGATGAAGATCGCGCCACCGGCCTGAACCTGAAGCAAATCGAGGAAGTTGCGGCTGACCTCAGAGAAATACGCAAGAAATATAATAAATTCGAAGGCTCATTGCGCGGTATCGACTCACGTATTCTGGTTGCGCAGGTACCCGGCGGCATGCTGACCAATCTGGAAAGCCAGTTGGTGTTGCAAAATGCCGATGATCGTTTTGATGAAGTATTGGCCGAAATTCCCAAGGTTCGTGAAGATCTGGGCTTTATACCGCTGGTCACGCCGACATCGCAGATTGTTGGTACGCAGGCTGTTTTCAATGTGCTTGCGGGCGAACGATACCGGACGGTCACCAAAGAAACTGCCGGCATACTCAAAGGCGAATATGGTGCCACGCCGGCACCTGTGAATAGCGAGTTACAAATACAGGTACTCGAAGGCGAGAAACCCATCTCCTGCCGCCCGGCTGATCTGATTGATGATGAAATGGATAAACTGACGCTAAAACTGTCTGCTAAAGCTGCTGAAGACGGCTTTGAATTGTCAGAGCAGTTGATTGATGATGTGCTTATTTATGCTTTATTTCCGCAGGTCGGATTGAAATACATCAAGCATAGAGACAACCCCGATGCCTTTGAATCAGCCCCGTGGCTGGAAGACGATACTGAATTACCGCCTGCGATTGCAGAACGCTATCTGATTACTGTCAACGGTAGCGATTACGATGTCGTGGTAACGCCGGAAGGCGAAGTCAGCTCCATGCATCCGGCTGATGCCGCGCCTGTCAATCCTGTGCCTGCTGCTGCTCCGGCGGTCAACAAACCGGCCATTTCGGTTGGCGCACCGATGGCCGGCACCATTTTTAAAATCAACATCGCAGCCAACCAGCATATTGAGGATGGTGATGTGATCCTCATTATGGAAGCGATGAAAATGGAAACCGAAGTTCGCTCCACCCACAGCGGCACGATCATCAGCATCGAGGTTCGGGAGGGCGATGCCGTCACCGTAGGGCAACCGCTGGTCACCGTCGCATGAACAATATGGGCGAACTGCTGGAAACACTGTGGCTCACCACAGGCATTGCCAATTTCACATGGGGTCAGGCGCTGATGGTCAGCGTTGGTCTGCTGCTGCTGTACTTGGCCATCGGAAAGAAATTCGAGCCGTTGCTGCTGGTTCCAATGGGCTTTGGTGCCATCCTGAGTAATATTCCGATTGCGGAAATTTCCGGCCCCGATGGCCTGCTGGGTATACTCTATAAAGCCGGTGTCGAAACCGAAATGTTCCCGCTGATTATTTTTATGGGGGTCGGCGCGCTGACTGATTTCGGTGCCCTGATTGCCATGCCGCGCACGCTGTTATTGGGCGCGGCAGCCCAGTTCGGTATTTTCACCACACTGATTGGCGCGCTGGCGCTCAATCTGATTCCCGGCTTTCATTTTACGCTGGCCGATGCCGCATCCATCGGCATTATCGGCGGCGCAGATGGCCCGACAGCCATCTTTGTCGCCTCCAAATTATCGCCCGACCTGCTCGGCGCTATTGCTGTCGCGGCCTATTCCTATATGGCACTGGTGCCGATCATTCAGCCACCGATCATGCGCCTGCTGACCACGGAAAAAGAACGTTGCGTACGTATGGAACAATTGCGCCATGTCAGCCGCACTGAAAAAATCGCTTTTCCGATCACCGTGCTGCTGCTCTGTGTGATCTTCCTGCCCACTGCCGCACCACTGATCGGCATGCTCACCTTTGGCAACCTGCTGCGAGAATGCGGCGTCGTGGATCGTCTCTCCAATGCAGCGCAAAATGAAATCATTAACATGGTAACGCTGGCCCTGGGTTTATCTGTCGGTTCCAAGTTACAGGCGGATCACTTCCTCAATCTGGAAACGCTCGGCATTCTATTATTGGGGCTGATTGCTTTTGGAATCGGCACTGCGACCGGCGTATTAATGGGCAAGTTGATGTACCGCATGAGCGGCGGCAAGGTCAATCCGTTGATTGGCGCAGCAGGCGTATCGGCTGTACCGATGGCTGCGCGCGTGGTCAATAAAGTAGGGCTGGAATCCGATCATCATAATTTCCTGCTGATGCATGCCATGGGCCCGAATGTGGCCGGTGTCATTGGTTCTGCTGTGGCGGCTGGCGTCCTGCTGGCCATTGTTGGCGGTTAGGCATGAAGCATACAAAAATAGGCCTGTTTCTAATTTTGCTGCTGACTGCTGCAATGGCCAGCGCAGGCCCTTCGGCGCAGCGTACGCAAGAGGGCTCGGGGCTACTCAATCAACTATTTGGAACCAGCAAGCACAAACAAGCCACCACCGAACCTCAGCCAGCCACAACAACAAACACGCCTAAAACCGTGTTAAAACAAGTTAAACCAGGCATTTATGATGGTGTCTGGAAGGATGAGCATGGCCGGATTCTATTGATCAAGCAAATTCATCGAACCTTGTATGTCAGCGGCAGCAGCAACCATGCAGCCTGGCAGGCACAATGCGTTATGGCACATGCATCAGCCCGTTGTATCGGCAACGGCATCAGCAACACCGCAGGCGAATTCAGCTATGAAGGCAAATTGCAAACAAATAGAAATAGATTACGCTTGCAATCAAACTGGACACGCAGTTACAGCAGCGGCCAAACCCGATCAGCCCAAGCCAACCTCAATAAACAGCTCTAGGCCTGCCCTTTACCTTATGATTGTAACAATGCCTTGGCGGCATCGGTATCAAAATGCTCTTTTTCTACGCGCAGATACGCTACATTTTCCTCAAGCGCAATACGCGCCTCTGATACGCCGGCCAGTGCCAGCAATTGCGTTTCCAGCGCGTTGGCATCATCAACATGGCTCGAATCAACGTACAGCATAATGGCTGAACGCATACGCGGCGCTTGCATACCAAATGCCAGCGCCAGCCAAATCACAGCGCCAATAGCACAGGCGCTGAATATGCCGGTCACGCCGTAGCTGCCAAGCAGAAAACCGCCACCCGCACCGCCAACAAAAGCGCCGAGAAACTGGCTGGTCGAATACACGCCCATGGCCGTACCCTTGCCATCGACAGGCGCAATGCGCGATACCAGCGAGGGCAGAGTCGCTTCCAGCAGATTATAGGCAATAAAGAACAGCAACAAGCCGGTTATCACGCCAGTCCACCCGCTATGGAAAAACGCCAGCACAGCAGAGGAAATAGCAATCAGGGCAATACCGGACAGAAAAACCGGCTTCATTTTTTTGCGTTTCTCAGCAATAATCACCATGGGAATCATCAGCGCCATAG
>CAZKME010000030.1:11281-15988 GCA_964553725.1 uncultured Zetaproteobacteria bacterium
AATGCCGATATCGAGCCGCAACAATTCTAGATTACGCAGGGCTGCACCCAACTGGGCGGGAATGGTTTCCGCATCCCGGTGGGTCGATATATGATCCGGCGTTGGAATCAGCGTATGCAATACCACAATCGCACCGATGGCCAGCGCAGCCGTAAGCCAGAAAATACCGTTTACCCCAATAGCGGCATCAAGCCATGGCCCGAGTATCAAGGACACCGTAAACGAAATACCGATGGACATACCAATCATGGCCGTCGCCTTGGTACGAATTTCTTCACGCGTTAAATCGGCCAGCAAAGCCATCATGGCGGCGGCAATCGCGCCGGAACCCTGCAAGGCGCGACCAATAATCACGCCCCATATATCGTCAGATGTGGCGGCAACCACGCTACCAATCGCAAAAATAATCAGTCCGCCGGTAATCACAGGCTTGCGCCCGATGCGATCTGACAACATGCCGAATGGAATCTGCAACAACGCCATGGTCAAGCCATAAGCGCCGAGCGCCAGACCGATCAGCATCGGCGTTACGCCATCAAGATTTTCTGCATACAGAGCAAATACGGGCAGGATGAGAAACAGGCCCAGCATGCGCAGGCTATAAATGCCGGCAAGTGAAAAGACGCTACGACGTTCTACGGTATTCATATATTATGACCCTTTTGTCCTTTGTAGTTTTCACATGACAACGCATGCGGCGCGCATCATATCACCGCCGCGCCGGAATAGGAAAATGGAATATCGATTCAAATATTTTATGAGCCGGAGGATTTTATTCCGCTCTATTGATGCGGTCTAAAACATGCCGCCGACAAGCTCCCATGGGCTTTCCAGCGCCATTTCGCCGGCACGTTGCGTTCCTACAAAAACGGCAGATGCTGTTTTTCCATCAGATAATTCCGGCGGTCTTGAACGTAAATTATGGGCGTCGCTGGCCAGTATCGAAACCCAACCTTGCTGCAACATATATTGAGCCGCCATGCGCGGCGGCTCGCCAAAACGACCACTGACAGAACCTGAGGTAAGCTGCAACAAACAGCCCAGATCGAGCAGACTTTTCACTTTAGCGTAGTTCGACATGATCTCCTTGTTGCGCTCGGGGTGGGCAATCAATACGCCAATATCATAGACCTGTAACCATTGAATTAACCGCTCCGTGCCGGGAGGAACGTGGCTATGCGGCAACTCCAGCAGCATGGTGCGCTTGCCTTCCGGGCTAACGAATAATGGTAGATTTTCACCCTCCAGCATGGGGATGATTTCGGGGCAAAGTCTGATCTCGGCGGCCATTGCCACTTTCAGCTTAATCGCGTTCTTTTCAAGCGCCGCCACGAACAGCGCATAAGCATGCGAGATCGTACTTATATTATTATCATATACTCCCGGCTGGATATGCGGCGTGACCACCATATGGGTTATTCCGTCATTCACTGCATGACGAGCCAGTTCGAGCGATTGCTCGATTGTAGAGGCACCATCGTCAATGCCGGGCAGTAAATGGCAGTGAATATCAATCATCACAACACCGGGTAGAAATATACGACTGGTAGGCATTCTTGATTCCATCTTCCAGCCCAACTGAAGCCTTCCAGCCCAGACTGTTCAATACGCTAACGTCCATCAACTTGCGAAATGTGCCATCCGGTCTGGAAGAATCCCAAGCCACTTCGCCATCATAACCAACAATGGCCTGCACCAATTTGGCTACCGCTTTAATTGTAATGTCTGAACCGATGCCGACATTGAACAGACGTGAGGGGTAAGATATGAAACGTGAGTTGGGAAGCGCCAGCAAAAACAGGCATGCAGCAGCCATATCATCGACATACAGAAATTCGCGGAACGGCGAACCGGAGCCCCACAAAACAACCTTCGGTGCATTTCGTGCGGAAGATTGAGGATCAATGACCAAACCCTTATCATGCAGATCTGATAAGGCATGTTTATGACTTTCTCCTGAGGCCCGAACCCTTTCAATTCCGAGGTTCTCCAGAATATCGACTGGAATCGTGCCGTATCGCGCCTCATCAGCATTGATGGCTTCGATTTCGCCAGTCTGTGCCAGTTTGGCCAGATGGAACTTGCGAATCATGGCTGGCAGTACATGTGATCGTTCCAGATCAAAGCTGTCATTCGGGCCATACAGATTAGTTGGCATGACTGAAACAGCATCGAAACCATATTGTTTGTGATAAGCCTGACACATCTTGATGCCAGCGATTTTAGCGATGGCATACCACTGATTGGTTGGCTCCAGTTCACCGGTTAACATGCAAGATTCCGGCATCGGTTGCGGTGCAAGCTTTGGATAGATGCATGATGAACCGAGAAATAATAATCGTTTCACACCATTACGATAGGCAGCATCAATGACATTGGTCTGAATTTGCAAATTATCACGGATAAAATCAGCCGGATACGTATCATTTGCCAAGATTCCGCCCACTTTAGCTGCCGCCAAAAGCACATATTCAGGCTGCTCTTTGGCAAAGAAATCATCCACTTCGGGCTTATTGCGCAAATCCAGCTCAGACGACGTCCTCAAAAGAAGATTGTCATACCCACCGGCCCGCAAGGCTCGAACAACCGCAGACCCAACCAAACCCCGGTGTCCGGCAATATAAATCCTGGAACTATTTTCCATCAAAATCTCAATAAACCTCTAGCCACGAATTTCACGAACACGAATTATTTAGCCCGGACTGTTCATGAATACTGCTGCACCCTCGCTGGTTCATTCGTCCGCAACGAATCTTTTCTCAATCTTCCGTAAGCATGGCTACGGTTTCAATCGAAAAAATCCGTTGCAAACAAATGCCCTGCGCGATCATCACACCGATTCATGAATAGTCCGGGTTAGATTTGTAAAATCGTGTAATCAGTGGCTATGTTTTCTCTTTTAAGAAGTTACTCATGTGCAACGGGAATATCGTGTCCATGTTCCCTCAACAGGGCGTGACGTTTGGCCACTTTAAGATCTTCAGCCACCATTTCAGCACACATTTCCTGCACTGTAATTTCAGGCACCCAGCCTAATTTCTCTTTCGCCTTGCTTGGATCACCCAGCAATGTTTCAACTTCGGCGGGTCGGAAATAACGCGGGTCAATCTGAATAACAATATCCCCGACCTTCAAGGCTGGCGCATGATCTCCATCTATCGACGCAACAATGCCTTTTTCTTCGAGGCCTGTTCCTTCAAAGCGCAGCGTCACACCCAACTCTGTGGCGGACCACTCTATAAACTGACGCACAGAATACTGCACGCCCGTTGCAATTACAAAATCTTCAGGCTCATCCTGCTGTAACATCAACCACTGCATACGCACATAATCTTTGGCATGCCCCCAGTCGCGCAAGGCATCCAGATTACCCATGTAAAGACAATTCTCCAGGCCCTGAGCAATGTTGGACAGTCCGCGTGTGATTTTACGCGTGACAAATGTTTCACCACGACGAGGCGACTCATGATTGAATAAAATACCATTGCAAGCATGCATGCCATACGATTCGCGGTAATTCACTACAATCCAGTATGCATACATCTTTGCCACCGCATAAGGCGAACGTGGATAAAACGGCGTTGTTTCTTTTTGCGGAATTTCCTGCACTTCACCAAACAACTCAGAGGTGGATGCCTGATAGAATCTGGTTTTTTTATCCAAACCAAGCAACCGGATAGCTTCCAATAAACGCAGCGTACCGATGCCATCCACGTCTGCGGTATATTCCGGCGATTCAAAACTGACTGCCACATGTGATTGTGCGCCTAAATTATAGACCTCATCAGGTTGAACCTCTTGCAGGATACGCGTCAAATTGGATGAATCGGTCAAATCACCGTAATGCAATACAAAGTTCTTATGATCCATATGCGGATCCTGATAGATATGATCCACACGCTGTGTATTAAACGAGGAAGCGCGCCGCTTGATGCCATGTACCTCATAGCCTTTATGCAACAGAAATTCAGCAAGATAAGAACCATCCTGCCCGGTAACGCCGGTAATCAATGCTTTTTTCATGTGTGTTCCTTGTTCACCTGAACTATTCATAAATGCTGCCGCGCCCTCACTTGTTCCTCTGCCCGCAACAAACCCTTGCTCAGGCGTCCGTAAACATGGCTACGCCCTTCATCGCAAGCATTCGTTGCGAACAAAGGCCCGGCGTGGTCATCACGGCGATTCATGAATAGTTCAGGTTAATGAGCCGCTTTATATGATTTTTTTCCAAAAAGAAGAGCATCCTGATGCTCTGCTTTTATTGTCGACGTACAATGGTTTTGTACGCCCAAGCCTCCTGATTATCCGACAGACGAACCCTAAACCAGTCACCCTGGCGGCCCAACTCTACCACAAGGCTACCGCGTTCCAATCTGGCAACCACTTTGCCCTGAAGACCGGGTTCACTCCGGATACGGCCAATTGGGGAAACAATTTCAAGTATATTTTCCACGACCGGATTTTGCTGCACAAGCACCGCATTATTTCCGGCGCCTGCAGGATTGGCTGCCAACATAGTATTCAGCAGATTACTCTTATCCGGTGCAGTGTCGGCAACCTCTGTAGAGGCAACGGATGCGGTAGAATCTAGCATCTCTGCGGAAACAACGGGTTCGGTAGAATCTAGCATCTCTGTAGAAGCAACGGGTACGGTAGAATCTAGCGTCTCTGTAGAAACAACGGGTACGGTAGAATCTAGCATCTCTG
>CAZKME010000031.1:0-15945 GCA_964553725.1 uncultured Zetaproteobacteria bacterium
GCACATACAGTTTGACGCCGTGTTTGGCTTCAGCCTGCCACAGGTCGAACGGGGCGCGTTTGGGCAGATAGAGCAGCAGGGTATATTCGTATTTGCCTTCCAGTTTTTGATGCAGGCGGGCCAGCGGGTCTTCAAAATCGTGGCCGATATGTTTATAAAAATTGTTATATTCCTCATCGGTCAGTTCCGATTTCGGACGCGTCCACAGGGCCGAAGCCTGATTGACGGTTTCAATTTCAGCCGGTTTTTCCTCTTCGCCTTCTTCCGCCGGAATCGGCGTGCCCATCATGCGAATCGGGAAGGGGATATGATCGGCATATTTATGTACGATGGATTTCAGACGCCATGCATCGAGAAACTCATCGGCTTCTTCGCGCAGGTGCAGGGTGATTTCGGTGCCGCGAGTCTCTTTCTCGACGGTTTCGAGATCATATTCGCCGTCGCATACCGATTCCCAGCGTACGCCATGTTCTTTTTCCACACCGGCGCGACGGGTGGTCAGGGTGACTTTGTCGGCTACGAGAAAGGAGGAGTAAAAGCCGACGCCAAATTGCCCGATTAGATGGGCGTCTTTTTCCTGATCGCCGGAGAGCTGGCCGAAGAATTCCTTGGTGCCGGAGCGGGCGATGGTACCGATATTATCAATCACTTCATCGCGGCTCATGCCAATGCCATTATCGCGGATGGTGATGGTGCGCGCTTCCTTGTCGACATCAATGAAGACATGCAAATCCGAATCGCCTTCAAACAGCGCATCGTCGGTGGTGGCTTCGAAGCGCAGTTTATCCGCAGCATCCGATGCATTGGAAATCAGCTCGCGCAGGAAAATCTCCTTGTTCGAGTACAGTGAGTGGATCATCAGATCCAGCAGTTGCTTGACCTCGGTTTGAAAGGCGCGTGTTTCTTTTGTGGCTGTTGCTGTCATGGTTTCTCCTGAAAAAAGCGTTTAATCTTGTGAAATAGGTAGATAGGGGTGCGGTCAGTCGCTTTCAAGGGTCTGCACAACAATTTTCCATACTGCCCGTTTTTGCGCCCGGCTGAGCATGGCATGGGCCGGGCTGGTCGATGGCAGCAGATGTCGTTCGATATGCCGAAAAGTTTCCGGCAGTGCAGGCCATACCAGCTTAAGGAACAATTGCTCGGCCTTGCGCCCGTTAAAGTAGATAGTGCGGATGTTCGGGTAAGTTTTTAAAAACGCAGTAAAATTATTGGCGATAACCGATTCGATTTTAATGGCGGAATCCATACTGCCGGGGCGAATGCATTGATGCGCCACATCCCACAGCGCCACATGATTGTCGCGCAGCCGGGCCAGACGATCTTCATATACCAATCTGGCATCGAAGCCGAGTAATTCGGCCATAATCGGCCAGAATGCATTTTGCGGGTGGGCATAGTATTGCTTGGCAGCCAGCGATTTCTGGCTCGGCATCGAACCCAGAATCAGGACGCTTGCAGTGCTGTCAGCCGAACAGGGAAAACCGGTCTCGATCATGGGCCAAGCGTTACAGCGAATGGATTGAAATGCCAGCTCGGAAATGGGCCAGCGTGGTGTGTAGTGGTTGGGTAATTGTGGACAACTCGAAAAGGGAGAAACTACGCCCTGAGAGGATAATCCAATGGAATAAATCAAACGACAAAAGGCTCTATCTGGCCTGACGAGAAATATAGTGGAGAGGGCGGCGCGCGGCGTCGGCAGTGCCGCCCTGACAACCATGGATTTCACCCTGAGCGCCAAGTTGCCGCTGGGGTTCAAAAAACTCGGTTTTGGTACCCATTATGCCTTTGATGAAATCGCCGATATGGCCAAAGCAGGCAAGCCGGTGAAAGCCATTCAGAACAAGCTGGCGGCTACGATGAATAACTGCATCGCCTGCCATGCCAGTTATCAGCTACCGTTTGTGCAGACTCATCCGCAATAAAACAGGCCCTGTTTTTGGCCGGGGCGGGGATGCTACTCTCTGGTGCACTCCGGGCAGATGCCGCTCCAGATGCGTTGTGCTTGAGCAATGCGCCATTCTGACAGCGCGGCAGGCAACGACTGCAACAGGCGTGATCATGCGGGTCGGTGTTGCTGTCAAACACAGTATTGCCGTTTACCTCAAAACGTTGCAACAGGCCGGATGATTCTGTAGAACAGTTGATTTCTCGCCTGTAGGCGGCGGGTTATGCACCATTGTTTGATAAGGTGTTCGGCAAAAATGGCCTTTCATTCGATCATATGGCCAAAGCCATCGGTGCATTTGAACGAACTTTGCTGACGCCGGATGCGCCGTTCGATCTGTATGTGCAGGGCAAAGGAGATATCAGCAAAGCCGCCAAGCGCGGTATGCTTAAAGTAGCCGAAGTCGGCTGTACGTCATGCCACACCGGCCGGTTATGCCCTGGACTGGAAAGAGTAGGCAATAAAAAGGCCCCGCAAAATATCTGCGGGGCCTTTTCCGGTTAATCAAACAAGAGGCTATTCGCCAAGTTCAGGCGTCTCAATCTCTGGTGCTTCAATTTCAGGTGCCTCAATATCAGGTGTCTCAATTTCAGCTATTTCAACACCCTCAACATCAGGCGTTTCAACTTCATTTATATCGTCTCCGATTTCAATATCAGCTGCTCCCGCACCAGCCGGTATGGCAGGAACAGGTTGTGCTGTGGTTGAGGCTGGGATGGTCGCAACCGTAACCAGCGGAGCTGGCTGGCTACCTGTAGTCGTCGGTACGGCGGCAATAGCGGGTAGGGGGCCAACCCCGACCACAGGAGCAGCTTGAACTGTGAATCCAAGTGTCATGGCCAATATGGTCAAGAGGCCAGTCATTGATATTTTATATTTCATCATATATCTCCTTTTGTCATGGCGAAATAATAGAGTTCGCCACGGGTGTCTGCATTGTGCGAACAGGCTCTAACCTGTTCCATGATTTAAATCACATTTTCCATCTTTTGCAAACGGCTCTATGGAGCTTCGACTTCGCCGACATCATTCTTTTTAAAAGCGGTATGATAATTCTCCACCCACGCCATAATCAGGACTACCATTGCTCAAGCCCTTGTCGCCAAAGATTTGAAGCCCCAGGTTTGACTGTATATGATAGTTCCATGCAGCAATAACTTCAGCAGCACTCGCAAACCCCGGTTGTGATGCCTGCCGCCCGGAAAACAATACCGTCAATACATTGGTTTTATCCATAGCATAACTGATGCCAGCACGATAAGTCACAATATCGTTCAGAACCAGGCCCACAGGCTGCCCAACCAAACGATAACCAAGCCGCGCAAACGGAAACCATTGTGAAGAAACGCGGGTGCGAACACCCATGCCGAACTCGTAATCATTCTTGCCGGTTCCCAGCCCTTTTGCTCTTGAGGCCGTACCGAACTTAATTTTACTGTAGGGAACAAGGTCAAACGATGTGCCAAAAACATGATGTAAACTATATTTACCTTCGAGCCAAATATCACCCAGCCCCCCTGTCGTCTTGCTTGCACCTTTACCTGCTCCGATCACTGCCCCCCCGGACAGAATCGTGCCATTGCTTTGTACAATAATGTAGGGAATGGTTAGCTTGAGTGAAATATCGTCTATCTTATATTTAATATAGTTGGGGATATATGTGATGTTGGTTCTGGTTTTCGTACCGAATTGACCTGTAAAGAATGAGGGTACTGAAGCAATTGTGATTGTAGGCCCGGCAGATTTTACTGCAAAAGCCGAATTACTGTATAGCAGAAGCGCCGCAAACAACAGGGTGGAAAAGGTATGCAGCATGCTTTTCGCTTTTCCTTTTATCGGTTTGATTATTTTCATGGAACCGGTGATGCGATGAATATCTTTTCTCATACCATTTTCTCCTTGGTTTTATGAAAACGTCGGCCAGATTTATGCACGCTATCTCTGTAGACCGGGAAATTAAAACCCCAAGTGCGCAGAGTATGGCTAAGTGCTTCTGACACTGTGATATAACGCACAAATACGTGGCCAGGGCGGATATTGTACCTCACCCATTAGCCCGGACTATTTATGAATCGCCGTGATGATTGCGCCGGGCCTTTGCATGCAACGGATTTTGAGGAAGGAAGTCGTAGCAGTGCATACGGATGACCGACGAAGGATTCGTTGCGGGCAAAGGAACAAGCAAGGGCGCGGCAGCATTTATGAATAGTCCGGGTTAGAGAGGCAACGCTTCGACTACCATGACATTCAGGGCTGGAGGCTGTTACCCAATGTTTTTTTAAATTGTGACTCAGACATGATGACAGGCATCATCACGCCGGTGACATTGAGTTTTTTCCACAGTTTTTCAGCCTCCTGTTTATAGCCAGGAGGGAATGTGAAACGCACGACGGGAATGGGAACCCTGCGTTTCTGGTAACGGTATTTTCTGCCGACTCGATCCAGTTTTTTTTGCGTGTCCTTGGCATATTCCTCCTGATATAATCGCCCAAGGCCCAGCAAATAAACACCTTTTGCGACTTTGATGATATTGGTTTCAATCTCATGCTGCTGCCAGAATTCAGCGATGGCCTGCGCCTGTCTGTGGCTTTTAAACAAGACCGCATCATCAAAAGAATGCATGGTCATATCTTCCATGCTGCGGATGATGAGCGGCTTCAAGCCCATGAACAGCAGACGATTGTGCAGAGCTGCGATGCCTTCTTTTGACATGACACGGTGGGTGATCACGCGCCATAACTGTTGTATTGGAATCGTTTCCGAGTCGGGTGAGGACGTATCGGCCTCGCTATGCCCGGGTGAAACTGGCGGCAGGCTGGCCTGAACGGAAATTGGTGTCGGCGCAGGCAGCGGAGATTGCCAGGCCAACCAAACCAGGCAGGCCAGCGCAATTGTCAGGCTTAGTTGCCAAAGCGGTTTCATGATCCGGATTATATTCGATTTTAATGGCAGGTCAGCATCCAATCTTGCAGGTTAAGCGATGAGCCGGATTAAATTGCATATGTTTTAAATGAATAATCCAAGCTAAACACCGATGGCTGAATACTGCACTTGTTGTCGCATTTATGAAGGAACAGTGAGGATTTCGCAGCCGGTATCGGTGACAACGAGGGTGTGCTCGAACTGGGCTGAGAGTGATTTATCGCGCGTGACAACTGTCCAGCGATCAGCGAGCAATTTTACGCCCGCCTTGCCGATATTCACCATCGGTTCGATGGTAAACACCATGCCTTTTTTCAATGCCATGCCGTGACCGGGTTTGCCGTAGTGCAATACCTGCGGATCTTCATGGAACACGCGGCCAATACCGTGGCCACAATACTCGCGCACCACGGAGCAGTGCTCGCCTTCGACATAGGTTTGAATGGCATGACCGATGTCTCCCAGCGTGGTGCCGGGCCGCACCACGTCAATGCCGATTTCCAGTGCCCTGCGCGCTACTTCGGTTACTTTGCGCGCTCTGATTTTCGGCTCGCCGACATAAAATGTCTTGCTCGTATCGCCATGCCAGCCGTTCAGAATGGTGGTGACATCAACATTGACGATATCGCCGTCCCGCAGCTTTTTATCGCCGGGGATGCCGTGGCAAACCACGTGATTCACCGATGTACAGACCGATTTGGGAAAGCCGTGATAATTCAGCGGGGCAGGAACGCCGCCGGCTTTGATGGTAAACGCATGCACCAGATCGTTGATGTCGTCGGTACTGACGCCCACTTTGATATAGGGTTCAATCATCATCAGCGTATCGGCTGCATGATGGCAGGCAGGTCGCATGGCTTCGATATCATTCTGAGTTTTGATCGTGACCATGCTTTCTCCCGAATCGGATATTGGAATCAGCCGGCACTCTGGCCTATTCTTTCTGCGTGGTCATTATTGACATGTTTTTTTGGTGAAGCTTAACTTCGCTTAAGGCTGTTATTTGCGACGATTCTCGGCCCCGGTTTAACCAGCGGGTTATCGGCAATTCTGGCGCGGCTTAAGTCTCTGGCCGGGATACGCAAGCGCATACCGTGCCTGATGCCTTTGGCCAGCTTCGGGTTGGCTCTTTTCAATGCGTAGACAGAAACGCGGTAGTGTTTGCTGATATCCCTGAGTAATTCGCCGCGCAATACATGAATGTTCAGGCTGTCGGTCGTTTTGGTCGAAATGATATGATTCACACTGTTTAGTCTGCGCTGCGAGATGCGCAGGCTCAGGTTCTCAGGCCTATCCTGAAAATACTGCATGCGAACGAGTTGAGGGTTGAAATGAAACAGCTGATTTTTTGGTAGTCCGGCAGTGGCATGCAAACGCTCCAGATCAACTGGCGAGTGAATGGTAACTGTGCTGGTCTGGTAGGGCTCGGGGAAGCTAATGATGCTGTCCTGTTGCAGTGCAATCAGACCAAGTATGTGACGTATATAGGTTTTGGTGATCGGTGGCAGCGGTAGTTTATCCAATCCATCGCTACGATGCCAGGGATGGCGATCAATGCGTCGCTGCACGCCATTGGGGCCAAGGTGGTAGGCGGCGAAGGCCAGCGGCCAGTTACCGAAACGGGCATATTGTTTTAACAGAAAGCGCGCCGCACCGCGCGTGCTGCGTACAATATCACGCCTGCCGTCAAGTTGGGCGTCGCTTTTGATGCGCAGATCAGTAGCCGTATCCGGCATTAACTGCCACAGGCCTGTGGCACCGACCTCTGATTGGGCATAAGGGTTATAACTGGATTCAACGACGGGAATCATCTGTAGTTCCAGCGGTGCATGGTTCTGCTGTAGTGCTTGTAGCAATGGCTCTCTGACATAACGGGAGCGGGCTGCGATTCGTTGCCAGCCTGGGCCATAAACTCGCATGGCTTCAGCCTTTACGGACTCAATTTCACGGCTGGTTAATCCGGTGAGAAATGGATTGGCAGAATTGGCCCTGGGCTCCTGTTTTACAGGTATATGGCTGGAGGAATGTTGCCTAGGCGTTTGCAGCCAGCTTGAAAAGCTGTTGTCAGAGGCTTTGTACGGCGCACAGGATGCGAGAAGTAATATAGACAGCGTGGCAATGGTACGTACATATCGAATAAACATGGTGGCAATACTGAACGTCATGAAGGGATGAAATATGACGGAAGTCACGTCCCGTCGACATAGCCCGCATGATTCAGTATGGAAATATTCCGACGTGGGGAAGCAGATTGCCGCTTGCGACTTTTGTAAGTGACGCTTCAAACAAGGCTTGACCGGTAACTGCCTTTATTGATAATGCGCGCCTGCTTAAAAAGGCGTCTGGAGGCTGGCATGCAGCGGCACTGGCTTGTGATATTGCAGAATCTTGCAGCAACCGGCAGACAATGGGATGCAGATGTTCCCCGATCATTGCTGGCAGATCAAGAGATTGGTTCGGTGCAGCCCTTGTCTGATCTGGTTTCGGATATGCACTGGCAGGTTGCACTTGAGCGTGCGGGTTGCGTATACCGTTTCTGCGGACAATGGCAGGGCTTGATCAGAAGGCCATGCAGTCGCTGTAATGCATTTTTTGACTGGCAGGCGGATGGTTTGAGCCAGTGGGCATTTCAGCTCGGTGAAGAATCCGAGCATGACGAGTCTGAAGGCTCGTGTGAGTATGTCGTTCCACCCGGTGAGATTAATATGATTGATCTGCTGCGTGAAGATGTCTGGCTGGCATGGAAGGCTGATGTGATTTGCAGTGATTCGTGTCAGGGTCTGTGTCAGGGTTGCGGCGTTAATCTGAATATGGATTCATGTCAGTGTAAGCAGGATAAAGGTGCCCACCCTTTTGCGGCGCTGCGCGGTTTGAGTCTGGACGATTAAACCGGATAGTTCGATTATTTTTTATTATAGAGTTTTAAGGCGGGGCATGTTTTGACCGGCCTTGCAGGAGAGTAACATGGCAGTACCAAAGAGAAAAACCAGCGTATCCAAGCGCAAAATGCGTCGTTCGCATGATCGTATTGTTCCCGCCGGCATGTCCGAATGCCCTGAATGCGGTGAAATGATGCGTCCGCATCATGCCTGTCCGCATTGCGGCACCTACAAAGGTCGCGAAGTTACATCTTCTTCTGAAGATTAATCCGATTATATGTGCACCGCGCCTTGGTCTGACCCATGTGCAAGGGTTCTGTGACGTGATTTATGGGTAAAGGGCAGCGGTAGCGTGCGCGAGATTCGTATTCTGGTTGATGGACATGGCGGCGATGCCGCCCCGGCGATGGTGCTTGATGCGCTGGAAGCAGCGCTTTCTGCCAGTTTTTCGGCCCGCTTTTCCGGTAAAGTGAGACTCGGCATTGTCGGCCAGGAAGCAGTGATTCAACCCCTTCTACAAGCACGGGGAATTGCCGACAGGGTGGCGATGGTTGCCGCTACGCAAGTGGTGGGGATGTGTGATTCACCGTCGCATGCACTGCGGCGGAAAAAAGGCTCTTCGATTCATATAGGCGCGGCCATGGTTCGCGATGGCGACTGGGATGCGTTTGTCAGCGCCGGCAATACCGGTGCGCTGATGGCAATCTCCAAAATTATTCTGCGTATGTTACCTGGCATTGATCGGCCAGCCATTGCCTCAATGCTTCCGGCTGTGAACAACGGGCGCACGCTGATGCTTGATGCCGGTGCCAATTCCGAGTGCACATCCAATCATCTGGTACAATTTGCCATCATGGGCTCCTGTTATATGCAGGCGGCTGAAGGCATTGAAAGGCCTCGTGTGGGGCTGCTGAATATCGGCAGTGAAGATATCAAGGGTACGGATGTGATTAAGCTGACCTCCACCAAACTGGCTGAAACGAAATTGAATTATATCGGCAATGTTGAGGGAACCGATATCTCCGGCAACGATGTCGATGTGGTGGTGTGTGATGGTTTTGTTGGCAATGTGGCGCTAAAAACCATTGAAGGAACAGCCCGTTTTCTGGCCGACAGCATCAAATCTGAACTGACTTCCGGCCTGATCTCCAAAGCCGGGGCATTGCTGGCGCGCAGCGCCTTGAGACGATTTAAGGATAGAGTAAACCCGAGCAAATATAATGGTGCGCCGTTGCTGGGCCTGAACGGCATCGTGGTAAAAAGCCATGGCGGAACTGATGCGGATGGTTTTGTCAGTGCAATCGCCGTGGCCTGTAAAGAAGTGAGCGAAGATTTGACCGGTCATATTACCGCATCGGTACAAGAGATGATAGAAACATGAGTTTGCCTTCGGTTCATATCACTGGTATCGGCGCTTATCTGCCGGAACGCGTGATGACCAATGCCGAACTGGAACAGATGGTAGATACCACGGATGCCTGGATTGTTGAGCGTACGGGTATCAAGCAACGCCATATTATTGCAGCAGATCAGATGACCTCGGACATGGCTGTTGAAGCGGCCAAACTTGCGCTGGCCGATGCCGGACTGAGTATTGACGACATTGATGCGCTGGTGGTTTCAACCACGACGCCTGATCTTATTTTTCCAGCCACTGCCACAGTAGTGCAGGCCAAACTGGGCGGCAAGGATTTCCCGGCCTGGGATATTCAGGCGGTGTGCTCCGGCTTTGTTTATGGGCTGGCCCAGATCGAAGGCATGATGCGCGGCGGTATGTTCAAACGCGTTCTGTTGGTTGGTGCAGAAGCGATGAGCCGCATTGTCGACTGGACAGATCGTGGCACTTGCATCCTGTTTGGCGATGGTGCCGGTGCAGTCGTATTGGAAGCGCGTGAGGCTGGTGCACAGAACGGTCTGATTGGATCTGTGTTGCATGCCGATGGTTCTTATCGTGATCTGTTGAAAGCCAATCATCCGCACCCGCCATCCAGCCCGGAAATGCACCACGGAGCCGCTGATTTCAGTCTGGATTCAGCCGGTACTGCGGCTGTTGAAATGAAGGGTAATGAAGTATTCCGTGTGGCTGTGACCAAGCTGGGTGATGTGGTCAAAGAGATTCTGGCCAAGCATCAGTTGAACGATACCGATATCGATTGGCTGGTACCGCATCAGGCCAATATCCGCATTATTCAGGCGACGGCTAAAAAATTAAAAATGGATATGGATCGCGTCGCGCTCACCGTTCAGATGCATGGTAATACTTCATCTGCCAGCGTGCCGTTGGCCCTGAATGATTTGTACCGTTCAGGACGACTTGAGAAGGGGCAGTTGATTCTGCTCGAAGCCTTTGCCGGCGGTTTTGCATGGGGTGCGAACCTGCTGCGCTGGTCTAAGTGATACGCATACCCTGCAAACCGGAACCAAACAGGAAAATCTTGAACCACAGAGGACACAGAGAGCACAGAGGAACAACAAAAAAAATATCCATGTTTTTGTTTTTGAATCTCTCTGTGATCTCTGTGTCCTCTGTGGTGTAGAATTTTGAATGGATTGTGTTGAAAAGATTAGATATGAAGGACATAACGTGACGAATTTCGTATTTTTGTTTCCCGGTCAGGGCTCTCAATCGAAAGGCATGCTGGATGCCTTTGATGGCATAGAGGTGGTTCGGCAAACACTGGAAGAGGCATCGGATGCGCTGGGTTATGATATGGCTGCACTGATTCGTGATGATGCTGATGATAAATTAGGGCAAACCGAATTCACCCAACCGGTATTGTTGACAGCATCGATTGCTTTGTTGCGCCTGTGGCGTGAGAAAGGCGGGGCGGATGCCGGACAGATGGCAGGCCACTCGCTGGGCGAGTATTCAGCTCTGGTGGCGGCTGGCGCGCTTGATTTCTCGGATGCGGTTGAACTGGTGTCGTTTCGTGGCAAAGCCATGACTCAGGCGGTTCCTGCCGGAGTAGGGCGTATGGCCGCTATTCTTGGTTTGGCGGATGACAAGGTTGAAGCACTGTGTACAAAAGCATCCAGTGAGAATGAAAAAGTATGGGCGGCCAATTATAATTGTCCGGGCCAGTTGGTGGTGGCAGGGCATGCTGCTGCTGTTGAACGCATGATGGCGGATGCCAAGGTAGCTGGTGCCAAACGTGTTTTACCGTTAGCTGTGAGTGCGCCGTCGCATACGCCATTGATGCAACCGGCGGCTGATGCAATGGCAGTCCGTTTAAATGAAATCGATATTCATGCGCCAATATGTCCGGTGTGGGGCAATGCCAATGCAAAGCCTGAACAGGATGTGACGGAGATTCGCGCCGCACTGGTGGCGCAACTGATATCGCCGGTACGCTGGACTGAAACGATTCAGCAACTGGCGGCATCCGGCCTTGCGCGGGGTGTGGAAATGGGGCCGGGCCGGGTGTTATCGGGGCTCGTCAAACGCATTGAACGTGCTATGATTGTTGGGGTAAGCATGAATCCTGATCAGATGGAAAGCAGTCTGGCGATGCTTGCGGAGGAATAATATGAGTGATGTGAAAACAGCATTGGTGACTGGAGCCAGTCGCGGTATCGGTTTTGTTATCGCCGGAAAACTGGCCGAGGCTGGCTATAACCTGGCCATTTGCGGCACCACACAGGCTACCATCGATCAAGCGGCTGAGCAGATTCGTGAGGCCAGCGGTGTGGACGTCATCGCTAGTGCAGTTGATGTTTCAGAGCGTGATCAGATTCAGAACTTTGTTAAAGAAACAGCCCGGCATTTTGGCCGACTGGATGTATTGGTGAATAATGCCGGCATTACCCGCGACAATATTTCCATGCGCATGAAAGCTGAGGAATGGGATGCGGTGATTGATACCAATCTGTCATCCGTATTCAATGCCATGCAGGCCGCACTGCGTCCGATGATGAAGGCGCGCGGTGGTCGAATGATTAATATCTCGTCGGTTGTAGCGGGGATGGGCAATCCGGGCCAGTTGAATTACTGTGCCAGCAAAGGCGGCGTGGAAGCCATGACGCGCTCGCTGGCGCGTGAAATCGGTTCACGTAATATCACCGTCAATGCTGTTGCGCCGGGTTTTATTGAAACAGATATGACTGCCGGACTTGGCGAAGAAGCTCATGCCCAGCTTACCGCCCGGATTCCCTTGGGTCGGCTGGGTCAAGCCGAAGATATCGCTGCCGCAGTCTGTTTTCTGGCCAGTGATTCAGCAGGCTACATCACCGGACAAGTGTTGCACGTCAACGGCGGCATGCACATGTAATTTTTAAACTGCCTACAGGTAGTTTAAAATAGCCCATACTTGTGCGCATATGGGCCTTATGATAGAAGCCGCACCTACAAACTTTCGGGAGGACTTATGTCTGCAGAAATCGAAGCTAAAATTATTAAAATCGTATCCGATCAGCTGAATGTTGATGAGGGTGAAATCAATCCGGACTCTTCTTTTGTGGATGATCTGGGTGCAGATTCACTGGACACTGTTGAACTGGTGATGGCATTCGAAGAAGAATTCGATGTCGAGATTCCTGACGAAGATGCCGAAGGCATCCAGAGCGTGCAGAACGCCATCGACTATATCGCTGCCAAAGCAGAATAATATGACCAGACGCGTTGTCGTCACGGGTGTCGGCTTGATCACGCCGCTCGGTACAGGCACGGATGCCAGTTGGAATAATCTGATCGAAGGCAAGTCCGGCATACGCCGGATTAGCCAGTTCGATGCACAAGCCACTGGCATGGCCTGCACCATTGCCGGTGAAGTGCCTGATTTTGAAGTCGGGGACTATATCAATCGCAAAGATGCCCGCAAGATGGACAGATTTATTCAGTTTGGCGTAGCCGCTTCCATGATCGCACTGGAGCAGTCGGGGCTGGTGATCGACGATGGCAATGCCGAGCGCGTGGGTGTGGCGGTTGGTTCCGGTATCGGCGGTCTGGGGAATATTGAAAAGACCATGCGGGCCTATGAGGCGGGTGGAGCGCGCAAGATTTCACCCTTCTTTATTCCGCAGACCATTATCAATATGGCATCAGGCTGGATATCGATGACCAGCGGTGCCAAAGGGCCGAATGTGGCGACAGTGACAGCGTGTGCTACCGGCACGCATGCCATTGGCGATGCTTTTGAGATTATCGCTTCCGGCAAGGCCGATGCGATGATTGCCGGCGGTACGGAATCCTGTATCTGTGAGCTGGGCGTGGGCGGTTTTGCTGCTTCACGCGCTCTGTCCAGGCGCAACGATGAGCCGGAACGCGCATCACGCCCGTGGGATGTGGATCGCGACGGTTTTGTCATGGGCGAGGGTGCCGGTATTCTGGTGCTGGAATCGCTGGAAACTGCCAAAGCGCGTGGGGCCAATATTCTTGCTGAAGTGATTGGTTATGGCATGAGCGGAGACGCTTATCATATGACTTCGCCGTCTCCGGGTGGCGAGGGCGGTGGTCGTTGTATGCAGGCGGCGCTTAAACGTGCGGGTATTGGCACCGAAGATGTGGATTATATCAATGCGCATGGCACATCGACTCCTGCGGGTGATGTGGCTGAAACACAGGGAATTAAATCTGTATTCGGTGCGCACGCCAATAAGCTGATGGTGTCATCAAGCAAGTCGATGACCGGGCATCTGCTTGGAGCTGCCGGTGGTATTGAAGCAGCATTTTCTGTACTGGCCGTACACAATGGCGTGGTTCCACCAACGATTAATCTGGATAATCCGGATCCTGAATGTGATCTGGATTATGTGCCGAATCAGGCGCGTAATGTGGATATCAAGGTGGCTGTATCCAACTCATTCGGTTTCGGCGGTACCAACGCATCAGTCATCGTGCGCAAGTTCGACTGATCCGCCATAACAGGGTAACGGCGTGATGTTCCGCGTCATATCAAACAAGGGCCGTAAGCTTACCGCTTACGGCCTTTTTTCATCTTGCCCGCACAGATTCTCTGCCATCCTTGAAGATCCGTCAGGTGCAGGGAAACAGTTCGTTGTATCCAGACAGGGTAAGTCGGTATCCTTGTCACAGCTTGCGGATAAACAGGATGCGGCACATTTCTTTGCACAATGGAAAAGCGCACTAGCGACCGGGCGACAGGATTCTCCGGCTATTCGTTGCCTTGCCTATGCCGCTTATGAAGTCGGTGGCTTGATCGAAGTATTGCCCAAACCCAAGTCGCCAGTGCCGGGGCCGCTGTTGTGGACATTGTATCCTGACTTTTCGATATGCTTTGATGAGGAGCGCATTCATCTAGCGGCTGGCGATGGGGCATCAATGCAGTCGGCTCTGGCTTTGCTGGATATAGAGGCTCAACCGCCACAGAAAATGCCCCTGTTTCAGGTGCATAAGTCGACTGTCACTTCCGCTCAACAATACAAACAGGCTGTAGGGCGGGTGAAAGAATATATCGCAGCAGGAGATGTATTTCAGGCCAATATTGCCCGTTTCTGGACGCTGTTATTTGATAGTGCTGATCTGCTTGCATTGTATGCTCAACTGCGAAGGGTGAATTCAGCGCCATTTTCTTCCTTTGTGAGAATTGAGTCGGATGCGGGTGATTTATGCCTTGTTTCAGCTTCGCCGGAACGATTATTCCGTATGCATAGCGATGGCGAAGTCGATACGCGGCCCATTGCAGGAACCAGAAGGCGCGCTGAAGGCGATCTGGATGATTCATTAAGGGCGGAAATGCTGTTGTCGGAAAAGGAGCGGGCAGAACACATTATGCTGGTGGATCTGGAGCGCAATGATCTGGGCCGGGTATGCAGGCCGGGCAGCGTTGAGGTCAACGAGCGCATGACTGTCGAACAATATGCCACGGTGCAACATATCGTTTCCAATGTGCGCGGACGCCTGCAGGTAGGCAAAGATGTGGTCGATGTGTTTAAGGCCATGTTTCCCGGCGGCACCATTACAGGATGTCCGAAAGTACGCTGTATGGAGATTATCCATGAACTGGAAGAGGGTGCTCGCGGTCCTTATACCGGCAGCCTCGGGTATATTGCCTGGGATGGGTCTGCCGATTTGAATATCCTGATTCGCAGCTTCTGGCATTATGAAGACAAACTATGCTGGGCGGCCGGCGCGGGTATTGTCGCTGATTCCGATCCGGAACATGAGTTACTCGAAACCGAACACAAAGCCGAAGGTCTGCTCAGGGCTCTGACGTCTTGATGCAACAGATGAGGAAGCTGACACAACACATCAGATTGAACCGGAAGGCTTATCGCATGTTGATTATACACAATAGTATTCACACAATGCGCGCAAAATCGGTACGGCGACAGCCGGACGGAATCATGGAGTGAATATGCAGAAGCTGGCGCAGCGTGTTGTCGCACACAAGGCATTCGAATATTTTATTATCGGCATCATTCTGCTCAGTGCGGTGTTGATTGGTCTGGAATCATCAGAAGATATCATGGCCAGCTATGGCGCTATTATCCAGTGGGGCAACCGGATTGTACTTGGCGTATTTATCCTTGAGGCGGCGTTAAAGATTTTTGCCGTAGCGCCGAAGCTGCGATTGTATTTCGGCAGTGGCTGGAATCTGTTTGATTTCACGATTGTGGTGCTGGCCTTATTGCCGAGTACGGGAGAACTGGCCATGCTGGCGCGTCTGGCCAGATTGCTGCGGGTGCTGCGGCTGATTTCGGTGATTCCTGAACTGCGGTTGATTGTGGCGACGCTGATGCGCTCGATTCCGAGCATGGGCAATATTATGCTGCTGATGAGTGTGATTTTTTATATCTATGCCGTCGCCGGTCAGCAGCTATTTCACGCCCATGATCCTGAACACTGGGGCAATATCGGCATCTCTCTGTTGACCCTGTTCCGTATTGTCACACTGGAGGACTGGACGGATCTGATGTACACGGCCATGCAGATCAGCCCGTATATGTGGATTTATTTCGTATCGTTCGTGATGATGGGAACCTTTGTGATTATCAATCTATTTATCGCCGTGGTGATCAATAATCTCGATGAAGCCAAGGCGGAACGACTGGCCGAGTTGAAAGAAATGCCAAGTAATAAAGAATTAATGTGTGAGCTGGATCAGACGCTGAAAGCGTTGCAACACCTGCGTCACCAGCTTGCGCAGGCGGATCAGAACAAGAATGATTGAACGAATCAGTCGTTATTCTGATCGAGTTGGTAGAGCGCATTCATGCGGCGGATAATTTGCGGTAATACGC
>CAZKME010000032.1:0-15836 GCA_964553725.1 uncultured Zetaproteobacteria bacterium
TTGAGGTGATCGGGCAGAAAAATCCAACCATTTTTAATCAAAAATAATATTGTAACGAGGAACTTGCGATTTTTTCTTACGCAGGTGCGGCTTTAGCCTCGCTGATCATTGAGCGAGACTAAAGTCTTACCTCTGTTCATTGTGTTCACACTGTAGAATGATACGCCGAATCAGGCCTGAGCTGGAATGGCCCTCAAGGAATGGCATGACAATGACTTTACCACCATGCTGGCGGACTTCCGCAGCGCCGACAATGTCATCAGGCCGGTAATCGCCGCCTTTGACCAGAATATCAGGCATCAGGGCGGCAATCAGGTTTAACGGCGTATCTTCTGAAAACGCTACGACCAGTGCGACAGATCGCAGGGCGGCCAGCATCATGGCGCGGTCCTCTAGCGGGTTGATCGGGCGTGAATCGCCCTTCAGGCGACGAATGGAATCATCATCATTCAAGCCGATAATCAGTTTATCGCCGAGCGCTGCCGCCCTGTCCAGATAATCGATATGGCCGGGATGCAGCAGGTCGAAACAGCCGTTGGTGAAGACAATGCGCTTGCCTTCTTGTTTCCACTGCCCGATCTGATTGGCCGCTTGTTGCAGGGCAGTTGCGTGCTTCATGAATGTAACTTTTTACGAATCGCCCGATTGCATCAGATCAATGACGGCAGTAACGCCCGGTGTCCCATGAGCGATATCCTTGGCACGCTGGCGTTCGATAAGCTGGTTGACGACGCCTTGCAAATAGACTTTACCGTTTACCGTTTCAACATGAATCTTGAAGCCGGATACGAGTTTATCCTGCCACAGGCGGCGCTTGATTCGGGTGGTGATCCATGTGTCGGATAGCACCGTGCGAATTTTCGGCGTGCCGATTTCTATTTTATTGTCCACCTCAATAACACCGCGTATCTGCTTGGTAATATAGACTGCGCGTTCAATGTGCTTGCGGGTAGGTAGATGGCCGGTCAACGTGGCATGACCGCGAATTACTTCAACGCCGATCCAGCGTGACGGCATATCGCGTTCGGCAATCAGCCTGGCATCAATCTTGGATGCAATGGTGACATCATCGAGTTGTCTACCGATGGTGCGTTCATCGTGGATGCCGGTAGTGCCGACGGCGGCTGTGCCAAGCACGGCAGAGGCAAAACAACCGGGCAGGGACATGGAGGCGGTGAGCAGAATCAATAGTCGAATCAGTGGCATGGTAACTCCGGGAAGCTTAATTAAGATCTTCGCCCAAGGCTTCCAGTACGGAGGCAAAGAGCAAGGGTACAAGTATTTCATCGGGCCCTGACAGCCAGAAACCAGCGCCGTCCGGCAATGATAAACGCGTGACGACATCGTTGATGGCGGTGCTGCTGGCGGCAGGATCGATGACGGCAGTGGTGACGGATTCAATCGTTTTACCCACATTACGAGCAGCATCAACCGCTTGCAATAGTACGCGCGGCATGACCACGCTGGATGCAACATTGATGACAACGCCATGACTCGAAGCCGCCATCATGGCGGCCAGCAGCCGGAAATCGACCATACCGGCTGCGCCGAGCGCTTCGCCATGTGAGGCGGGGTGAAAGCAGAATGCATCGGCACCGATGGCCGGATGCACGGAAACAGGGATGCCGTAACGAAAAGCTGTGGCGACGACGGAGTGATCGAGATGATCAAAATCCGACTCCAGTAAGTGGTTGCCGACGCTTTTGCCGATGCCCCAGTTTTCCAGCGTGCCGAAATTAATGGCGTCATTAATCAAACAGCCCGTTTCTTCGGTGATAAAGTAACTGCCGTCGCTCAATTCGCGTTCACGAGATGTGACCGTGCGGCCAGACATGGCAATTTCCACATCTTGCTCCAGCGCTGCGCCGGTTAAGGCCAGCCCTGAAATGATTTTCTGTTCGATCAGACGGCAGATCACCGGCCCCAGACCGGAATCCAGCACATGGCCGCCACAGGCAAGAATAATCGCATGATTGTTACGAAAAGCGTGAACTATAGCATCACGCAAACGAAACAGATCGCCGGCGCAGCCCAGGTTGGGAAGGCTACAGAGGAAGCTTTCAAAATCGCTGCCCGGCTGGAAGGGCGCGCCAAAATCCTTGCTGTCGGTATCGATCTTGCGTTGGGCCAATGGTACGGTTTTCAGTTTACTGAAAGAGAGTGGTTTAATTCTCATGAGCGTCTCCAAACATGGATTGATCGACCAGCGCACACAGGATATGCAGGCAGGTAATGTGCATTTCCTGAATCCGGGGCGTGGACGGGTGGGGGATATTGAGGTGCAGTGTCACATGTTTGTTGCGACCCAGCTTTCCACCATCTTTGCCGGTCAGGGCAATCGATTGCATGCCGACAGCGGCAGCGGCATCAGCGGCGGCCACAATATTGTTCGAATCGCCGCTGGTGGAAATAAGCAGCAACAGGTCGCCCGGTCGGCCCAGTGCTTCCACCTGTCGGGAAAACACCTGAGCAAAAGAAAAATCATTGGCGATGCTGGTAATCACCGAAGCATCATGGGTCAGTGCCACAGCGGCCATACCGGGGCGATTCATTTCAAAACGATTGACCAGTTCGGCGGCGAAATGCTGGGCGTCGGCGGCTGAGCCGCCATTGCCGCAGGCCAGCACTTTGCCGCCGTTTTTCAGACAGTTTACGATGACGCTGGCGGCATTTTCAAGTGGTTCGGTCAGCGATTCCATGCATTGGCGGCGCAGTTCAATACCGGCGCTGAAAGCGTGCTGAATCAATGGGTTTACGTGCTGCTGACTGGAACTCACCTGATAATATCCTCCATGTGTTCGATGCGTGGAGGAACCCACGCAGGCAAGCCGACTCTAGGGGTCAGGATGATTAAATCAAAGCGGCATTGATATTGCGCATGATTTGCCTGCCGGCTCAACCATGTTTCAGCCGCCGATTGCAGGCGTGCGCACTTGTCAGGATGCATGGCCAAGAGGCTGGCGTCACGCGACCTGTGCGCTTTCACTTCAACAAACACGATTAAATCACCCCGTTGGGCGATAATATCGAGTTCGCCGCGTCCGAGCCGGATATTGCGATCCAGTATGCTAAATCCCCGATGCTGCAAATAGCGCGCGGCGCGTTCTTCTCCCAGTTGCCCCTGCTTTGTACTCATCTTTTTTGAAGTTCTCTGTGGTAAAGTATCTTGTGCATGTTATCAGGGCCGGTTGGTAATCAGAGCATAAACGCGCGACTTGTTGATATCGAGCTGGTGGGCGACGGCTTTGGCACGGACGGACGGGGGTAATGCCTGCATGGCCGGTTCTGCCAGACAGTCGATAATGTGCTGATCGGTGAGATTAACGGCTTCCTGGCTGGCCGGGCCGATCAACAGCACGATTTCACCGCGCGGGGTATGCTGTTCAAAGTGTGTTATCAGTGCATCGGCATGGCCCCGGATAAATTCCTCATGTATTTTGGTCAGTTCGCGCGCCACCACGAGTTCGCGCTCCGGCTGCAAACATGCGCGCATATCCTGTAGCGTGGCCAGCAGACGGCGGGGGGATTCCAGTAATACCACGGTTTCATCAGCGCCTGCAATGCGATTGAACTCTGATTGACGTGCTTTGCCGCTGCGCGGTAAAAAGCCCGAAAAACGAAAATGATCGGTTGGCAAGCCGGCGGCACACAGGGCGGTCAATACACTGCTGCAACCGGGAATGGGCACAATCTGAATATGTTCAGCATGCAGCGCCCGCACCAGCCGGTACCCCGGGTCGGAGATTAGCGGCGTGCCTGCATCGGAAATCAGTGCCACATCTTCTCCGCCTTCGAGTCGGGTCAGCAGCTTCCCGATCATGGCGCTTTCATTGTGTTCATGCACGGCAATCATCGGCGTGGTGATCGCGTAATGTTGCAATAGCTTGCGACTGTTTCTGGTGTCTTCAGCGGCAATGATGTGGGCTGATTTCAGCGTTTCAACGGCGCGATACGTCATATCGGCCAGATTACCGATGGGCGTGGCGACGATGAACAGTTGGCCGTATGCGGATTGATCCGGGGCTGTTAATGAAACATGCGGGTGCAGCGACGCGCTCATTTTTTCGTCTCGGCAAGGCTGCATTGCGCGTCGTTTATTTGGATTTACCAAACCTCTCTCCTTGCGCTTTGCCTGGCCTTGTTTCGGCAAACAGCGCTGCGCTCGCATTTTTCATGAACAGCCCCTAGGCTGCGAATCCATGTTGAGGACACGTTATCTTTCCAGAGCGCCGACTGCAATGTCGGCTGTGCTTGTTGCATCTGTTTGCGCCTTACTGTTGCTCAGCGCCTGCCAACCCAAAATGACAACGCAAGCGGTCTCAAAACCTGCGGGATCGCATATGTCGCAGGTGTTCAAGGGGGCGGCTAAAATACAACGGTTGATGGCTCAGGCGCGTTCCGGCGGTGATATACAGTTCATTTTGCGGCAATTGGATGCCTTGGCCGCAGGTGATTCTGCTGCGATTCGCGAGGAAGCCACCTTTCGCAAGGCGCAATTGATGCTCGAAGGCGGTTTTGCAGATGCGGCTGATATTGCCACAGCTGCGATTCAGAAATACCCGCAGCATGCGCTGGTTCCCTATGCCCATTTCTGGCTGGCTCGCTGGTGGCTGGAACAGGACGAGAGCGGGCGGGCGCTGGATGAGATGCGCCAGGCTTTGTTGCATCCCCGGCTGACCGGTGAGTTGGTGGATAGTATTTTCGATATTGCCCCGGCGCTTGCGCAGGAGGCGGGTGAGCGCGAAGCGGTGGCCTGGTTACTTGCAGCCGCCGAAATCGATCTGGCAGGACGGAATAACTGGTTGAGAATGGCTGCCCGGCGCGCATCGATAGAAACCGTTGAGCAATTGATGCGTGATCATGCGCTGACGCCAAATATCTTGCCTGCCTTTGCGCTTTACGCCGGGCTGGCGCGGTTGATGAGCGGCAATATGGAGCAAATTGGCCGCATTGCGGATTTACTGGCTGCATCCATGCCGGATGCTCCGGAAATTGGCCAGCTTCGGGCATGGGCATCCGGAGAAGTCAGGGCGGCGACCATAGGCGTGCTGTTACCTCTGAGCGGTAAATATGCCCGCTATGGTCAGCAGGCATTGCGCGGCATCCGAATCGCGCTGGCCGGGCTGGAATACGATAAATATATTACCTTACGCGTCGAAGATACGGCATCGGATCCATCCACTGCTATTCAGGCTTACCGGCAACTGGCAGATGAATCGGTCAGCATCATGATCGGCCCGTTGCTGGCCGCAACTACCGAAGCGCTGTTGCCGTATCTGAAACGTTCGATTCCTGTAATTAGCCTGACCGGCAACATGGATCTGGCGCATCGTTCGGAGTCCCTGTTTATTCACACCCTGTCACCACTGGCGCAGGTTGGCGTGATGGCCGATTACGCATGGCAGCATGAAGCCAGGCGCATGGTGGTGATTTCAGATGGCGGTGAAAAACAGACGGAAGCGGATATGTTTGTGACTGCATTTGAGTCGCTGGGCGGAGAAGTGCTGCAAACCTTGCAACTGGATGTCGGCGTCATTGATTATCGTGACAGCTTGCGACAACTGCGTTACGAAACGGATGATGACGTGGTGCTGGCTGCGCTCGATGAAGATTTGAATGTATTTCTACCCGACATGGATATGGAAATACGCATGCCGGTTTCGTTTGACGCTATTTACCTGGCCTTGAATGGCAGACATGTCGCCTTGCTGGCTGGGCAATTGGCCTATGCCGATATCTCCGGCCTGCCGCTGTACGGCAGCAGTCGCTGGCAGGATGGACATCTGCTCGATGACCGGGGTCGTTATCTTTCACAGGCGCGTTTTTCCTCCTCGGGCGGTGCGGATCAGAATGATAGCGAAGATTCGGCCATGCGCCGCTTCCAGTTTGCACACCGGGAGGCATGGGGCAGTGACAAAACGACTGATTTGATGCGTCTGGCTTACGATACCATGCGCATTGCGACAGTCATGACCTCCCGTCTGGGGTTGGAAAATAACGCAATTTTTGAAGCCTTGCAAAATCCGGAAGGATTCCCAGCTTTGACCGGCCATGTACATTTTGATGCGTTTGGCGTAGGTCAGAAACAGCTCGATATTTTCAGCATCAAAAAAGGTAAGATTGTCCCGGCAGGCTGATCGTTTGTTCTGGATGATTGATTTTGCGCTCGTAGCTCAGCTGGATAGAGCATCAGGCTTCGAACCTGAGGGTCGGGGGTTCGAACCCCTCCGAGCGCGCCAGTTTTTACATGAGAATCAAGCTTTACAGCCTACGCCAGCTTGTCGTCGGCGATGTGATAATTCGGATCTTCCTTGATATTGACTTCCACCAGGTCAGCGGCAGCCGTTAGCAGCTTTCTGCATTCAGGGCTTAAGTGAATCAGGTGCAGGCGTTTGCCGGCCTTTTTGTAGCGCTCGGCCAGATTGTCGATGGCTTCAATGGCTGAATGATCGGCCAGCCGGGACATGGCGCAATCGATATAGACGTCATCGGGGTCAGTTTCAGGGTCGAATAATTCGCTAAAACGATGCGCCGAAGCGAAAAATAGCGGCCCGTGCACCCGGTGCGCCCTTGAACCATCGGGGCGATCTTCACTGATGATATAAATATGGCGGGCCTGCTTCCAGGCGAACACCAGCGCTGTGGCGATAACGCCGATAATGACCGCCGTGGCCAGGTTGGTGAAGACAGTAACCACCGCGACCAGTATGCCGACAAAGGAATCTTCAGGCGGAATCTTTTTCAGCAGGTTAAAACTGCCCCATTCAAAGGTGCCGATCACCACCATGAACATCAGTCCGACGAGTGCGGCGACCGGTACCATGGCGATTAAACCGGATGCGAACATGATGAATACCAGCAGAAACAGGGCAGCGGCAATGCCGGATAAATTGCGTAAACCGCCGGACGATACATTGATCATGGTCTGGCCGATCATGGCGCAGCCGCCCATGCCACCGAAGAAACCGTTGACGGTGTTGGCCAGTCCCTGCCCGATGGAAACCCGATTGCCCTGGCCACGCGAACCGGTTATCTCATCGACCACGCTCATGGTCAGCAGCGATTCAATCAGGCCGACGCCAGCCAGAATGACGGCGTAGGGCAGGATAATCTCAATCGATTCAAGGTTGAACGGTACCGCCGGAATATGGAAGGCCGGAAAGCCGCCGCTGATATCGGCGATGTCGCCGACCGATTTGGTGTCCAGCCCGCCGAAAATAACGATCAGGCTGATGGTAATAATGGCCGCCAGACCGGCAGGTATGACGCGGGTTATTTTAGGCAGGAAAAACATAATCGCCATGGTCAGCGCCACCAGCCCAAGCATGGTGAACATCGGCGCGCCGCTAAGCCAGTGCATAACGCCGTCCGCACCCTCGGTTTTGAATTGTTCCATCTGGGCCAGAAAAATCACGATAGCCAACCCGTTGACGAAACCGAGCATGACGGGATAGGGCACCATGCGAATGTATTTACCGAATTTGGCAGCGCCGAACATGATTTGAATGATGCCTGTGAGGACAATGGTGATAAACAGGTATTCAACCCCGTGTTGTGCTACCAGCGCTACCATGACTACGGCCATGGAGCCGGTCGCACCGGAAATCATGCCCGGACGACCACCGATCAGTGATGTGATCAAGCCCATCAAAAAGGCCCCATACAGCCCGACCAGTGGATTCACGCCAGCGACAAAGGCAAAGGCGACTGCTTCCGGCACCAGCGCAAAGGCCACTGTCAGACCGGAAAGAATATCATCCTTGGCCTTGGCGGCGTGATCATAATATAGTTGAAACATGGGAACTCCTGATGACGAGGGCCGCGCACTCTAGGAGTTTGTCGGACTATGGCAAATCGTAGCGAGCAGGTGGGGAAGCGAGGCCAAAATTGGATGAATGTAAGGAGCATAGTGGTTCTATGTGACGCACCACAGCTGATTTTGGGCCATTATTCCTGCCGTGCACGACTGCATGGATGCAGGAGGTAGAGCAACGCAGGAGCAGTTGCCGAGTAGACTTCGGCATAGTCCGATAGACTCCTGGTTCGAAAATGATTTCTGCAACTCGCCTTGTGCGTATTGTTCAAATCCGTAAAGCAAGAGGAAATATGAAAATAATATGAAAATAATTTGTTATGACATCAGCTCACTCATCAGAAAAAAACTTGCATTGAAAAAATGCCCCTCTTGCCAGGCAAGCCTTAAAAGCCGTGCAGTGGAACATTCACAAGCTTCACATGCATTTGAGCAAAAAGTTTCTGTTCCAGTTATCTCAACATGCCTCAATCAATGTCCTGATTGCGGTTGGTGGGCGTTGAGAGAGTTGCGGGCAGATGATGAATTATATGACCCGCCCGTTGAAGAATTTATTGTCATGTGTACTTCCGAAAAAGGCGCAGCCAGGCTCAGGGATGCTGCTTCGTGGGAGCAGATATTGGCTGATGAAGTCTATTGGGAAAATCCTGTTCCGATACAATCGACAGATGCCATAGAACTATTTGGCTCCGCCCAGATGCTATTGCCGAACATACGCAGTCTTTCCGGACAAGGTGTATTTGACAGGATAAAATCCGTGGCACCGATTTTGTTTCCCATCCTGTTTATCATTGTGATTGCCGTTTTCTTTTCGGGATAAAAAACGGGTCGCCAAGGCGACCCGTTTGTGGTGATGCGCAAGTGTATCAGGGGTTAATTTTGAATGCGCAATTCTACTCGTCGGTTATGTGATCTGCCTTCTTTGGTGGCATTGCTGGCTATCGGTTGGGATTCACCATAACCCTTTGAGCTCAGGCGTGATGCTTTGATGCCATGAGACTGAAGATAGGCCATGACACTGGCAGCACGGCGGTCAGATAATTTCAGATTATAGGCATCCGAACCCCTGCTGTCGGTGTGGGCCGCAACCTCAACCTTGATATCCGAGCGACGTTTCAGTGTAGCTACGGCGCGATCCAGCGTGGTAATGGATGCAGGCTTTAGCTTGGCGCTGTCATTATCAAAGTTGACGCCGTCAAGTTTGATGATTTCCGGTTTACAGCCTTTGATGGCGATAGCACGCGCTTCGTTGGCCTTTGATTCCGCCGTAGCAGCGAGTTCGGCATTTTCATCCGGGTGGTAATTTTTTTCACTGAATTCATGAGCTGCCCAGTACAGGTTTGCAACGGCTTGCGCCTGTAGTTTGGGGGCGCATTGTTCAGCGCCAGATGCCTTGGCGGCGGCAATAGCGGCGCGTGCATTGGATAGCTCGTCAATATTGATGTTCGGTGTGACGGTGGCGCAGGCTGTCAGTGATAATGCTGCGGCAAAAAGAATAATACGATGCATCATTTTGTACCTCCAGCCTGAGCAGCATGTTTTTCAGCCATCTCCATAAAAGAACGTGCAGTATTGGTATCGTGTTGACCCAGTTCTTCTTCCGCAACACCGGCCAACTCGCGCGCCAGATGAGCGTGGTAGTTATGATTGCCCTTTAATTGCGTGTTTAGTGCTGCCGCACGATCTTCAACGCCAGCATTGGCTGACATGGAAAATGCAAACAGCGCACAGAGTAATAGTGTAATTCTCATAGTTCCTCCTCCTGATTGTTAGCTCGGACGATTCATGAATAGTCCGAGCCAGACATGCGAACATAGCAGGGATTAAGCAATATGAAAATGGTAAACCGTACTGTAGAGCCACTTGCAAAAGTCATGAGCGGCAATCTACTTCCCCACTTTGGCGTCTTTCCAGTCTGAATCTTCGGACCATAGAACCACCATGACTTTCAATCCAGCCTGAAAATCCACTCAAAGCGGTTATCCGGGCAGGCCATTTCAGCTTCGATGACGCAACTTTTCCAGTTCGCGTACGATTGCCTTGCGCCGCAGCAGCAGACTGATATGGCCGCCGCCATGCTTGTGCCATAAATGAGCCGCGCGCAGGCCGGCCATCAGCAGGGCGCGCACGCGCTGGGTATTGGCGCTCTGGCTTAAAAATTCCGATTTACCGCGCACGATGATACGCGGTTTCATATTGCTGATGGTTTCGCCGTACAAATCGGCGATGGCGGCAATGACATTGCTGTGCATGGCATTGCCGAAATACTGGCGCTGGCTGGTGATGCGTTGCATGCCGTCGCTCATTTTCCGGCGTGTGGCGGCATCTTTGGCCAGGCGTCGTTCCAGCGTCATCAGGCCGCCGCTGTAGACCATCAGCGCTTTTGCTTGCGCCATGTCGTTGCCCTGTAGCAACTGGATGCAAATGCGCAGACCTGTATCGAGCGCGGCTGCGCCGCCGTATATTTCCAATACGCTGTGTTGCGCGCCATGAGCCTCGGCAAACAGGCTGTCCAGCAAGACCTGACAATCTTCCGCATCGACATTTCCTTTGCGGGCAATGCCATCTACCAGATAGACTGCCTGCGTCAGGGCGGCAAGCGCTGCGGCGCGTTGACTTAAATCGGATGTGGGTGAAGGCATGGCGCAATGCTGTAGATTTAAATGGAGATGCTCAAGTGAACAATGATATGCGCCATGATATACGTAAACAGGCGGCACGATGTTTGCTGATGTGCGACGCGGATGAGAAATTATCCGGCGTGCGTGCATTGGCCCGGCAATGGGAAAATCAGGATATTACTGTGGATCGCACGGCAGCCATGCCGGCAATTGAATCGCCTGGCAGGCCTGAGCGACCGCATCTGGTTCGCGCCAATAAAATGCCCCGGCGCGGATTTGGTACGCCAGAGGGTCGCGCCATCATGATGCATGCGATTGTCCATATTGAATTCAATGCCATCAATCTGGCACTGGATGCCGTGCAACGTTTTCCGAATATGCCGGAATCGTATTATAGCGACTGGTTGCAAGTGGCGCTGGAAGAGGCTTATCACTTTGAACTGATTCGAGCTCACCTGCGTCATCTGGGCGGTGAGTATGGTGATTATGATGCGCATGGCGGCTTGTGGGAAATGTGCGAAAAAACGGCCCATGATGTATTGACGCGCATGGCGCTGGTGCCGCGTGTGCTCGAAGCGCGCGGGCTGGATGTGACCCCCGGCATTCAGCGCAAACTGGCGCAGGCCGGCGATGATAACGCTGTCAGTATCCTCGATATTATCCTGCGCGATGAAATCGGCCATGTGAGAATCGGTAACCGCTGGTTTCGCTACTGCTGCAAACAGCGCGGCGTGGATCCGCTGGCAACGTTCACCAGTCTGCTGGCTGAATATTATCCCAAAGGGTTGATGGGGCCATACAATATGCTGGCGCGAGAGCAGGCTGGTTTCAGCCAACAGGAAATGGATATTTTAACTGGATGATATTTTTTTACCGCAGAGTACGCAGAGTTTCGCAGAGTGCAGTCAAAACCTTATAATGGGATGAAGTTGGCAATTTCAGATGCTTGCCACATCATGCGCTTATACCTTACTGATTAGCTTCTTGGTTTACTCTGCGAAACTCTGCGTACTCTGCGGTGCAAGTTTTTGACTTGGATTAATCTGAAAATACTTCCTGCAATTTCTGGCGCAGGGCTTCCAGTCGATAGGGTTTCTGGATGAATCCCGCTAAGCCCTTGCCGGCAAAATGGCTGGTGGCATCCTGTTCATTATAACCGCTGGAAAGAATGACCCTGACATTGGCATCAATGCGCCGCATTTCCCGGAAAGCCGTTTTGCCGTCCATTTTCGGCATGGTCATGTCCAGTAGCACGGCCTCAATGTCTGCATGCAGACGACTGAAAATCGCTACCGCCTCGACGCCATCGCAAGCTGTAGCGACCTGAAAACCTATATCTTCGAGCATCAGGCTGGCGGTTTCCCTTAATCCCGCTTCATCATCAACCACCAGTATCATGCCGTGGCCTGTCCAGGCCTTGTCGCCTGTAGCCAGTGTCCGGGATGAATCCGGCAACGCCACGTCTGCGACAATCGGGAACAACACCTTGAATGTGGTTCCCTTGCCTGCCTCGGAATACACTTTGATAGCGCCGTTATGACCGCGCACGATGCCAAGAATGGCGCTCATGCCGAGCCCGCGTCCGGCAAACTTGGTGGTGAAGAAAGGGTCAAACAGCTTGATCTGAGTTTCCTTATCCATGCCGCATCCATCATCGGATATTTCCATATACACATAGCGCCCGGTGGGCAACGGATCGTCGAAATGCGTGGTTTGCAAATAAGAAACATCCGCATCCATCACGCCGGTATGAATGACAATATTGCCATTGTTCTCGCCAATAGCCTCGGAGGCGTTGATGACCAGATTCATAATCACCTGCTGCATCTGCGCTTTATCTGCTTCAATGGCCGGTAGTGCAGCATCCAGATCAGTGCGCAGGCTGACATTCTTGCTGATGGAAATGCTCAATAGTTGGGTGATATCAGTAATCAGTGTGCTGAGATTGATGGGTATGACAATAAACTTGCCCTTGCCCGAATAGGCCAGCATCTGTTTGCATAAATCGGCGGCGCGTTCGCTGGCATCCTCAATATGTTTGAGGTTGGCGGCGATGGGCGATTCATCGGGCGTGCGTCGGCGCGCCAGTCCGGCATTGCCGAGAATTGCAGTGAGCAGGTTGTTAAAATCATGGGCGATACCGCCAGCCAGCACGCCGAGTGATTCGAGTCGCTGGGTATGTTCCAGCCGTTCCTGATGCTGTTTTGCATCGGTAATATCGCGTTGTACCGAGACAAAACCGGTGATATTGCCATCCTCATTCTTGATGGGCGAAATCACCTGTTCAACTTCATACAAGTCACCCGCCTTGTTGCGGTTGATAAAATCCGCCTGCCAGTTGTGACCGGCCAGAATAGTATCCCACATCTGTTTGTAGAATGCCTGCGACATCTTGCCGCTTTTAATCAGCACCGCCCTGCGCCCGACCGCCTCCTTGAAACTGTAACCTGAAATTTTCTCGAAAGCCGGATTGACGTATTCAATGATGGCGTCCCGATCAGTAATCATGACAATATCATGGCTTTGTTCGATGGCAGTCTTGAGCCGGGATAATTCTGCCGTACGCGCTTTCACCTTCTCTTCCAGTTCATTCTGATAACCGAGAATTTCCTGTGACATATGATTGAACGAGGCTGACAGCAGATTGATTTCCATGACGCCGGTATCCGCAGGTGCATCAATATCGAAACGCTCGCCCTTGGCGATATTGCGGGCAATGTGGGTCAGGCGCGTGATTGGCCGAATCACCCGGTTGGCGCTCCAGGCCACAGCGCCAAGCACCAGTAGCAGGATCACGGACATGGTCAATGTCAGCTCGTTTCTGATGGCAACCAGGCCTGACAAGGCTTCATCCTGATCGATTTTAACCACCAGACCCCAATTCAGGCTGGGCAGATAATCCCAGGCTGCGAGTACGTTGACACCTCGAATATCGAGTACAAGCCCCTCACCTGTTTTACCTTGCGTGGCATCCCTGATTGGCTTGGCCAGTGCCTGGTTGCGCGAGAATTTAAGTTTGAATGCAGCATCAGGATTTTGCCGTGTCGGGGCGGTAATGATGACTGAATCACCAGCATCCATACCCATGATCACCTCGCCGCTTTGCCCCAGACCACTGAGGTTTTCGGCCACTTTATAGAAAGCATCGGTGTTAAGCTGAAAGGCAAGCACGCCGAAGATTTGACCATCGTGGATAATCGGAGCGGCAATAAATGCAGCCGGTTTATCGGACGGGGCAAAATATGCAAAGCTCGAATTGTCCGCAGACAGTAACATGATCGAATTCTTGAAAACCTGGCCAAGTCCGCTATCCCGGTAGGGGCCGGTACGCAAATTGGTGCTGAAATCGGGTTCATGCACGACGGTGAATACGATATCACCGGCCAGATTAATCAGAAAAGCATTGTAATAGTGGCCATGTTGCAGCATGGATTGAAACATGGGCCGGAAATTGGCATCCATATCCCGGTAAGCATTTGTATGCACGCCCTGTTTGAATATTGCATCCATCTTTTGCATGGTCAGCGCAGCTTGAAATGTCTGGCTCTCTTGAATCAGATGGTGGATTTTGTTGTGAAGATAGCTCTCGATCCGTGCTGTTTTGGAGGCCGCCAGGTTGCTCAGCGATTGCAATGCCTGCTGCTGCTGTTGCTCTTTGAGTAGATGGTAGGCCGTGAAGCTGGCCAAGGCTGCAACAACGATAACCGAAACAGCACAGATGAAAACAATCTCTGTACGGATGGATCGGCCATGCGCCTGGTTGCGAATAGCCATTATGGCGCTTTGAGGCCCGGTTTTTGCGGGGCGGACCATTGATTGCCCCAATTGGCGTACAGGTCTTTGAGTAATTTTTCGGCCTCGTATTGACTGACAAACAGAGGATAGGGGAACGGTCTGAGGGGATGTCCGCCTGACCACACGATATCAAACTGGTGCTGGCGGTTGACCTGGCCGATATAGGGCGTTTTCCACAGGTGACGGTTGGCCTGATCGACAGAGACGATGCCTTCCGGTGCCTGCATACTTTCACGCAGAATACTTTGACGAATCACTTTCGGGTCGCTGGTATGGGCGCTGCGCACTGCATTGGCCCACATCTGTACGCCGATCCACGCCGCTTCCATCGGATCGCTGACGGCTTTACCCCCACCAGAGCCATCACCAAAGCGTTGATGAAAGGCCGCGACAAATTTTTTGTTTTCTTTGCCTGGCAGACTCTGGAAATAAGTCCATGCCGCATAGTGGCCGGCAATGTCATCGACGGGAATCTGTCTGATGCCGGGCTCGGCCAGACTGAACGACATAACCGGGGTTTCATCGGCATGGATGCCGGCCTGTTTCAGGGCGTGGAAAAAGGCGATATTGGCTTCACCGTTGATGGTATTGAAAATCACATCCGGCTGCTGTTTGTGGATATCCGCAATGATGACTGCTACATCACGGGAACCCGCTTGGAGATATTTTTCACCGGCCAGCGTGGCATGAATCAGAGGCAATTGTTGTCTGATCAGCCAGTTGGCGACGCGTGGAAAGATAGAATCGGAACCAACCAGATAAACGCGCGGGCCGAATTTTTTTACCGCCCAACTCACGGCTGGAATAATCTGCTGATTGGGGGCAGCGCCGGTATGAATAATATGGTCGGACTCTTCCATGCCCTCATATTGCACAGGATAAAAGAGCAGGTGGTTATATTTTTCGACAATCGGTTTGACTGCCTTACGGCTGGCCGATGTCCAGCAGCCGAACAGCACATCGACATGTTCCTGCGTGATTAAGCGTTCAGCCTCGGCAGCAAAGACATTTTCATCGGATTTGCCATCTGCAATCACCGGCTCGATCTGTTTGCCCAGCAGGCCGCCGGATGCATTAATCTGTTCAATCGCCAGCAGGGTGGCATCAATGACCGGCTTTTCACTGACAGCCATGACCCCTGTCCGGGAATGCAGGATGCCGACCCGGATAACGCTGGAGTCAGGCTTGGCGATGGCGTTTGATATATTGGCGGCAAACAGACTGGCGAAAAAGAGGCTGGCAGCGATTGCTGTCAGAAATAATCGTGCCATGTTGATTTGTGATCTCGCCAACACTTGTCTCCCTGCCGTATCACCCACTATAGAGCCAATTGCAAAACTCGTGAGCGGCGATCAGCTTCCCCACGCTGGCCCCTACCGAGCTGAAATTTCGATCCATGGAACCACCATGCATCTCATTCCATCCCGAAAATGGACTCAACGTGGGATTGCCGCTCATCCACCCAGAGTTTTGCAATTGGCTCTAGCATCAACAGTTCCAGCTAATTATCCGGCGTGACGAGAAATGGCGTCGCTATTCAAAAAATGTCAGTGCCTGCTCCAGCCCGCCCTCGTTGATGGCATAAGGTGCTTGTTCTATCACTTTCG
>CAZKME010000033.1:0-15290 GCA_964553725.1 uncultured Zetaproteobacteria bacterium
CTTTCAGCTTGATGGGGATATGACGCGCATCATCGGTCATCCACAGGGTCATGGTTCCCTTGTGGGTAAAAATACCGGCTGTTTTGAGTTTGGGGTTGACGATAATGCAACGCACCATTTCGCCCCATGGCGCTTTCAGTGTTTCTGTTTTATCCAGAATATTGACCTGAATTTCATAGCGTTTGCGCGAATCAAAGATGGGAATTTCCAGCGTTTGACCCGCTTTTAAGTCCAGATTGCGCACAGCCAGAAAGGCATCAATAATACTGAGGTGACCGGCTGGCACATCGAAA
The DNA here is from genome assembly GCA_964553725.1 of uncultured Zetaproteobacteria bacterium. GTDB lineage: Bacteria > Pseudomonadota > Zetaproteobacteria > Mariprofundales > Mariprofundaceae > Mariprofundus. Next base: position 294 of record CAZKME010000033.1, read on the forward strand.
TACTCGGTCACTTCATGCTGCGTATGCGTCACCTGATTTTTGCGCCAGATAAATTCAGTGCGCTTTTGCGCCCTGTATCTGCGTTCATGCAAATTGGCGTCAAACAGGGTACTCTGCATTTTGCCATCCACGCAGATACCTTCCGCTGTAATATAATCCCGTACTTTTTTAAAAATATCCAGTACCTTGTTGGTGCGGGCAAAGGTCTTGGCTCTCCAGCCATTATCCATAGCTACGATATCCATCGTTGCCGATCCCGCATTGATGAATTCCCAGCCGACATCGAAGCCCAGATGTTCGCCGATATAGGGCATGCATGGCGAGCCTTCATCCACCGTTGCCTGACTGGAGGCGGGCCAGCAAAGAACAAGCAGCAGCATGGCTAAAATCAGTGTTTTCATATTTACAGGCTGCCGTGCCACCAGCCGATAACGACCATCAACACCATGCCTGCGAGTAACATGGATGCGTGTTTCCATTCCCTGTGCTGTTTGACCAGCGCCCAGCTGAAAGAGCCGCCGAACACCTTGTTATTCCAGCGCGGCAGCATGGCAGGCGTGACTGCCATGAAATCACGGTAGGTGTCGCCGAACAGATTGACCAGATTCTGCTCCTCATTTTTCCAGGTTGGCAAATAGATTACAAAAAAGGCCAGGCTGACAATGATGAACGCAATCATGCTGTCGCCGGTGACGCAAAAACCGGTAGCGACCAGATAATGCCCCAGATAGAGCGGATGGCGGCACATGGCGTATGGGCCGGTAACGGTCACTTCAGCCGATTTATGAATGTGGCCGGATGCCCACAGGCGCAAGCCTTCACCCGTCGCAACCACAGCAAGGCCGAGTATCCAGCTTGCCACGGTTGGTCTGGCCAGTAGCAGAATAGCCGCTGCCATCAGGATGCTGGCAGGGATACGGGCCAAAAGCAGTGTTTTATGCAGCCGTTGGCCAAATGTTGATTCAGAGCTCATGCAAAATCCTTGTAATGGAATCGGGGTTGATGGCATCCATGCACACAAACTGATTGCAGCGACGTTGGAAGCAGGGGCCGCAGGATAGGTTGGATTCGATATGCCAGTTTCGGTCTCCTTGTGCCTGAGCCACATCATGCAATGGCGCCGAGCGCTGTGATTCTGATGGGCCCCAGAATGAAATGGTGGGCACATTCAGCGCTGCCGCCAGATGCAACAGGCCGGTATCAGCACCGACCACAGCGCGCGCGTTGTTCAATACAGTGCACAATGCTGACATATTCAGACGTTCGGGCAAGGCGAAGCCGTTACACGCTGTCGCCAATTTTTGCGCCAGCGCCTGTTCGGTCGCATTTCCCCAGCTGAATACCGCTGTTTTGCCTGTTTGAATCAATGCATCCGCAATGGCTATCCATGTTCGTTCGGGCAGTTGTTTGGTTTCCCAGCCGCCGGCTGAATGCAGGATGACAAACGCCTTGTCTGCCAGGCCCAGTTGAGACAACAATCTTGCATCTGTTGTCAACACAGTTTGCGCAATATCAATGCGGGGAGGAATATAGGGGAGGGCGGATTCTGGCATGTGATTAGAATCGGCGCAGAAAGGGGCAGTCGCCACGCGGCGATATTGCTGCACCACATGTTTCTCTTCGGCGTGAAAGCGAACCGGGCGCATCAGGGAACGGCTGGCCTTTTCGCGTAAAAATTGTTTATCAATACCAAATACCGGATGGCCTGCGCCGCGCGCCAGCACGGCGGATTTCAGTAGTCCCTGCAAATCAATAATGGCATCAAAACCGATTGCCCGGAGTTCCCGGATCGTTTTCCAGAATGAAGCAACAGGTCTGTCTCCCCGTAATGCAACCGTGTGCACGCGCACCCGGGCCGGAAAAACCTCAGTGACAAAGGCGTAACGCGCATCCACCAGCCAGTGCACTTCGGTAACGTCAGGGCGGGCCAGCAAATCATCCAGAGCAGGCAGCGCATGAATAATATCGCCAAAGGCGGAGAGTTTAACCACAAGAATTTTCATGGATGCGAGCAATCCGATTCAAGCATGGACATGCAGGCTTCAAGCACTGCTGATGGCGGAATATTGGCCATGCAGGGGTGTCCTTTCACAGTGCATTCCCGTTGCAAGCAGGGGCTGCAATGCGCTGGTTCATACAATACCCGCACATGCGGGCCGCTGGGAGAGGTGCGCTCAGGATCGGTGGCTCCGAATGGCGTAACGGTAGGGATACCCAGCCCCGCAGCGACATGCATCAGTCCTGAATCGTTACATAACATCAATCGACATGCGCCAATCAGTTGTAATGCTTCGGCCAGGCTGGTTATGCCGGTCGCATTCCAGTGCGGCGTCGTAATGTTTTCCAGAATGATCTGGCCGATGTGATGATCTGCCGACATGCCCAGAATCACCGCTTGCCAGCCCGCTTCAGCCAGTTGCCGCACCACGCTGTTGTAAGAGGTCGGCGGATAACATTTGGCACCGCCAAATTGTGCGCCGGGCGCAATGCAGACGATCCGATGCGGATCCAGTCCATGTTGGCGCATGCGGGCATGCGCATCGACAACAGCTCCCGCAGGCATGGATAGTGAGACTTCCGCGCGGGGAATATCTATATGAAGTTGTCTGGCAATATCCAGATAAAAGTCGCGATGGTGTTCATGTTTAAGGTTTATACGATGTGGCAATGCATGGGTTAATAAAGACTTTCTCCACTGGCCTTGATAGCCGATTAGTCGTCTGATTCCGGCCAGATGGCATTGCAGGGCGGCGCGGAAACTGTTGGGGAACAGAAATGCCAGGTCAGCTTTGGGCATATTTTCTCGATATGTCGCACCGGGCAAATCCAGATATGGCAGCAAATCGTGCAGCCACGGCCTGCCGCAGATCGAGATTTCCCTGCTGCCGCAGTGCTGTGTGTAATGCTCACAGATAGCCCGCATGGCCGGTTGTGCCATGATGACATCTCCAATCCAGTTGGGCGGCATCAATAATAGATGTGAAACCGGTTTCATGCCGGGGGTTGTTGATTGCTGTCCAGTGGCGTGCAGACAAATACGTGCCGTTGGCGCTGGCAAAAGGGTATCCGAATCGCATGCGCTTTGCGGACGATTTCCTTTTCGATATTGAAATGGCGCTGCAATGTGCGTCGGATCCCTTTGCGGGCATAATAATAGGGGCGGGTTTTATTGCACAGAGAAGGGAACATACGGATGGCCAGATAATGCAAACGGGCTTCGATCTGGCTGTGAATCCGAATCGCCAGTATTAACTTGCCGCCCGGCTTTAGCAGACGCTCAATCTCATTCATGACCAGTTCAGGATTCAGCGTATGAGAAATCATGTTCAGGCACACAATCAAATCATAACTTGCATCCGGTTTGGGAATACGCTCGGCGGCTGCGGTGAGATATTCACCTTCTTCAGGCAATTTGCCGGGGAACATGCGCCGGAAATCATCGGCCATCGGATCGAGGTAGGTCTTGTTTTGTTGGGGTAACAACTGGATCAGACAGATCGGGCCGCAACCGATTTCCAGTACGCTTGCATGTTCAGGGTATGTTCTGGCATAACGTTGCAGAATCGGTAACAGGGAACGTTCGAGCCGTTCCCGTTCAGTCGTCAGGTTCTTTTTTTTCCATGCTTGTATGGACAGTTTCTGAGATGCCTGCCAGCGAATGCTGTCTATGGGTTTATGCTTGCTCATGCCTGACCCTGCATATCCTGCTGTTGCTTAGCCTGTTCTTTTTCATCCAGATATAGCCAGCGCCGGTGAATCCATAACCACAGTTCCGGACGCTGATGAATCGCAGGCGCAAAGCTGTCGCAAATAATCCGCATGGTTTCCACTTCATCGGTAATATGTTCGTCAATAGGAACAGACCAGAATTCCAGACGAAAATTGAACCCTCTGCCAATGCGATGCAACGCAACGCCAACCACGGGCGTATGGTATTTGTTGGTGAAAATAGCTGGCATGGTGGTCGTTTTGCCCTCATGTCCCAGAAATGGAACCGGGGTGCCGTTGGATAAATGCTGATCCACCATGACGGCGATACAATGATTTTTTTTCAGGGCTCTGGGCATCCAGCGCAGGCCGATATCCCTGGGTTGCATGATGGTGCCGAAGCGTTCGCGAGCCTGTAATACGAATTGATCCAGCGCCGGCTGACGCACAGAACGGTAAATAATATCCGTCGTATGCCCGAGCATGGAAAAAGAGAGTGCGCCCAACTCCCAGTTGCTGTGATGGCAGGCGGCCAGAATGACGCCCTGGTTCAGAGCTTTGGCCTGTTCCAGCGCCTCAATATTTTGTATTTTCATGCGTGAGAGCAGAAAGTCTTTGGAGCGCAGATAGACATGCGGCAACTCAAATGTGGTTCGCCCCAGTTCGGCAAAGGATTCCCGGCTGATTCTGCGTTTCCATGCTTCGGGTTTATCCGGGTAGACGCGGTTCAGGTTTCGCATGGCGATTTGGCGATGTCGGGCATCAAAGTAGTAGGCCAACCGGCCAATGCCGGCCCCCATCGCACCAGCCAGCCGCACCGGCAGCAGGCGGATTACATAACAAATCAATTTGACAAGGATGGCCATGATGAGATGTGGCAGCTTTAAACGATCAGGCTCTTGGCCTCATCAATCAGCACCACCGGGATATCATCGCGGATCGGGTATTCGAGTTGGCAGGCGTCGCACACAAGGCCGTCTTTGTTATCGTTATAGTGGATATCGCCCTTGCATTTCGGACAAGCCAGAATCTCCATCAACGCTTTATCGATCATATCTAACTCCGGATAGTAAAATAATTTGGAACTATTTACCGCAGAGTACGCAGAGTTTCGCAGAGAAAACCATTTACAGAATAAATTCATTTAAACGATTTTGACTTTCCTTTGCGTAACTCTGCGTACTCTGCGGTGAAAATATTTTGACTTTAGAGCGTGCTAATCGAGCAAGGCTAGCCCCATGCGGGAAAGGGCTCAAACAAAAATGCGGCCCGGTGAGGGCCGCATTGCGATTGATGCGGGTGATTCCCCGAGATTAATCGTCGCCGAGCATGCCGAACAGGGCCAGTACATGCTGGAATAGCAGGAATACATCCAGATACAGGGTGAGCGCAGCAGCGATATATTCGTTATTTGGATAATCGCGCAGGATGTTGGATGTATCATACAGAATGAAAGCCGAGAACAGCAATACGCCCATGCCGGAAATGCCCAGTGCCAGCAACGGCGATTCAAAGAAAAAATAATTGGACAGACCGAGCACGATAATGGAAATCAGCCCGACCCAGACAAATCCTTTCAGAAAAGAGAAATCACGGCCCGAGATAAATGTGTAGGCGGTGAGCGAAACAAATGCCACAGCCGTGGTGAAAAATGCCTGCGTGACCAGTGTGCCGGATTTGGCAGCGACCATGCCGACCAGTGGCGAAATCGCCATGCCGGTAATAGCGCCGAAAAGAAGCAGGGCAGCAAAATTAAGACCTGGAATATGGCGTACGCCCTGTACCAGGAAAATACCGCCAATCATCACAAACAGCATCATAAACGGGTGTTCCAGCGGGAATGCAAGCCCAATCGACATGTATGCGCCGATGCTGCCTGCGGCAATGCAAAGAGCGAGCATGCCATAGGTTTTGCCAAGAAAACCAATTCGGTCGTCGGCGAGTTGGGTGGATTGAATCGCTTGTGTGTTCATCGTGACTCCTTCATGTAATTATTGTAATTAATAAGTTAGTTTACCATCAGCCCCGCAACGTGCAGGGAAAAGATACGCTGGTCAAGACTTGTCTGATCGGGATTAAAACATTATTAATCTCTTATCCGTGAAATCTAATGCAAAACGCACAAGAATCTTTACCGACTGAAAACTTATACGTCAAAAGATTCTCACCACAGAGTACACAGAGAGCACAGAGAAGGTCAAAATCTTTATGTTTTGGTTTTCTCTGCTTTTCCTCTGTGCTCTCTGTGGTTCAAGATTTTCCTGCTTGGTTCTGGCTATGCAGGGTTAGGGCATATGTTTATCGTGTGTGATGACTTCAACATCGATAATTTCCGACCGGCTTTGCGTTCTGTGATGTGTGCTGTTGATCTGGTTGACAGGGAGTATCCGGTTGATAATCAAACGCCGCAATGGCGGAAACAACAGCAGAAAGCCCGCACTGTCGGTGATAAATCCGGGCGTGAACAGCAGGATGCCGGCAAACGCGATCATGAGCCCGTGAATACCATGTTCTACAGGCGCTTCACCATGCGCCATGCGTTTCTGGGCATCGATCAACGTGCTCATGCCTTGCCAGCGAATCAGGAATCCGCCCAATGCCGCCGTAAACAGGCACAGGGCAATGGTGGAAAGCCCGCCGATGTCGCTGCCCACTTCAATCAGCAGCCATAACTCCAGCAGCGGAATGGTAATAAAAAGTAGAAATATTATTCTCAACATGGGCTATGTATAGGTGCTGAACTTTCACAATACAAGGCTTTCAAATCTCAAGCGGCCTGGTCACAGGCTGTAACGCCAACGCTTTTGTATCGACTGAAACATTATGCGGGACATCACGGGTGCTGGCATTCATGCACACCATCATGTCCTGAGGTTAAAAAAACAGGAGGTGTGATGATGATTTCACATAAAACAGCAGGATTAACAATGCTGGCAGCCGGTCTGCTTTTTGCAGCCGCGCCGGTATTTGCCGGAGATTATGCCACCGACAGCGGTGCCAAGTTTACGCGCGGGCTGGCCAATACAGCAACAGGATGGGGAGAAATTCCCAAAAATATAGCCAATGAAAGTCGTGATCAAAATGCACTGGTTGGCGCAAGCTATGGCACGGTCAAAGGCACAGCTCATGCGATAGGCAGAACGGCAGTGGGTGTTTTCGATCTGGCCACATTCTTTGTCCCGAGTGATGAATATGTGCACTCGACCTATGTGTGGGATAACACAGGAAACGAAACAACCTATGGTAGTCGGTATTGATCAATCAACTGATGCTCGCAAGTGCTAGCAGACCGGGGGTATCCGCACGGGGTATCCCCAAAGGCGGGGGACGGTTAAGCGTTTTTTTGCAGTACAGATTCAAATAACGGAAAGCTTTCAACCACCTGATAGCCATTTTTCTTGGCTTCAACATTGGCGGTAATCAGTTGTTGCATGGATAATTCAGCATAGGGTTTGCAGCGTTTTCGTTGCCGACACTGGCAGGCCACGCAGGCTGTAATCTCATTTTTAAAGCCGCGCTCTTTTCCCTTTTTGATACACCAGATCAGGTTCATGCGGGTAGATTAGCATCTGCACCTGTTTATCGCCAGTTTTGATGAAAATAAATATTTTTTTCTCCCGAAACCTTTTAAGCTTCGGGAGTTGGAAGCGGTATTACCTAGATCCTGCAAGTGATCGTGCGTGCAGAGTGTAAGATGTTGGTTTAGATGGGGTATTGAAAAAACATGTAGTCACCTTATTGGCGATGAGTGTTTTTTCAATATGTCAGATGAATCAAGAGGTTGCGCTATGTATGTGCGTGGACTTGCAGGATCTAGGTATTAGTTCAATTGTATGAAAAGAACAGCCCTTGTTCCAGGCAAAATCAGGTGTCTCGTAAAACATATTGACACATTGCATTGTGTGGCATATTGTTGATTTAGGAGGTGCGCCATGGCAACAAATTTAGCAATAGACAATCAACTACTGGAAGAAGCATTGTTAATTAGTGGGCTTAGAACCAAGAAAGATACCGTGAATATTGCTCTTAAAGAATTCGTAAGTCGTAGAAAACAACTGGAAATACTGGAATTATTTGGCAAATTAGACCCAGACAAAGACTATGACTATAAAAAGGGCAGAGAAAATTGAAAGTAGTAGTGGATACACCAATTTGGTCATATGCCCTTAGGTCAAAACGGGACGAATTTGAACAACATGTGAAAGTTCTTGAAACTTTAATTACAGATCAAAGAGTTCTGATTATTGGCTCTATCAGGCAGGAAGTATTATCAGGATACAGCGATATTAAAAAATTTGAAAAACTAAATGAAAAGTTAAAGTATTTCGAAAACACACCAATAATTGACATTGATTATATTCAGGCCGCAAAAATTTCAAATTTATGTCGCGCAAAAGGAATTCAAGGATCGCACACAGACTTTTTAATCTGTTCTGTTGCATATCGTCTCAAAGCACAAATCTTCACAACAGATAATGATTTTGGCTGCTATCAAAAACATACGCCAATACAATTATATGATCTCCCTATGGGCTAACAAATCAATAGGTATTAATCCTGACTCTAAAATCCTTGAAGGATCATTTGCAACTTATGAAAGTGCAAAAAGAAAACTGTTACCCGCCACTGCAAGGAGTACCATAATGAAACCAAATGATTGATTCCGTGATTCACATTCTTTCGTCGCAGGTGGCCAACCAAATCGCCGCCGGTGAGGTGGTGGAGCGTCCGGCTTCGGCTGTCAAAGAGCTCATCGAGAATGCGCTGGATGCCGGAGCAACGCGTATTACGGTTCGCATCACCGGCGCAGGCAAGAAATCCATGGTGATTGAGGATAACGGTTGCGGCATGTCGGCAGCCGATGCCGAACTGGCCTTGCAACGCCACGCCACCAGCAAAATCGAAACCTCCGGAGATCTCTATCGCATCGCCAGCCACGGTTTTCGCGGTGAGGCATTACCATCAATTGCATCGGTATCGCGTTTTCGCATGCAGACGGCGCTGGCCGGGCAACCGGAAGGCATTGAGGTGCGGGTCGATGGCGGGACAGAGACAGAAACGCGTCCGGCTGCCCCCAGAACCGGCACGCGAATCGAAGTGCTCGATTTGTTTCTGAATACGCCTGCGCGGCTGAATTTCATGCGCACTAACAAAACCGAGGAAGCGGCCATTGTCGAATCATTCCGGGCGCTGGCACTGGCCAATCCTGCTGTAGCAATGGTTCTGGAACTCGATGCTCGCAAGCGCTGCGATTTTCCGTCTCAGAATGAACGCGCCCGCTTATTGGCTATTATGGGCAAGGATTTTTCCGATAACAGCATTGCGCAGCATATTGAACATGAAGGCATGCAGATCAGCGCGTATCTGGGTCTGCCAACCTTTCATCATCGCAATTCGACCAAAATGATGTTTCTGGTCAACGGGCGGGTGATTCGCGACAAACAACTGATTGCTGCGGTTCGCGCCGGTTACCGCGATGTGATGTTTCATGATCGCTATCCGGTGGCGCTGGTGAAAATCGAGATTGACCCTGCCGATGTGGATGTGAATGTGCATCCGGCCAAACGCGAAGTGCGTTTTAAATCACCGCAGACTGTGCGGGCAGGGATTGTGGCCTGCATCCGGGCAGGCATTGAACGCATGGGGCAGGCAGTGTCGTCCACCACCACCGATCAGGCCATGGGTTCAATGCAACGTGGTATGCCATCCTATCAGGGTTCGCCAACAGGGCAGGGGGGTGGATCACCATCGAATGGCATGCCGCGATTCTCCTCCGGTGGTTTTCGACCCTCTGGCCAGTCGTCGAATGTGCCGGCGGATTTACAGCGGATTTTGTTTTCATCCCCTTCTGTTTCTGAACCCGAAGGGGATTATCAGATGGAGGGAAAACTCGATCTGGGGCAACCACTGGCTCAGATTCACCGCTGTTATATTCTGACCCAGACTGACAGCGGCATTATGCTGGTCGATCAACATGCGGCGCATGAGCGCATGACTTATGAAAAGCTGAAAAAACAACTGGCGGGGCAGGCGGTCGCGACGCAGATGTTACTGACGCCAGTCGATTTGCATCTGAATGGCGAAACGGCCGCATGGCTGCATGATCATGGACAATCGCTGGTTGATTTTGGCGTGGAGATTGATATCACCGGCGATGAATCGTTTCGGGTTCGCAGCGTGGCGGCCATGCTGGCCAATGAACCGATTGCCGAACTGGTGACTGAATTGATTGAATCGTGCCGCTTGCTGGGTTCTGAGGCAGAGGCAGGCAGCAGCGGGCAGGCGCGCGTGCTGGAGCGTTGGCTGGGCAACCGCGCCTGCAAAGGCTCGATCAAGTCGGGGCGGCTATTGTCGCACGAAGAACAGGAAGCGTTGCTCAGAAAGATGGAGCAGACGCCGAATATTGCTCAGTGCAATCATGGGCGGCCAACTTATGTGAGCCTGTCGCTCAATGATCTGGAGCGCCTCTTTGGCCGGAAAGACTAATTTGACGCAGATGTACGCAGATATTCGCAGATGTAAAAATTCGAAAATAGATTTTATCTGCGCACATCTGCGTGTATCTGTGTCTAAAAAATGACTGTGGCTCTGAAAGCCATCGCCTTGATGGGCGCGACAGGCACAGGCAAATCGGCGCTGGCCATGCGAGTCGCCCAAGCTGCCAATACCAGCATCATTTGTTGCGATTCGATGCAACTCTATCGTGGCCTGAATATCGGCACGGCCAAACCCGCCCAAGCAGATCGCAATGCAGTGCCGCACTTTATGGTCGATTGCTGTGATCTGCCGTGTGTGTATTCGGCGGCGCGCTGGGCCAAAGAGGCGCGTGTTTTTATTGAATCGGAAAATGCTCATGGTAAAAGTCCGATTATCGCAGGTGGAACAGGGCTTTACCTCAAGGCATTAATACAGGGCTTTGCTGATATTCCGCCAGAAAAACCGGCAGTCCGGCAGCGTTTTGAGGCTTTGCAGAAAGAAGCGGGAACGGTTACCTTGTACCAATTATTGCAACACAAGGATCCGGATATGGCCTTGCGCCTGAAAGCGGGTGATACGCAGAGAATTATGCGTGCTTTGTGCGTCTGTGAAAGCACAGGCAAACCATTGAGCGCATGGCAGCAGCGAGATAATGAAGCTGATCCGATTGATTGTCCTGTGTTTGTGCTGGATGTAGAACGCGATCTGCTCAGGCAACGGCTGGCGGATCGTTTTCAGGCGATGTTGAAAGTCGGCTGGCTGGATGAAGTGCGCTGGCTGGATGCGTTGCAACTGCCGGACACGCACCCGGCCATGCGAGCGGTGGGTTATCGCCAGTTATTGGATCACCTGCATGGTGGGTTGAGCCTGGAGCAGGCTGTAACCGATGGCATCACAGCCACGCGCCGTTATGCCAAACGGCAGGTCACATGGTTTCAGAACCAGACACCTGATGCTGTGCATGGTGATAGCAAAGCACTGGAGATGAAGGTTCAAGACAGGATACATACACTATGAAATCGTTAGCGTTTGACCGCAATAAACACGTTTACCGAAATGATGCCTTTGCTGAATTAGTCAAAGATGCCATACGCTTTTTCAATGGAACTGCACTGGATGGCTTTGGCAATCACGATCCGGGGAAAGGACGCTATGAGCAAGCCAAATCAGATTGGGATATCATTCATCCAGGCCGTGTTTGGGCTGAGAGGTGTAAAGGCATTTGCAAAGAAGAGAAGGTGATTTTGAATAAGGTTGAAAGCCACCTGAAAGGTATTGGGTAGTTATGCGTTCTCTCGAACTGTTTTCTGGTGCTGGCGGTTTGGCCAAAGGACTTGAAGCAGCAGGGTTCAAGCATTCGGCCTTTGTTGAATATAATAAACATGCATGCGCGACGCTTGCCGCTAATTTCGAGGCCGAGAAAATTTTCTGTGGTGATATCAAAGATTTTGATGTGAACAGCATCGGTCTGGTTGATGTTGTGGCGGGTGGGCCGCCTTGCCAGCCATTCTCACTTGGTGGGAAGCATCAAGCCAATCGGGATAGTCGAGATATGTTTCCCCATGCCATACAGGCTATCGAGCAACTCATGCCCAAAGCATTTGTATTTGAAAATGTGAAGGGGCTACTGCGGCCAGGCTTTGCGGATTATTTTGAGTATATCATTCTACGTCTCACGCACCCTGATTTCACGGCAACGCCGGGCATGTCATGGCAGGAGCATCTTAAAAGCCTGCGGCATGTGAAGTCATCGCATTATCCAGGTGTGAGATATGATGTGCATTTCAAATTGATCAATGCTGCTGATTATGGCGTGCCGCAAACAAGAGAGCGGGTTGTTATTGTGGGCATAAGGTCGGATTTGGAGAAAACCTGGTCATTCCCGGAGCCAACCCATTCAATGGAGCGTTTATTGTGGGATATGCATGTGACGGGTCATTACTGGGAATGTCACAATATTGAGGAAGTCGACACCCCTACGGTTGCGCCATCACGCAAAGAAAAAGTACGCAGATTAAGGGGTCGATTTGGTTTTTTTGAACCCCGCCTACAAGCATGGAAAACTGTTCGTGATGCGCTTCAGGATGTGCCCAACATTAATGAAAAACATGGCATCGAAGATCATGTGTTCAAAAAAGGTGCGCGCAGTTATCCTGGCCATACCGGAAGTGATTTCGATTGGCCTGCCAAAACAATTAAGGCGGGTGATCATGGCGTACCCGGAGGCGAAAATATGATTCACTATGCAGATGGATGTGTTCGGTATTTTTCTGTCTTTGAGGCAAAGCGCATTCAAACATTTCCTGATAATTTTGTGATAAAAGGGGCTTGGGGCGAAGCTATGCGTCTAATTGGGAACGCTGTTCCTGTGAAACTTGCAGAAGTTATCGGCAATCAACTCAGTGAAATCTTGAATGAAGCGACCATATCCAGTCGGCCATCTTCCAGGCTGGAGGCTTCTCTGAAAAATACAGCGCCGCAGCTTCCTGCCTGATGGAAAAATTCAGCTTTGATGAAAATTGATGTGCTCCAGAATGAACTGCAATGTCTACAGAAGGAAAATCAGCGTCTGAAAGCACTGTTAAAGCAGCACCATATTTCGTGGGAAAAAACAGTAGAGAGCAAACCATTGTCAGCACTTCCTGCTGATCAGTCCGGCAATCCACTTTCAACCAAAGAAAAAATCACATTGTTCAAATGGCTGTTTCGGGGCCGGGATGATGTTTACCCAAAGCGGTGGGAGTCTGCCAAGGGAAAGTCGGGCTATGCTCCGGTCTGCGGCAATGAGTGGAAACCGGGCGTATGTCATAAACCACGGGTGAAATGCGGAGAATGTAGCAAACGCTTGCTCTTTCCTGTTACCGATGATGTGATTTTTAACCATCCATTCAGCCCATGTCCCGGCCTGATTTGGACAAAGCCATCTTGCGTAGTAGCGGGGGCAGGCATCCATTGGATGTCGCCTTCGATTTGAATACGGAGGATGAGCATAAAAAACCATGGCAACGCTCATCAACGATTGCTGCTACGCTACCTTGCGGCTTACCTGATTCGCTGACGCTTGTGTTGGCCAATCAGATATTCATTGCCAAAGCAGACCTGCCGCAGCCGTTGAGTAATCGGCTGATCCGTCTGGCGGCCTTCCAGAATCCGGAGTTTTATAAGGCGCAGGCCATGCGTATGCCGGTGTGGAATAAACCTCGTATTATTGGTTGCGCCGAAAACTTTTCGCAGTATATCGGGTTGCCAAGAGGATGCCTGGATGATGTGCTTTCTTTACTGGAGCAAAACAGTATTCATCCTGACATTCAGGATGAGCGCGTTTCGGGCCATAAGATCTCTGCCAAGTTTTTGGGTAAGCTGAGGAAAGATCAAAAGGCGGCAGTGAGATCGTTGTTCAAACATGAAAGCGGCGTTCTTTCTGCGCCCACTGCATTCGGAAAAACTATCGTTGCCGCAGCCATGATTGCGCGCCGTAAAATTAGTACGCTGGTGCTGGTGCATCGTGCGGATCTGCTCAGACAATGGCATGAACGACTGACCGGTTTTCTTGATCTTCCCAAGGACGGATTGGGTGCGATTGGCGGAGGCAAAAAGAAGCCTTCAGGTAACATTGATATTGCTGTTATGCAGTCGCTTATTCGCAAGGAGAACCTCGCCGAATGGCTGGAGAGTTACGGCCAGATTATTGTTGATGAATGTCATCATATCTCGGCATTTTCCTTTGAGACAGTGCTGAAACAGGCCAAAGCGCGTTATGTGCTTGGTTTGACCGCTACGCCAATCAGGAGGGATGGTCACCAGCCGATTATTCACATGCAATGTGGAGCCGTGCGGCATACGGCGACCAAGTCTGAACTGATGCCATCGCAACTGGAAGTGTGGCCTCAATACCTTCCAGCGCCTGAAATCCCATCGGGTATTCCCATCCAGGCGCTATTTGGTATTCTGACCACGGATGCGAAGCGGAACAGGAAAATTTCCGAAGATATAATCCGCGCTTATCGGGCAGGAAGAAAGGTGTTGGTTCTGACTGAACGCACGGCTCACCTTGCATGTTTGCGTGAAGCACTTGGCGACGAAGTTGAACATTGCTTTGTTCTGCATGGCCGATTATCAAAGAAACAACGCACCTCAATTTTTTCGGAACTGCAATCGTTGGCAGGCTCCACGCCGCATGTGTTGTTGGCGACTGGCCGATTGATTGGCGAAGGATTTGACCATCCTCCGCTTGATACGCTTGTATTGGCCATGCCAATTTCCTGGAAGGGGACATTGCAGCAGTATGCTGGCCGCTTGCACAGGGATCATGCGGATAAGCAGGACGTCCGAATTTATGATTATGTTGAAAGGGATCACCCCCAACTCTCACGCATGTGGAATAAACGTCAGCGAGGCTATCATGCCATGGGGTATAAGATTGTTCAGCCTGAAACAAAGGGCAGTTTGTTATAAATACAGAATTGGCTAATGTGTCCGTCAAATGAGAAGGCATAGCTGATTTGCAACTGATTCAGCATAATTTGGGAGTGCGGCTTCAGCCGCGCCGTATTCAGCAAGAAGGGCGCGGCTGAAGCCGCACGTCCGGATTGATTGATGCTTGGGTGATCGTTTTTCATGATGCTGAATAGCAACGATGTTTTGCCTGAAAAGGTTTGAAAATCTGCGAGGAGAAGTAATGTATGGCTGAGACTTATGATGTGGCAGTCGAGAAGGACATTGTGATCAGTGTTCATCCCGAATTTCCGACCAAACAGTTGGGCGCTTATGCATGGAAGGCGCGAGCCGAAGAATTTGAACTGCTGGTTGAAT
>CAZKME010000034.1:0-3384 GCA_964553725.1 uncultured Zetaproteobacteria bacterium
CGAACTGGACTGCTGCCAATACAGGTATTACAACGGGTTTCGGTCACCCCATTTATGCCCTTGTGATCGATCTGGCCACGCCTGCTACGCTTTATGCCGGAATAAATGGCGATGGCGTATTCAAGAGTGTAAATGGAGGTGCGAACTGGACCGCTTTTAATTCAGGTGTTACAGATAAACGCATTCAATCTCTTGCAATCAATCCAGTCACGCCTACCATAATTTATGAGGGAGCATATGGATCAAGCGTTCAAGCCACCGATCCCCCGCCTGTAGGAACGATCAGCATTGATGCCGGCAATGCATTAACCAACAGTACGGCTGTAACCTTAACGCTCACGTGCAGTGATAATGTGGCGTGTACCCAGATGCAGTTTTCCAATGATAATACGACTTACGCAACTTTAATCTCCAATGCTACAAGCGCGTCATGGACGTTGATTGCGGGGGCGGATGGTGTGCGTACTGTCTATGCCAGGTTTCAAAATGCTACGGGTAATGTGTCTACAGCGGTGTTTGATACCATTACTCTGGATACCATTGCTCCGGCACAGGCTGTTATCACTACCCCTGCCAATCCTACAACCACCACCAGTACTGCCAGACCCACTATTTCAGGTACGGCAGAAGCGGGGGCCAGTGTGGTTGTGAAGGATGGCGCAACATCGCTGGGCATGGTAACAGCGATAGGCGGTAACTGGAGTCTGGCGGGCGGCGGCGCAACGCTCACTGTTGCAGCCCATAGCTTTACCGCTACGGCTACCGACCAAGCGAGTAATGTCGGAGCAGTTTCGGCGGCCACTATTTATACAGTAAATGCACCAGCAGCTACATCTATAGCCAGTTTCGGAGGCTGCACGCTAAATCGGGCGGATAACATATTTGATCCAACTTTGCCTGTGCTGGGAACATTATCCATGCTCACCCTATGGCGGCGCAAGCGGCAAGCATAAAGTCTTTTTGGCAAGGTGTTCAGTTCGGGGTAGCTTTATCTTTTTATATTTTTGACTGTACTCTTTAAAGACTTGTCGATTGCCATACCCTGTTATAATGAGCCTGCCCGATGCACCGGTTGCGAGGTGTGCGCCTTTACATCCGGCAACCCGCCTGCGGCAGATATGCTCTGGCTGACCAGCCCCTCGAATCCGGGCGGCGAGTCCCGCCGGGCGCGATTACGTGGATGAAACAATGCCTCAAAACAGATAGGTCTTAAGTGAGGCACTATTGACATAGGTCTGATTGCCAGTCTATAATCAACTAGTTTCTTAACCAGTAGGAGTATATATGTCTCATGAGTCGCACAAACAAGTTTCAGCCTTTGATGCAAAAACACATTTATCGTCTCTGATTCGCGAAGTGGAAGAAGGGCAAAGCTTTACGATTACCCGAAGAGGTTCGCCTGTTGCGCATTTGGAACCTGTGAATAATAAAAGTGGTGAAGTACATGAATTGCTCTCGCGTTTTCAAGCAGTCCGCCGACGCGTTAAAGAAAATGTTCATATCAGGGAGCTGATTGAGGATGGTCGTAAATACTGATGCCCTGGATTATGGATTGCTCAATAGCAGCAGCTATGGGACTGCCGGATGAGTCTTCGGCCATTGCTGATGCCTTTTTATTGCAGATGGAGAATCATAATATATGGGTTCCATCACTGTGGTGGCATGAGGTCGGCAATGTCATTGTCTCGGCTCGACGCAGGAATCGTATCAGTGATAACGATGCATCCGGGTTAATTCAACTGTATGGAAACTTGCCAGTCAGCACCGACACCGCTTCGGGTTCTGGCTTGATGGAGCGGATTCACCGCTTATCCATCACTTATCAGCTTTCAGCCTATGATGCCGCTTATCTCGAACTTGCTGAACGCAAGCAGGCGGGAATAGCCACACTTGATAAAAAATTACGCCAAGCCGCTGAAAATTGCGGTATCGAAAACTTTTCATACTGATGGTTCAATATAGGGCTTAAAAGGAGCCTGATATTTGCTATGTTGTTTGAGCGTTCCAACTATCTAAACTATAAAAACTTGCTCACGACTTTTGCAAGTGGCTCTAAGAGCGCCTTTGTGGTTCACTACGGCATGGGAAAACATATACATATTCTTGGTGTCTGCGGTACGGCGATGGCGGCGATTGCAGCGCTGGCAAAATCTACAGGCTGGCAGGTGACCGGTTCCGATAGCGGTGTGTATCCGCCGATGTCCGATTATCTGGCTGCACTCGGCATCACAATCGCGCCGTTTGACGCGGCGAACCTGGATCCGGATCCTGAGCTCTGCGTGGTTGGCAATGCCATGTCGCGTGGCAATATCGAGGTGGAAATGATTCTGGATCGTGGCCTGACTTATTGTTCCGGGCCGCAGTTTGTCGGTGATTATATTCTGCCGGATCGCCATGCTGTGGTGGTGGCTGGCACGCATGGCAAGACGACGAGCGCATCACTGCTGGCGCATGTGCTGGAAACGGCAGAAAAGTCTCCCGGTTTTCTGATTGGCGGCGTGCCGGAAGATTTTGGCGGCGGTGCCAGATTGGGCGATGGTGCCGAATTCGTGCTGGAAGGCGATGAATATGACACCGCTTTTTTCGACAAGCGCAGCAAGTTTTTGCACTACCATGCCCGCACTCTGATTCTGAATAATCTGGAATTTGATCATGCCGATATTTTCCCCGATCTGGAAGCCATCAAGACCCAGTTTGTCCATCTGATTCGTACCGTGCCGGCCAGCGGTGTCATTATCGCCAATGCAGATGATACGAATGTTTCCGATGTGCTGAAGCGCGGTTGCTGGACACCGGTGGTTTCCTTTGCCCGCTATGGGAATGGCGGCAACAATCAGGCCGATTGGCAGTGGGAGCCGATGACCGAAGATGGCTCATCTTTTCGCCTCTACAGGCGTGGACATCCGGTGATGGACATCGAATGGGATATGATCGGCGTGCATAATATCGCCAATGCCTGCGCTGTGGCGGCAGCGGCAACCGCCTTGCATGTGGACGAAAAAGTTATAGCTCGGGCCTTTGCATCATTTTCAGGTATCCGGCGTCGGATGACGCTGGTGGGCGAAGCTGGCGGCATCAAGGTGTTTGATGATTTTGCCCATCACCCTACCGCTATTACAGGGATGGTTTCCGCCGCCAAAGCCAGCATGCGACGGCTTGGCGGTAATGGGAAATTGTGGGTGGTGGTTGAGCCGCGATCGAACACCATGCGTACGCGTATTCATCAGCAACGCCTGCCGTACTGTTTTGAGGGTGCCGATGAGGTGGTATTCGTACCGGCGTCGGATCGCAATCTGCCGCCCGATGACGTGCTTGATGTCAGGGCCGTCTGTGATGTAATAAACAGTGATGCAATAAACGGCGATGCAATAAACAGCGATGCAA
>CAZKME010000034.1:3484-15276 GCA_964553725.1 uncultured Zetaproteobacteria bacterium
GCGATGCAATAAACAGCGATGCAACACACAGGGGTGCCGCCGGTAGTCATGCTCGTCTGCTGGCTGATGCTGATGCTGTTATCAAGTATATATGCATGCATGGCAGACAGAGTGATCATGTGCTGATTCTTTCCAATGGCGGGTTTGACGGTATTCATCAACATTTGCTGGCATCGCTACAGGCATGATCAGGCTACAGGTGTAAATGCTTTTTTGTAAATCAGGTATAAAATTGCTAGTATGCCGACGCTTTTGATTTCATCCAACCTAGATCCTGCAAGTGATCGTGCGTGCAGGATCTAGGTTCAAATAAAAACAGGGAGAGGGATATGTCAGTAACACTGAATAATATTGCTACACAGGGCGACAATGGATCAACCATGATGCCTATCATTCAGGGCGTCGGTCGAGCTGCGATTGAGATTGCAGCCGTGCTTCGTGGCGCTGTTTTCCGAGGCGCACTGGGCGAAGCGGGTGCAGAAAATGTACAGGGCGAGCAGCAACAGGTGCTGGATGTGCTCTCCGATGAAATCTTTCTGGATGAAATGCGTTCGACCGGTTTTGTCTGTGCCGTAGGTTCTGAAGAGCAGGAAGAGTTGCTGGTGATTGACGAATATTCACATGCTGATTATCTGGTGCTGGTTGATCCGTTGGATGGCTCGTCCAATCTCGATGTGGATGGCCCTGTCGGTACCATTTTTTCTATTGTCAAACGTAAAACAGCCAACAGCGAATACCCGCAGGTGTCCGATACCCTGCAGTCCGGTCGTCATGTGATTGCTGCCGGTTATGTGCTGTATGGCCCTTCAACCATGCTGGTTTGTTCGGTCGGCGCTGGTGTGAATGGTTACACA
This sequence comes from uncultured Zetaproteobacteria bacterium, assembly GCA_964553725.1. GTDB lineage: Bacteria > Pseudomonadota > Zetaproteobacteria > Mariprofundales > Mariprofundaceae > Mariprofundus. The sequence continues at coordinate 4,339 of CAZKME010000034.1, forward strand.
TTTAACCCTGCCAATGCGCGTTTTGAATTGAGCCATGCCGATATGCGGATTCCGGAAACTGGCGGTTACTACTCGGTGAACGAATCCAACAAAGACAAATGGCTGGATGGTATGGGCGATAATCTGCGCCGCATGAAAAAAGACACCGGGCTCGGCATGCGTTATGTCGGTGCCATGGTGGCCGATATGCACCGCACCATACTCAAGGGCGGTGTATTTCTGTATCCGGCCGATCCAAAAAATAAAACCGGCAAACTGCGTCTGTTGTATGAAGCGATCCCGATGGGTTTTGTGATGGAGCAGGCTGGTGGCAAAGCCATGAGTTCAGGTATTGCTGTACTGGATATTGAGCCGGAAGCTTTGCATCAGCGCGTGCCGGTGTATCTCGGTTCAGAAGCCAACGTAGATTCACTGCTCGGCTAAATTTTGCCGGAAAGCGAAGTCTTTCTCGAAACATATTTAAGGGAAATCGGCGTGAAGACGCCGGTTTCCCTTGTTGTTTGCGGAGAGGAAAAAACAGACGGAATCATAATGGACAAACCTGTTCAGAAAATCGAGCCTGTTCAAGCAACTGAACCTGCCACTGTCGATGTTTCACCGTCAGCTTTAAAGACGCTGGATGAATTGTCGCAGGAAGCCTCTGACTGCCGTCTCTGCAGTCTTGCAGATACCCGCAAATCGGTGGTCTTTGGTATTGGCAATCCGCATGCTGATCTGGTTTTTATCGGTGAGGCACCCGGTCGCGATGAGGATATTCAGGGTGAGCCGTTTGTGGGACAGGCCGGCCAGTTGCTAGACAGGATGTTACAGGCTATCGAACTGGATCGCCAAAAAGTCTACATCATGAACACCATCAAATGCCGCCCACCCAATAATCGCGATCCGAAGGTGGATGAAGTCCAGTCCTGCAACCTCTGGTTTGAGCAGCAGTTGAACCTGTTACAGCCTAAAATAATTTGTTTGCTGGGCCGGGTTGCGGCGCAGACGGTGCTGGAAACAGATGCGCCACTGGGTTCATTGCGTGGGCGCTGGCATGATTATAACGGCATTCCGGCCTGGGTGACGTATCATCCGGCCTATTTGTTGCGCTCGCCGAAGCAAAAGCACAAAAGCTGGCATGACTTTACTGTGCTGGCACGCCGCTTTCATGATTTGACTGAGTGCTAAATAAACCTCATCCCGATATAAAAGCCTGCCAAAGTAAGCGTTGAAATTGCGATATCGTATTCAATCATTATTCCCTCCAGAGTAACCTGATAGAGCGACTCTGAGCCTTTGTTTGGCCAGTGACTGTGTCGGATATCACCAAGCACGCCAATGAGCGAAGTGGTCATAGAAGTATTACACGCACGCAGGTTATAAATTGCTTAACTCATGGGCGGTTTACTGAAGTCCCGTGCTGGGATCAGATACATGGGGGTTATAAATTCACCATGCAAACTATTGGAAATCCTAAAAAGAATCAGTCAGCTCAACCGTGAGATTCATCATATTGAAATAAACCTTGAAGAGACGGAAGAAGGCTGGAAGCTGGCCGATTAAATATGTTTCATTTTTAATCGCATATCTGCACAGATACGGCACAGATGATCCTGAGAAAGAAAACACAAATCATGTACGTGCTTGATTTATATGGAGCCGATGTCCAGAATCGAACTGGAGACCTTCTCATTACGAGTGAGATGCTCTACCAACTGAGCTACATCGGCGCTTGTTTAACTGCCAAGGCGGCGCATTGTAGCAGTGCGTCGCAGGATTGGAATACGTCAGTTGTCGAGCCTCATTCAGATACCGCCTGAATTGCGGCCAGCAGGGCGGGGGCTGCGGTTTCAGTACGCATGACTCGGGAGCCGAAGCTCAGTGCCTGAAAATCACATTGTGATAATTTTTCCATATCGCGTGCGCTCCAGCCACCTTCAGGGCCAATAGCCAGCGTAATGTCTGTTGCCCGTGCGATGCTGCTCCGTTGCTGCTGCCAACTGGTTGCGGTATCCGGATGCAAGGTGAAACACGGGCCCTGATTGCTGATGTCTGACAGTGCATGACGCCAGGTGACTGTCGGTATAATTGTACGTCCGCTTTGTTCCACCGCTTCAATAATAATTTTTTGCCAGCGTTGTATGCGTTTTCCCAGTTTGGAAGCATCCAGTTTCAGCGAGGAACGCTCGCTTCTGACAATCTGAAAACTGGCCGCGCCCAGTTCCGTTGCCTTTTGCAATACCGTTTCGATTTTCTCACTGCGGCATGCTGCCTGCACGATATGCACCTTACAGTTCATTTCACGGTTGATGTCGGCAAATGATTCAATCAGGCATGAAGAATGTCGGCGCGCCAGTTGCTCAATATGGCAGCGGAATTCGCCTCCCGTTCCATTGAATAAAACAATCGGATCACCTGCGCTTAAGCGCATGACATTGCGCAGATAATGGGCCAGGTCATCGGGTAGTGCGATGCTGCTCCCGGCATGCAGTTCCTGATCAAGAAAAAGTCGACATAACATGGGCTGAATTCGGCCTGATTTTCGCCGTTGATGCAAGGTCTTGACCCTTCCACATGATGGCCCATGATGCGCGCATGTTTTTTGGTAGTCTGGATACACAGGATTGGCAGCCGGTTCGCTACTGGAAGCCGAAAGAGGCGGGTATCAATCGTGATTGTGCGTCGGTGTTGTCCACCGCCGGTTCGCTGACGCGGTTTCTTGAGCGTCATTTCGGTATCCGGCTTGATGTGCGCCTGCATGATCAATTTGTCGATCAGGCACGGGTGGATGAGGCCGAATTACTGGAAAGCCATATCGCTGATTCAGCGCTGAGGCGGCAGGTATCGCTGATGCATCGCGGTTCGGTGATGTTTGATGCCGAATCGGTATTGCCGCTGGATGGCCTGCCTGCTGATTTGATGCGCGATTTGCAGGAGGGAAAGAGGCCATTGGGCAACCTGCTTCTGGATCGAGGCTTATCACTGTCCCGCTCCGATTTGAGTGTGGCGCATCTGGATGTGGAAGGGGTGCACAACGGGCGCTGGGCCAGACGTTCGGTACTGCGTTCACCATCCGGAACGCGGGCGCTGGTGGTGGAGGTATTTCATCCGGAGATGTGGAAACGCATCGAAACCACCGCCCGCCGTTATTTCAGATAATCATTAACATGCGATTTTCTCCCGTAGGTAGCAGTGCAGACTGGTATCGTTTGCTGCGCATTGACCGGCCTGTGGGTTACTGGCTGCTGCTGTGGCCGACGTTGTGGGGTTTATTGGCCGCATCGGGCGGATTGCCAACTCTGAAAAACGTCATTGTATTTGTTGGCGGCGTATTATTGATGCGTTCAGCCGGTTGCGTGATCAATGATGTTGCTGACCGCGATTTTGATCCACATGTCGAACGCACCAAAGAGCGTCCCATTGCGGCAGGCCGGGTTGCGCCGGGAGCGGCGCTGGCCGGGTTTGTGTTGATGCTGCTGGTCGCTTTGGGGCTGGTGGTGCAGACATCAGCGTTGGTGGTAAAACTGGCTGTGGTCGGTGCTGTACTGGCTGCCTGTTACCCGTTTGTGAAGCGATTTACCCATTTTCCACAAGTCTGGCTGGGCATGGCCTTTGGCTGGGGCGCGGTGATGGCCTGGGCGGCGGAAACAGGCGACGTATTATCGCCGATTCCATGGCTGTTATTTGCCGCCAATATCTGCTGGTCGCTGTCCTATGATACGGCCTATGCGTTGGGTGATCGTGATGATGATCTGAAAATCGGCGTCAAATCGACAGCCATCTGGCTGGGCGAACATGCTGTGCTTGCCATTATTCTGTTTGGCTTGCTAACGGTGGCGTTGCTCGGCGTGGTTGCATTTGAACGGGGTGGCTTCTGGGTGGGTATCGGCTGGTGGCTGGCGCTGATGTTGCAATTGATTTTGTGTGGCCGTTTGTTGCGCTGTGGTGAACGATGGGGATTTTCATTCTTTCTGCAATCGCACTATGTCGGTGCGTTATTTGCGCTAGGTTTTATCTTACAGGGCTTGCCATGAGTGGCAGCGGCCAGCTCTATATTGCCGACTGGGGCAATCACCGAATCCAGTATTTCAGGCCAGAAACCAGCCAGCAATAAACGTTCGCGCAACTGCAAAGAATAATCCGAAGCAGAGCGTCTCCCTGCTGTGCAATATGCGTGTCACATTTGCCTGTTATGGTGCGGCAAAATATTGCAAACAAGTGACGGTACAATATGCATGCACCTTTTGCTGTTGGCATCATAATTTTAATTATCATTGTATTTTTGTCTTATAAAATCTGGATTCGGCTCCGCTTATCACGGGCCAAACATGGCTCGCTGGCCGGGCATTCCAAATGGTCGCGGCGCATTGCCGGCTGGATTCCGTCGTTTGATTATGACGAGAAGGCGTTTTTCAACAGCGACGGCGCACCTGAAAATATCAGCCTGAAACGCCAGCAGGCGTTGCATCGGCTGGCCGGACAGTTTCAGCATGAATCACCCAGGAGCATCGCCTTTTCCGAATCGTTGGATGCATCCGTCTCTGATGTGCATTTCACCAATGCCTACCGCGTACCGTTTCCGTATAGAAAATACCTGCAAGACCATTTGAAGCTGGGCTCGGTGGTCGAAAAAACCGATGGCGTGCGTTTTAAGGATATGGACGGCAACTGGAGTTATGATTTGACCGGCTCCTATGGCGTCAACCTCTTCGGTTACGATTTCTATAAAGATTGCATGGAACAAGCCTGGCACAAGGTAAAAGAGATGGGGCCGGTGCTGGGGCCATACCACCCGCTGATTCGCGATAATGTGGAAAAGCTGAAATCCATTTCCAGGCTCGATGAAGTATCGTTCCACATGTCCGGCACAGAAGCCGTGATGCAGGCGGTACGCATGGCGCGTTATCACAGCGGTAAAACCCATCTGGTGCGTTTTTGCGGCGCGTACCACGGCTGGTGGGACGGCGTGCAGCCGGGCATCGGCAACCAGCGTAAAACCAATGATGTGTATACGCTCAGTGATATGAGCGAAAAAACGCTGAAAGTATTGAATACGCGCAATGATATTGCTTGTGTGCTGATCAATCCATTGCAGGCGCTGCACCCCAATGCCAATGCTTCCAGCGATACATCGCTGATCAGTAGCGACCGCAGCGCGGCCTTTGACAGAGAAACCTATACGCACTGGTTGCAGCAGCTGCGCGATGTATGCACGCGGCGTTCGATTGTGCTGATTTTCGATGAAGTGTTTGCCGGATTCCGATTGGGCTATCGCGGTGCGCAGGAATATTATGGTATTCAGGCCGATCTGGTCACCTATGGCAAAACCCTCGGCGGCGGTTTGCCGGTCGGCGTATTGTGCGGTCGTCATGCGTTGATGAAACGCTTTAAGGATGATCAGCCGGTGAATGTCTCGTTTGCGCGCGGCACATTCAATTCGCATCCCTATGTGATGGCCACGATGAACGAGTTTCTGCATCGCATCGAAGCACCGGAATACCAAACCATGTATCAACAGCAGGATACGCTCTGGGATGCGCGTGTGCGTTCGCTCAATACACAATTTGCCGCCGCCGGTCTGCCGCTGCGCATTGTTAATCTGCTGTCGGTGTGGACGATTCTTTATACCCGCCCGTCACGTTATAACTGGATGTATCAATATTATCTGCGTGCTGCCGGGCTGACACTGAGCTGGATTGGCAGCGGGCGGGTGATTATGAGCCATAATTTCTCGGATGCGGATTTTGAGCAGGTGGCGAAGCGTTTTGTAGAAGCTGCTACACAGATGGAGACGGACGGCTGGTGGTGGCAAAGCCCGGCTCTGACCAATCAGTCCATCAAAAAACAGGTATTCAGGGAAATGCTGGCGGCGCGTTTGCCGTGGCTGGGAAAACGTTTACGCGGCCCGTTGTCTGATGGCTTGCCGACCTGTGTGTTCGGAGAATCTTCATGATTGATCTGTTTCAGAGCCGGGGCATCAGCGAATTTCGCCAATCGTTACAGCAGGAGCTTGATCACTATCTCGAACAGGCGTTGTGCAGCGTGGATTTGAACGATTGTCTGAAAGTGGATTTGCACTGCCACGATTTAAACAGCGATGTGCCCGATGAATTGTGGGGCCGTATTCTGGCGCTGCCCGAAACATGGCTCAAAACCAAACATCTGGTGCGACGATTGGAAGAGCAACAGTGCGATGTTATCACCGTTACCAATCACAACAATGCCCGCTCATGCTGGAATTTGATGGAGCAGGGCGTGAATGTATTGACGGGCGCGGAGTTTACCTGTCATTTCCCCGAATATGATTTGTTTGTGCATGTGCTCACCTACGGATTTTCACCTAAGCAGGAAATCGTATTGAATAAGAAACGCAGCGATATCTATCAGTTTCTGCGTTATGCCGCCGCCAATAATATTCCGGTCATCCTGCCGCATCCGATGTATTTTTATACCCGCAACGAGTTTATTGATCTGGAATTATTCGAAAAACTGGCCGTATTGTTTGAGCGCTTTGAAGTGATTAACGGCCAACGCGACCGCTGGCAGAGCATATTGGCGCTGAAATGGGTGAATGGCCTGACGCCGCAAAAAATACGCGCCTATGCCGACAAACATGGCCTGAACCCTGCCGATTTCGGCGTCGATCCTGACAAGGCCAAAGTATTGACCGGCGGCTCGGACGATCACATGGGCATTTTTGCCGGCCAGTGCGGTTCTTATTTATACGTGCCTGATCTGAAACAGCGACTGAAATCGACACGCGCTTGCGAGCTTGCTCTGGAGGCCATCCGGGAAGGCCGAATCATGCCGTTCGGGCAGGTGCTGGATAATCAGAAATTGCATATCGCCCTGCTCGATTATTTTTCGCAGGTGGCCACTCATATCGAGGATCCCGGCCTGTTGCGCATTGTGTTTCACCGGGGCGAAACATCCGACAAATTATCCTGTCTGGCCATCAGTAATTTAATGCTGGAAATGAAAAAACACAAAAATACGCAGAAATTCTTTGATGCCATCCATGACGCCTTGCAGGGTAAAAAAGTCAGCAAACTGGTGAAGTGGAACACCAAGAAGGATTATCGTTTTTGCATTGCCTATCTGGAGCAAATCGCCGCCAGCAAGCAACAGTCGCCCGAAGCGTTCATCAACACGGTGAATCATGCCATTCCCGAACTCTTTTCGGCTCTGAACAAGCTGATTATCAACCGCTTGAAAAAGGCCTCGTTGGTGGATGCGGACAATAAACTGGAAAGTTTCTGCACCGCCGAGATTGCCCGTAAATTCGAGGTGCCGAGCCAGTTGACGGCGCTGGTATTTGGCAGCGCCAGTTCACGTCCGGGCCTGAGTAATGTCAATGTTAGCAAGGTGCTGGATAGCCTGTCCTTTCCTGTGCTGGTCAGTATTGTGTTGCTTGGCACCAGTTTGGCCAGCACGCGGTTGCTGTATCAAAACCGGCGTTTTTTGAATGATTTTGCTGCTTATATCGACAGCAATCGGCAACCGGGCCGGGCGCTGTACCTGACCGATACCCTGCGCGATAAAAACGGTGTTTCCAGTTCGCTGAGCGGTAAACTCAGGGAAATCCAGCGCGCTGATTTGCCGGTCGATTTTCTGATTTGCCACGCCGAGGCCGAAGCGGAAGCGCATCTGCATGTGGTGCGTCCGCTGACCAGTTTTTCCGTATCCGATTTCGGCGAGCAGGAGTTCCGCATTCCGGATTTTATGCAGGTGGCGCGCATATTCTATGAGGGCGGCTATGATCGCATTATCTGCTCCACCGAAGGGCCGATGGCGCTGTTGTCGCTGTTTATCAAACACATGTTCAATGTGCCGGCCTATTTCTTTATGCACACCGACTGGATTGATTTCATCAAGGATAATACTGATTTGACCCGCCATGAACGCGATAGAATCCGGCGCTTTCTGCGTTTCTTTTACCGACAATATACCGGCGTGTTTGTGCTCAATAATGAACATCGGGACTGGCTGACCGGGCATGAGATGGAATTGCCCGAAGACAGCGTGTTTCTGACCGCCCACCACACCGAGCCGCGCGACCCGGATATTGTTCCGATCTGTAAAAGCGAGCTGTTTGCCGATGCCACGGATGATACGCCGGTGTTGCTCTACGCTGGCAGAATTAGCCGCGAGAAAGGATTGTTTGATTTGCCCGGCATCATTGCCCGCATCCGGCTATCTATTCCGGATGTACGCCTCGTGATTGCCGGCGTCGGCCCTGCACAAGCTGCCTTGAAAGAAGCGCTGCCTGATGCGCTGTTTCTCGGCTGGGTGGACAAGGCGCGCATGAAATCACTCTATGCCGGGCTGGATATGTTTGTCTTTCCGTCCCGCTTCGATACGTTTGGCAATGTGGTGCTCGAAGCATTCACTTACGGCATGCCGGTCATCGCCTACAATTGCAAAGGCCCGAAAGATATTATCGAACATGGCATTAGCGGTTATCTGGTCGAAGACAGAGAGTCTATGAGCGCCCGGATTACCGGCTTTTTTGAAGCTGGTGAGAATCGTTCAGCCATGCAGGAAAACGCCATGCAGCGCAGCCGCGCCTATCAGGCGGAACCGATCATGCATCAGTTTTTGTCTGATATGGGCTTGAATGATGAAACCTGACAGTCAAAATATTTTTACCGCAGAGTACGCAAAGTTACGCAGAGTAAAGGCAAAACCAAACAAAATAAGAATATTGATTCGTGATTTGTACATGTCTGAGCCTGTGAGCGAGGATCATGATCAACCCAGCTTTTGGCAGTATAATCTTTTTTATGCCTTACTCTGCGTAACTTTGCGTACTCTGCGGTGAAAAGCTTTTGACTATATCATAAAATGACAAGATTGATCACCTGGTTCACGCAGCAGGAACAATTGAATTTTCTGCTTACCAACCGCATTCCGCGCCGTTTGCTGACCCGGTGGATGGGCTGGTTTAGTCGTATCGAAAGCCCGTTGTTAACCCGAATGTCGATTGCGGCGTGGCGCTTGTTTGCCAGTGATCTGGATTTATCCGAAGCCAAAACGCAATCATACACCAGCTTACATGATTGTTTTATCCGTGAGTTAAAAGCAGGTGCGCGAGCGATTGATCAGCGAGACAACATTGTGGTCAGTCCGTGCGATGCGATTGTGGGGGCGCATGGCAGGATTGAGGGAGGCACCGTCTATCAGGCCAAAGGCTTTCCCTATCAACTGGGTGATCTGATTCCTGATCAATCCTTGCAGGAAAAATATCGCGATGGCGTATTTGTCACCCTGCGACTCAAATCGAGCATGTATCACCGTTTTCATGCGCCGGTCGATTGCCGGGTGCATGAAGTCAATTATATCTCCGGCGACACCTGGAATGTGAATCCGATTGCCCTGAAACGCATTGAAAAACTATATTGCAAAAATGAACGGGCCGTGGTGCCGCTTGAGCTACGCGATGCTGCCGACTCAGGGCGCAGCATCACGCTGGTTCCCGTAGCCGCCATCCTGGTCGCCAGTATGAAATTCCACTGTTTAAAGGGAGATATGGATCTGCGCAGTCGCGGCTCGAATCATTTCCATTGTCAGGCCAGTTACAACAAAGGCGATGAGATGGGTTATTTTCAACATGGCTCGACCATCATCCTGTTTGCCACCTCGCATTATGATTTTTGTGATGCTATTCAGACAGGGCAACGCATCAACATGGGTGAAGCTCTGCTGAAGTGACGGCAGCCCAAAAAACCCAAGACCGGCGGCGTTCGAGAAGCAACCCGTTTGCTTAAACCTGGAATCCTCAGTTGGCCCCTCCATTCTGAAGCTAACGTATTAAAACATATGTGTTACTCCGGCTCATCGCTTAACCTGCCAGGTGAGCTGCGCTACGAGGTGAATTTATTCGCGTGTATTCGTGTTCATTCGCGGTTCGATGTTGACTTGTTTGGTTCCGGCTATGCCATGTTAGGAAGTTATCATTCCTTACTTCCTTTTTTCATTCTTTTTACTAGACTAAGGATATTCGTCTTAGCGAGGTATGCCATGCTGGCCAAAAAAACATCGAAAAATCAAATTACGCTACCCAAATCCATCGTGACGCATTTTCCGGATGTGGACTATTTTGATGTGCAGGAAGAAAGCGGGAAGATTATTTTAATGCCGGTAAGGCCCAATCAGGCGGAAGGTGTGCGCCAACGGCTGGCTGAACTGGGGCTGGACGAGCAGGATGTTAAAGATGCTATCGCCTGGGCCCGGGAGTCGTGAATCTGCGACTTGTTTTTGATACCAACTGCGTTGTTTCGGCATTGATTTTTGAACAGGGGAAATTGGCATGGATGCGGCCATTTTGGCAGGAGGGCAAGCATATGCCTCTAGCCTCCAAAGCAACGATACAGGAGCTTATCCGGGTGTTGGCATATCCCAAATTCAAATTGGGAGAGTCTCAGATTGAGGCGCTGCTTGGAGATTACCTCCCCTTTGTTGAAAGCGTTGATCTCCCCGACATTGCGCCACCAATGCCCCATTGCCGTGATAAAAACGATCAGATGTTTATCGAACTGGCCAGTATTGGAAAAGCCGATGTGCTGATCAGCGGAGATGCGGATTTGTTGATTATAGCTGAAGCGTGTACGTTTGCTATTGAGACACCAGCCAATTTTCAGCAAGGGATGCAAAATGCAAGAGGAGAGAGATAAGCATGCAGACCGAATCCCATCGTATTGAATTCAAAAGCCAGTTGACCGATAACCTTGAAAAAGAGGCTGTGGCGTTTTTGAATTATCGGGATGGAGGGGTGATTTATATCGGCATTGATGATGATGGTGCGCGGGTGGGTGTGGATGATATCGATGGCTTGCAACTGATCATCAAAGATCGCCTTAAACACAATATCACACCATCTACGAAGGGGCTATTTGATGTCACGGTTGATGATGAGGGGGCGAAACCCGTGATTAAAATCACACTGGCCAGTGGATCGGA
>CAZKME010000035.1:0-9171 GCA_964553725.1 uncultured Zetaproteobacteria bacterium
CATAAAAAGTGAGGTGATGCGCTTCGGCGCAGTCCTTAATTCTAAATTGATTGGCTCCGAAAGGGGCCAATTTTTTTTATTTCATTGAAACACCCCACTTTTTTTCATGATTCACTACACACTGCCACAAAATTATAGTTTATAGTTGCGCCATTATGTTCTCCGTCTTTGGACTGAGATCAAATTTGTCGGCGAATCAACGCCGAAAAAACCCATTTGGGATTTCAAAGTATCCCGATGGGGGTGAACTGTTTTCAGTTCCTCTTCTTGAGATGTTTTGAAATCCTGCATGGATTTAAAACAAACCCACCGCGCTCCCCGCACGGATTTATTGGGTAAAAAAGGAGGGGAATATGGGTATTCTGCATGAAGGTCTAAAAGGTGGTGGTTGGGCTGGAGGCCCAACCAACACCCCCCCTGAACCAGAGCGTTCAGAGGGAATTCTGGGGGAAAATATATCCCCCGAGATCATCGCCTGGGAACAGGCGAGGGGAATCCCTCTGTACCAGGCAACAAAAAATTTTGCCCGATGGGTTAACACCTATAGGGCTCCCTGTGCATTCAGGGAGGAGGTCAAGAGCGGTGACTTGGTCACTGCTCAGGGGTTTAGCCCCGTTACCCGGATAGGGTGGCGGGACTACGAAATTATAACCGCCCAGGAGGGGTGGTTAGAGTTCAAAGAGGAAGCCGCCGAACAGGGGTGGCTCCCTGAAAACGGCTTCAAAAAATTTAAGCCAATGGGCGCGCCGCCTGCCGTCGGCACGCCCACAACGGCGTTAGAGCTGGCTTTAATAAAAGCCGGCTTAGCATAATAGATTGATTGGCCCCGAAAGGGGCCAATCTTTTATTTGAGGCTACCCATCAATTTGTTGGCAAGGTTGGAACCACGGGATCCATTTTGTTCTGAATCACCATGAACCGTTGCCTGTGTGCTGCCAGCAGGATCATGAGCAATACCATTCACGCCGCCTTGAACAACAGATAACCCAATACTTGCCAGAACTCGTAATCGTTCCGCTCGTTCTCGTGGAGACAGGGCTTCGAGATCATTGAACAGCTCCTTCGCCCCGCGTCCAACTCTGACATAGACTTTCATTATGAAGACAACCCAATGCGCCAGAAACCATCCGCATTCGATGTTACGCTATCATCGGGGATAACCACCTTCGAGCGAGGGAAAGCCTTTCTGGCGGCACTTTCGTAAAGGCTTGCACCGCCGCCAACAAGTAATAGACAGTCCACTTCGGATTTCACTTCTCTTATGCAGGATAAGACACTTTTTGTAACTTCAGCGCCAACTTCTTCAGATGCTTTTTCCAGATGTGGTGCAACTTCAATGGCTTCGCCAAACAGAAAAACAGTGCCTTTACCAGACCGGATGCTTTGCTCCAGGTCTTCAACGGAAACCCGGCCACCATATTCACGGTAAATATCTGTCGAGGCAGCATCGAGTAATACTGAAACGGCTTTGAGTGATGTGCCGAGGGTTCCGCTAACAACGGCTCCGTGGTGAATGGAAACCCAGTCAACCGAAAAGAATCCGGGGTCCATAACCAGGACGCGCATCTGTTCCAGCTCAGGTTTATAGGAAACGGCATTCATGTACCCGCCAATGGGCTGCGGAGCAACAATAACCTGTTTTACTTCCACTTCACGTTTTGGGGTTATCTTAAATGTCCCTGTCAGACTTTCCTTCAGTGCAGTGACACGGGATGAGTCCAGAAACTGTTCAACCGGCAAACCTGTCACCAGACAGTCAATTTCCTTGTAGGTGCTGCTTAACAATGCAGCCGCAAACATGGCGCGGTAATCCACCGTGGAAGGGTAATCGGCATGCAGTGTGCGTTGCCGCCCCGACATGGCATCGGGAGAAACACCCGCAAAGTATGGTTTGCCATCCACCAATACCCGGCAGACATTCTCTGACTGTGGATCAAAGCCAAACCCGCGCATTCCTTCATCGGGCATTACGCCCACTGGCATGACCATTGTTTTGTGTTTATCTTCTGTTCCAATACACATTTTCAAATTTGAATAACCAATATCCAATCCAATTACTGTCATTTTTTCAGACCTCCGTTTTGTTTGATTCGGCGGCTATCGGCATGGTAATGGGCGAGTAATGCCTCTCATCTCGATAAATCAAACCGTCGTGGCCAATAGTGGGTCAATAGAGTTATGGAAATTCATGCGAAAGAATGGTAAAAACGCGGTGATTTGCAGAATGGTGCAATTTTTATGTTGATTTAGGGCGAATTGGTAACCACACGGTGTTGAAATCCGCGCATGAATCTGGTGCAATCTTGGTACAGTGATGGTGCAATTGTGGTGCAAACAACGCGCAACATGGCGCAACACAGAAAAACAAGAAGAAACAAAAAATCTTTTGTTTATAAACAGATGAGCATATAAGTTGTTGTAATTAGTGGCTTAATTTATCGCCCTTTTAATCCGTGGGCCCCAGGTTCGAGTCCTGGTGGGCGCACCATAAAAAGCTAGCAATAGCAATAACACTGAAAAGGGTCAGGCCTCACGGTCTGGCCCTTTTTTGTTTGTAGTCGACATGGAGTGGCCCGGCCATTCCCGGTTCCCCGTAAAAAAAGCGTTTAAAAAAGCTGGGAAATAATCTGATTGAAGGCGTAGCCTTGTGGCCGGGCTTCGCTGGGTCGGAAGCATCGTCGGGAGGAGTAACGTGGCGTGGTGAGTTTGACCGGATTATTCGCGAATCATGCATTGCGGTATATTGAACTGGCTTTGGTGGTATTGATTGCCTGGGTGGTTTCGTCGTGGTGGCAGACTGGATCCTCTAATCAGCCGAGCCTGGATGCTGTTCAGATAAAGCAAAAGCAACAACGCCCTTTGGATATCAAGCTATTGGAAAGCACGGCCTTGTTCGGTGCTGAACAACAAGTGAAAATGGTGAGGCATAAACCTGAAAGGGTTGTTGCGAGTCGTTTGAATTTAAAATTATTGGCCACAGTCGTATCAGAGAAGCGAGCAGCCGCTGTGGTGAGTATCAATGGTTCCGCTAATCAGCAGGTGTTTTTTGTCGGCGATGAGATGCTGCCCGGTGTTCGCCTTGAAACGGTGGAGATTGCAGCCATTGTGGTGAAAAATCATGGCCAGTTTGAGCGGGTTTTGTTACCTAAATCACAATCGATTAAAGGTATTGAAGTACATCAGGCGCAGTATCGAAAGAAACGGACTTTAAAACGTTTTGAACTTGATCGTCAGATAAAAAACTTGCCCAAACTATTAAGCGAGGCAAAGGTTGTTCCCTACTTCAGGGGTGGAAAAGTCGATGGCTTTGTGATTGGCGACATCGTGGCGGGTTCCTTATATGAAAAGTTAGGCTTGAAAAATGGTGATGTGATTCATAAAGTGAACGGTGAAGTGTTAACCAGTGTGGCGCAGGGCATCGCTTTATATCAACGCTTGCAACATGCAGGCGCCATTGATTTGGAATTAGAACGCCATGGGGTTATTCTGCCTATCCATTATGATATCCGATAGGGTTCCTGCCAATGAATCAAATGAATCAAATGGGCTTGGAGCTTAATACATGAAATACTGTAAAACGATGCTATGCATAGGGATGCTGCTGGTCTGCCAACCAGCATGGGCCGCTAAAGTGACCCTGAATTTTAAGAATGCGGATATTCGGGCCTTTATTGAATTTGTAGCCGGCTTTTCGGGTAAGGATTTTCTGGTGGATAACCGGGTGAAAGGCAAGGTCAGTATTATTTCACCAACTCCGATCGATGAAGCGGATGCATATAATGTCTTTTTATCTGTTCTGGAGGTGAATGGTTTTGCCGCAGTGGATGCCGGCGATATTGTGAAGATTGTACCGCGTTCGGAAAGTAAGCAAAAGGCGGTACCTGTGCAAACAGGGCAGGCCAATGATAATGATGGCATGATCACACAGGTGTTACGGTTGAAATATGCGGATTCGCAGCAACTGGTGGCACTGGTGCGACCGCTGATTTCGCCCAATAGTCATTTGGTGGCTTATGCGCGTGGTAATATGTTATTACTCACTGATTCTGCGAGTAATATCCGTCGTATTCAGAAGATTTTAAAGCTGCTGGATCGTAAAGATGCCATTGGGGTGAAGCTGTTTAAATTAACCTATGCCTCGGCAGAGAAACTGGCTGCTACGTTGAGTAAATTATACCCGGCAGCACCGAATTCGCCCAATGGGTTGAAAGTCATGCCGCAACAGCCTGGCAATATGTTGATGGTGGTCGCAGCTCCTCAAAAAATTAATGAAGTTGCAAGCTTGATTGAGCGTTTGGATGTTGCGCCAGAATCAGATAGCGGGCGTTTGCAGGTGCGTTATCTGAAATATGCCAAAGCCAAAAATATTGAAACAGTCCTAACCAGCTTGATGGGCAGCAAAGAGAAAACGGGCAAACCATTATTTACAGGGGATGTGAAAGTGGTGGCGGATGAAGCGACCAATGCGCTGTTGATCACTGCTGATCCAAGCGATATTGCGGCCGTGGGACGTATTATTGATAAACTGGATATCCGGCGTCGACAAGTCTTGATTGAAGCCTTGATTGTTGAAGTCAGCGGTAATTCCATTCAACGCTTCGGTGTGGAATGGATGGCCAGCGGCGGTGTTATTGCCGGTGTGCAGAACTTTCAGAATATAAAAACAGTGGGGGCAGCCCTGTCCGCCAATGCTGCTGCCGCAGTACCGACCAGTGTAAGCGCTGCGCTGACGGCAGCTGCGCCAACCGGATTAACCTTGGGCGTGGTCAATAAGGCGCTGTCTATTGGAGCGCTGGTGCATGCCATGGAGTCGGATAATGATGCCAATGTATTATCGACACCGAATATATTAACGCTCGATAATGAAGAAGCGGAGATTATTGTAGGCCAGAATGTGCCGTTTATCACGGGGCGCAATTCATCCACGGGTACCGCGAACCCGAATCCATTTCAAACCATTGAGCGCAAAGATATTGGTTTGACCTTGCGTGTAAAACCGCAGATTTCGGGAGATGATTCGGTGCGCTTGGATATTTATCAGGAAGTCTCCAGCATTGATACCAAAGCCGGCGTGCAAGGTTCGGACTTAATCACCACCAAACGCTCTATTAAAACCGTGGTGATGGCGAACGATGGCCAGATGATCGTGCTGGGCGGCTTAATGCGTGAGGATGCGACGGCTAAAATGCAGCGCGTACCCTGTGTGGGCAGCGTACCCCTGCTCGGGGAGCCTTTTAAGTTTTCTGAGAATACCACAACAAAGACCAACTTGATGGTGTTTCTCAAACCTCATATTATCAAGAACGCTAATTATCTGGAATCGATCACCAACCGCAAATACAACGATATAAAAGGCTTGTATGAGCATACCGTGGAAGGCGGTACGATTTTGTTCCCGAGGAAACAGAAACACATGCCACACACCATGCAGCCGCATGCCAGCGTGAGCAAAAAGCCTTAAATAGCATGCATCATTTAGCCCGTTTATATTATGAGCAGCTGGATGTTGAGCGCGCGTTGCAATTTTCACTGCAAGTGTTAAGGCAGGGGCCCGCACTGCCGTTACTACCCTTTGATGATTTCACCTGCCCGGTAGCTGTTGCGGATGATGCCGAGGGCTGGCCTTGGGAGTTGCTCGATGATTTTCGGCGTATATTTGGCTGTGAGGTCGAAACGGTACTGGTGCCCAGGGATGTGTTGTTAGCCAGCCTTAACCAGGTGTTTGATATGTCCTCAGCCTCAGCGGAACAAATGCTGGAAGATTTATCAGAAAATGATGAGTTATCACGTGAGATTGAAGAAATTGGAGACCTGCTTGAATCGGAAGACGATGCTCCCGTGATTCGTTTGGTGAACACATTGATTTCTCAGGCCATGAAAGATCGGGCCAGTGATATTCATATCGAACCATTTGAGTCAGCAGTGCAGGTGCGCTTTAGAATTGATGGGGTGCTGCATACCATTGTTCACCCGCCCAAAAGCGTGCAGGCAGCGATGATTTCACGCATTAAGGTTATGGCCGGGCTGGATATTGCGGAAAAACGTCACCCCCAGGATGGACGCATTGCTGTGCGTATTGCAGGCCGTGATGTGGATGTGCGGGTGTCGATGTTGCCGACAGCGTTCGGTGAGCGGGTGGTGATGCGCCTGCTGGATCGTAGCGCGAAGATATTAACCTTGCCCGAGCTCGGAATGAGTCGCGATCAGTTTTCCACCATGCAGGCGATGGTGAAGTCGCCGCATGGCATTATCTTGGTGACAGGACCCACCGGCTCGGGCAAGAGTACAACCCTGTATGCTGCATTGATGGAGGTGGATCGCTTTAATCGCAACGTGATGACCATTGAGGATCCGATTGAATATCAAGTGGAAGGCGTGGGGCAAATGCAGGTGCAGCCGAAAATCGGTCTGGATTTTGCGGCGGGGCTACGTTCGATTCTGCGTCAGGATCCCGATATTGTGATGATTGGTGAGATCCGTGACCTGGAAACGGCAGAGATTGCTATTCAGGCCTCATTAACAGGGCATCTGGTGTTTGCCACCCTGCATACCAATGATGCGTTATCTGCCGTGGTGCGTTTGCAGGATATGGGGGTCGAGCCTTATTTGGTGGCATCATCATTGGTGATGGTGCAGGCCCAGCGTTTGGTGCGGCGTTTATGTCCGCACTGTAAGCAGGCCAGGGCGGTGCGTGCCGATGACTGGACTGTATTGGAAGTGGCGCCTGATCAATCGCTTACAACATGCTTTGATGCGGTAGGTTGTGAGCAGTGCATGCATACCGGTTTTGCAGGTCGAATTGCTATTTATGAGATGTTAAGTATTTCAGAGGCGATGCGTAACGCCATCCATGACGGTAAAGGCCTGCCTGCCTTGAGACGCCTGGCGAAAAAAGAGCGCATGATCACGTTACGCCAGGATGGCGCGCGTCATATTATGGCCGGTACCACTACGGTGGCAGAAGTGTTGCGGGTTTCGACTGAGGGCGTGCTGGAAGTATGAGCATATTTGCATGGCAGGCTTTGGACGCGCAGGGGCGGCGTAAACGCGGTGAAATTGAAAGTGATTCTGAGCGCGGCGCTCGCAAACTATTAAAGCAGCAAGGCTTGATTGTTCGCACGCTTCATGTCATTGAAAAACAAAAAGGTTCAGCAAAAGCAGGCGGCCAACAGTCCTTAAACGCGATAGAAACAACGCTGTTTTTACAACAGCTGTCCACCCTGACATCTGCCGGCATGACACTCAGTGATGCTTTATCTGCAGTGGCTGAGGGTATGGAAAAGAAACGTGCACGCAGGGCGGTGGGGATGGTGCGTCAGCAAGTGCTCGAAGGCTCAAGCCTGGCGGCTGCGCTGCGCTCCATTGGCATGGATGATGTGGTGTGCAATATGGTGGCAGCCGGCGAGGAGACCGGGCAGCTAGAGGCTGTGGCGGGGCGGCTTGCCGATTTGCTGGAGAACCGGCAGCAAATGAATCAGGAATTATTATCGGCAATATTATACCCCTTGATTATTTTATTTTTTGGCATGTTGGTGATGATGGTGCT
Source organism: uncultured Zetaproteobacteria bacterium (assembly GCA_964553725.1). Classification (GTDB taxonomy): domain Bacteria; phylum Pseudomonadota; class Zetaproteobacteria; order Mariprofundales; family Mariprofundaceae; genus Mariprofundus. The sequence goes on from CAZKME010000035.1 coordinate 7,547, forward strand.
GTTGACCTGGGTGGTGCCGCAGATTGTGTCTGTGTTTGAGCATACAGGCGGAGAGTTGCCGGCCCTGACCCAGTGGGTGATTGCAGTATCGGCATTACTGCGTGAATATGGCGTATGGATTTTCATGCTGGGTGCGGGTTTGGTATTACTGGGCAGTATCTTGATGCGGCAGGCAAAGGTGCGTGATTTGCGTGATATATGGTTGTTGCGCGTACCGGTTTTATCGGGCTTGTTAAGTAAAATTGAAATGGCTCGCTTTACCCGCACCCTGGGTATGCTGTTAAGCGGCGGGGTTTCAACCTTGGCGGCCATGCATATTGCCAATCAGAGCTTTGTGTTATCGCCGTTTAAACGTATCGGAGCAGAAGCGCGTGAAGTCTTGCGTGAGGGTGGCAACTTATCCGATGCATTTCGGCAGGAGCATATACCGCATTTGGCCGTACAGTTGATTGGGGTCGGTGAGAAAAGCGGGCAGTTGGATACGATGTTATTACGGGTGGCGAATCAGTATGAACAGGAGATATCGCGATTATTAAAACGCATGCTGACTGTCGTGGAGCCTGCTTTGATGTTGGTGATGGCGGTGATGGTGGGCTTGATGGCTGTGGCGATCTTATTGCCTATTGTTGAAATGAACAGTTTGGTGCGTTGAACGTGTATTTACGTTTCGCGAGCTTGCTGACGGGGGGCTTGATCCTGTTGCTGCCATTATGCCTGCATGCTGAGAGTGCTTCTGGGAGGGTGTATCAAGCGGCGATGCAAATGGCTGCCCAGCATCAGTACGGCAAAGCCATTGTGGCCTTGCAGGCTGCCAGTGCAATGTTGCCAGCCTCTGCTGTGTGGCAGCAACGGATGCTGGCCGCCGCAGATTTATTGCAGATGCAACAGGGGCAACAGCCATCCTTAGTGGCATTGAATAATGATTATATTCGCTTGGCGGCAGCCTATATAACAGCGCATCCGCCAGCTGAAGCTGCACCTGTATGGCCAACGGCTGTGCTGGCAACGGTATTGCCGGGGGCTGGCCATGCATGGTTGGGGCGCTGGCATGATGCGCTTGTGGCAGCATTATTTGTGTGGCCGCTGTTATTGCTGACATTATGGGCCAGACGCCGACGAATGGGGCCGGTGACCGTGTTTTTTGCAGGGCTAACCCTCTGGTTATGGTCGGGCACGGTGTTTTCCGCTATTTCACTGGCAGAGCGTGGTAGTATGGCATTATATGCGCTGTGGTGGCAGCAGCTATGGCAGGCTTCGGCTTTGCCCGGCACGCCCTGGTGAAGCAGATGGCCGGGGCATATGGCATGTTGGCGCTATGTAGCTTGATGTTGGCGGGCTTGTGGCATGCCATGAGTGTTCCTGCCGGCAGGCCTCAAGATTTTGCACTGGCTTTTTATCAGCATGTGTTGGGCCATTTGGATGGACGCTCTTGCCCATCGTATCCGGTTTGTTCAGTTTATGCGCGTGAATCAATCGCCAAGCACGGGCCGGTATTGGGTTCATGGCTGGCTATCGACCGTTTGATTCATGAAGCCGGGGATGTGCATGGCAAGAGTATTATCGTGGTTCGTGGTGAAAAACGCTTTTATGATCCACTGGCGCGAAATGATTTTTGGTTAACGCGC
>CAZKME010000035.1:9271-15015 GCA_964553725.1 uncultured Zetaproteobacteria bacterium
GATATGGAATTTTATCATGGGGTGGAAAAAATCATGCAGGCGCGTTGTTTATTTCATGTTAACGGAGAGGGTTAATGAATGTAAATGCCTGTTATAGTAAAGAACGCGGTTTTTCACTGCTCGAAATTATGGTGGTACTCATTATTATCGGGGTGATGGCATCGATTGTGGCGCCCCGCTTTATTGAGCGAGCGGATGAGGCAAAGGTGGATAGCACCCGGGTGCAGATGAAAAACATTGAACAGGCCTTGAAATTATATCGATTGCAACATGGCTCATACCCATCCTCCAGCGACGGTTTGAAAGCGTTGGTCAGTGGTACAAAACATTATATGGATGCACTGCCTAAAGATGCCTGGGGGGGTGATTTTATTTATTTAGCCCCTGGCGTGCATGGGGATGTGGATATTTTATCTTATGGTGCAGATGGGAAACCGGGCGGCGTAGGATTTGATGCTGATATTGGCAACTGGGATAAGTGATTGTTGATATGCAGAGGAAGTCGCAGGGCTTTACTCTCATTGAAATATTATTGGTGATTGTCTTGATGACTGTGCTGTCGGCTATGGTGGCGCCGTCGTTTTTTCAAGCAACCGCGTCCAGTGTGGAGGGGGAAGCCCGGTATATGCAAAAGATACTGCGTATGGCATCTGAACAGGCGCAACTCACCGGACATGTGCTGCGTTGCTCTGTTTATCGCGAGCAGCTGCGGTTCGAATCGGTGGATTCAAATGGTGTTTGGCGCTTATCGGCGGATGCTATTTTTCAGCAGTCGTTACCACAAGCGCCAGTACAGGTGCAGCAAGCGCATTTGTACGGGGATGTTCAGCCAGGCAGTGAACCGGTTGAAGGTAAAAAAATACCTTTAGCGCGATTCTATTTTTGGCCGGATGGCCGAGTATCAAATGGTGCGATTGTTTTAATGGATCCTGCCAGTAAAGAGCGTAAAAAAATTCATTTGGGTGCAGGCCCGGGCGGCATTTATGTTGTGAAGGATGTACCCTGATGAGGCGGCAGGCCGGCTTTACGCTGATTGAAGTGCTGGTGGCTTTGGGTATTGCTTCATTTGCCCTTGTCGCACTGATGGGGCGCCTGGGTGCATCGGCGGATATCCAGCGCACATTATCGTTGCATATGCTGGCGCTCGATACTGCCCGGAATGTACTGGCAGCAGAGCGTTTGTCGCCAGTCTTCACGGCTGAGAAACAAGGTGATGTTGAGGCGGCCGGGGTTCATTTGCATTGGCGCAGTTGGAGTGAGAAAACTGCTCTGGATCAGCTTGTGCGTCGAAATGTTGCTGTGCAAGCGCCATCAGAGCCGGCAGTGAAATTGTTTATATATCGGGCCAGGCAATGAGGTTCGGCAGCGAGGAATCAGGTTTTACATTATTGGAAGTCTTGATGGCTTTGGTGGTGTTTGCACTGATTTCAGCGATCTGTTACGCCGCCCTGGGGCCTGCTGGTGAGGGGTTTAAGCAGTTGCAGCAAAGCCGGGATGAGCTTGAAACGAGCGCCTGGTTGGGTAAACAGTTGCGTTTGGATATTGCGGCCGCCACAGGCTCATCGCTAAAGCTGTTACAGCCCATTGAGTTGCACAGTGATATGCGTGGCAATACCCATGCAGACCGTTTCAGCTTATTGGTGCGAGAAATGGGCCGGAAGGGTATAACGCGGGTGTATTACCACCTGGATGAAGAGAAGGGGCTGTTGCTGCGAGAATCCAGGATGGCCTGGGCACGGGATAGTACGGCATCAGACCGTATGACGTTTGATAACGTATCATCATTTCAGGTGGAGGTGATGGATCAGCAGGGGCAATGGCAAGCTCAGGTCTTGAAAACGGATATGGCCAGCGTTTTTGTTTGGCCTCGAGCTGTGCGTGTTACAGTGATACAAAATAAACGCCAGATGCAATGGTTGCTGCCATTGTATTTAGGCCTGCAGCGGCATTGAGGTGATGGACGTAAATAACGAGCGCGGAGCTGCGCTCATTATTGTATTGGGTTTGGTGGCGGTGATTTCTGGCTGGGCTGCAACGGCAGCGTATGAAGATATGTTGTCTATGCGCAGGGCTGATAATAATATCATATCCATGAAGGCCGAGTTGGCCTGTTTGTCGGCGCTGGCTTTAGCAACAGCTGCGCTAAAGCAGGATGCGAAAGGTGGGCATGTGGACAGCCTGGAAGATGATTGGGCGCAGGAAACGCCGCCGTTCCCGATTGACGACGGGGTCGTATCGGGCCGTATTGTTGATGCCAATCGTTACTTTAATCTTAATGATTTGCTGGACATCAATGGCAAGCCAGTGTTGCCCATGGTGCAGGCCTTGAAACGCTTGTTTTTAGCTAAAGGTTTGGACGATAGTTTGGTGGATGCGTTGGTGGACTGGATGGATGCTGATGATATTCCATATGGCACAGGAGGAGCTGAATCTGCCAGCTATTATGCGAAGCGTTATAAGGTTAAAAATGCTCCTTTGGATCGTTTGTCTGAACTGGGGCTTATTGTGGGGTTTGATCAGCATGTATTGCATAAGCTGAAAGATGACCTGGTGGTGTGGCCGGTGGGGAAACAGGCGGGAACTGTAAATGTGAATACTGCACAGCCCGATGTGTTATTGGCGATGTTTCCGAACATGACAGATGTTGACCTGGCCACAGTGCAACAGAATCGACCTTATGAGCAGCCGGGCATATTAAAAACCGCGCCCTGGGCGCAAGGGAATCAGGCTCAAGCCATGTTTTCCCGGCTGAGTGTTAACAGTGATCGCTTTATTGTGCGGGCGCATGCGCTATTTGGCCGTGCTGACTGGCAAGAGGAGTATGGGTTGTTCCGAGATAATAATAAGATAGCCTTGTATTGGCGTGAGCGGATTTTATGGCAACAGTGAGTCCTGTAACGGATCAACAGCCAGGGATATCTGTGAGTTGGCAGGCCGCATCGTTAGCCTGGCAGCGTGATGGCGTCATGCAGCAGCAGGCTGGGGCGTTTCACGATGTATCGCAGTTGCCGGTGTTGTCAGATTCATCGCTTTTATTACAAGCGGTGTGTTTGCCAATAGAGATGTTGTTGGTGCGACATATCAGCTTGCCGCTACCGTCTCCGAAACTGGTCGATGCAGACATGTTATTTCAGACCCTGGCGGACAGTTGCGAGGTTGATACGGATGCATGCTGGTTAAGCTGGGATTTGCGCTCTTGTGAGCAGGGCGTTGCGGGCATGTTGTTTGCACTGCCTGAAACATTGCGGGCTTCCATGCAGGAGGATAGACAATGGTCAGCTGTCACCCGTGTGGTCGTGGATGCGTACGAACGTGTGCAGCCCTATGTACACCAGGATGCCTGCCTGGTGCTGGATCAAGATACGGACGGTGTATGCTTTGGGGTTTATGATGGCCAGGCATGGCGAGGCGTGCGCCGATTAAATGGCCCGGTAGATAAGGCGTTAGCGAAGCAACTCTGGCTGTCTGCCAGCGCTATGGGGTTTCAGGACGGGATTGTTTGTGGGCGTGTCGGTTCCGGGTTGAAGGGCTTGCTGGCATCTGATGATCTGTGCTGGCAGGCTGACGTTATTGCCGCGTTGCCATCGCGACATGAAGCAAACCTGGCTTGCATGCATGTTAATCCGGCTCTGAACTTGAGGCATGGCAGCTGGTCGGCATCACCAGCATGGCGGGGGCAGCTTGGGATATGGAAGCGTAGTGTGATATTGCTATCGCTCTTGCTGCTGAGCTGGCTGGTCAATATAGGGCTCGACTTACACCGTATGGATACTCAAATTGCAGTATATAGCCAGCGTGTTGAGGCCGCTTTTCATGCAGGGCTGCCCGATGCGCCCGTGATGCTGGATGCGTTAGCGCAATTGCGGCAGGCGGCAGGCTCTCATCTGACAAGCCAGCCCGTTTTCCTGTTGAATTTGCAGGCAATTGCCCGGGTTTATAAATCTTCCCCGTGGCAATTGAAATTATTGGAACTGCGCGATGGAGCGATGTATATGGCTGGTACAGTGAAAGATATTAAAAGCTTAAATCATATACAACGCGCGCTGGCTCACGTGTTGATGAAGCAAGTGCGCATCTCAGACACCAACATTAGTAAAAAAAGCGTTAGCTTCAGGATGTATTGGTAAATGAAGTGGGCTTTTACCACTGCTGAATGGCAAGTGACGCAGCGTATCATGTCGTATTATCAATCCTTGCTGCCGCGTGAGCAGCGTCTGGTGTTATTTGCGGCAGTCATATTGCCAGTCTTGTTGTTTATTTTTGGACTGGCCCTGCCATTGATGGATGCGCGTGATATGAAACATGCAAGCCTGCTGGCATTGCAAACGCAGGCGCTTGAGGCTGAGTCACTAGCGCGACAGTTAAGCAGGCATGGGCAACATAAAACAAACGACAATACGATGGCCGTGGTTGATCAGCAAGCACGACGCACGGGGGTGCGAAGCTTTATTGTACGGATGCGACCGCAGCCGGCGAAGGATCATAAGCAACGTTTGTTGATCCATATGCGTGACGTCCCATATATAAAAACAGTGCGTTTTTTGCATGCCTTATCGAAGCAGGGCCTGAATTTGTTGCAGGTGAAACTTCAGCAAGCGAAAAAGCCGGCTTATATCCATGTGCAAGTGACCGTTGAATGAGTTCGCCTGCAAGTACTTTCAGTGCGCGCCAACTGGTTCTGTTTTTTTTAATATCGGTATGCGTGTTTTTATTGTTTCGGTGGGATATGAATACATGGATCCGGCATAACGTGGATGCCATGATTGCGCAGCATCACCTCAATATCAGCTATGACGGCCTGCAATTATCCAGGGGGGGAATCGTGTTCACTGGCGTGGATATTCAGTTGCCCACGAAAACATTATCTATTGATCGCGTAGCAATTGCGCCAGCCTGGTCTGAGTGGATGTCCATGCAGTGGGGGCTTAAGCTGACTGCCAAGAATAAATTTTTAGCATGCTCGGGCTTGATTTCTGCAGATGGTGAACAGATTCAACTGCAACATGCTCACATGTACATTGATATGCCTGCTGCGCAGGCGTGGCTTGCGCAGCCATTGCCCGTGCAGCTGCATGGGAATATTCAATTGCAATCAGGGCTGATTCTGTTTGATAACGCATCGGGAATGCCTTTACACGGGGATATGGAACTGAACTGGAACAAGGCTGAAGTGATGTGGGCTCAGCAAGCGTATCCTCTGGGGGATTATAAGAGCCAAATCAATATAACGAAGCAGTTGCTGGTTTGGTCTATCTCAGGTGGTCGTGATTTGTTATTGAATGGGAAGGGGCAGCTTGTGTTACAACAAGGACGGCTGATGAATAGCTCGCTGACTGGGGATGTGGATATAGCAATTGATATGCACAGTGCTTTAAAGCAGTTGCTGCCTGTTCATTTGCAACATGTACATTTGAGCGGTCGCCTGGCATCACCGCAATGGCAACTCAGTTCGTCGCAATAGAAGCCGGAGTGTCCTCTCATTGTGCCGCGTACTGTTGTAGCTTTGATCTATTTCAGGAACAGCGCATACGCCGGATTGTCCGATTCGTTGACGTAAGGATAGCCCAGTTCATCCAGATAGCGTTCAAATGCAGCACGATCTGCTGGCGGCACTTCCACGCCGGCCAGGACGCGGCCGAAGGCGGCGGCGTGGTTGCGGTAGTGGAATAACGAGATATTCCAGCGACCGCCGGCGCGGCTGAGGAATTTCAGCAGGGCGCCGGGGCGTTCGGGGAACTCAAAAC
>CAZKME010000036.1:0-14983 GCA_964553725.1 uncultured Zetaproteobacteria bacterium
TGATGAGTGATTTTCCGGAATGTCAGACGAATCAAAGGGTTGCGGCATACGCCGCCTGTCAATGTCGGATCTTGGGTTTTATCGTTCCTGTTGTTCTTTATCAATCAGGGCGAGCAGGTTTTTTGTGCTGGTGCTGATGTGGCGCGTCAGCATGGCCTGATCAATATTGCTGCGGGCCGCTTTTATGTCGCGTTGTAAATAGTGCAGCGATGCCAGCATAAAGGCTGCATCGGCATCGCTGGCCGAGTACGCCAGTTTTTTCTCGTACTGCCGAATAATCTGTTCGACCTTGGCATCCATATTCTGATCAAGCGCTACATAATGCAAGGCGTTCGGATCGATTTTAAGGGCGCGGCGCATGGCCCACACGCCCTTGTCGAGTCGGCCAAGATCAGCCGAAGCCAGCGCATAACCGACCTTGGGGTCGCCTTTGGATGGAGAAGCCTGAGCCTGTCTGCCAAAGTCGATCAGGGCCGCGCTGGCCTGATTGCTGCCGAGTAATGACCAGCCATTGCGGCTGTCGATGCTGCGATCATAGTTTTGATTCCGGTAATTAGAGCTTGATGAATAGTCATCGTCGTACTGTCTGGAATATCCATAGCCGTAACCATTGTAGTGATTTCCATAGCCGTGATGGCCGTAATTGGAATATCCATAACCGTAACTGTGGTGACCGTAGCCATGGCCGTAATAATTGTGCAGTCCGTAATACGAGTGGCTGTATCCATGGCCGTAGGAATGACCATAACCGTGATATCCACCATGATGACCATAGCCGAGATGAAGGTAGCCTCCTGCCTGTGCAGGCGCGCTCATGAACAAAAAGGCAATTGCAAAGCTGAGCAATAGTCCGGGTGAAATAACGTTATGGTTCTTCATTATACACCTCCATGGCGTATGTATTTCTTCCCCCTTAAAGCATGATTTGTTTTGTAAACTTGTGTTGTTGGTCGCATCAGCAAGCCGGGTGTTACATGGCAACAAAAAAAGGCGGACTCTTGCGAGCCCGCCTTATTATTGGTGTGAAAGGAGATTAGCTGTAATAGCCGATCATGTTTTCCAGCGAACGAACGCTGATTTTGGAAGCGTTGCCTGCTGAACCAAATGCTTCAAAGCGAGCCAGGCAGATGTCTTTCATGGCATCCTTGGCTGCTTTGTAGAATTTACGCGGATCAAAGTTGGACGGGTTCTCTTTCAAATGACGACGGACCGCACCGGTAGAAGCCATACGCAAATCGGTGTCAATATTCACTTTACGAACACCGGACTTGATGCCTTTAACGATCTCTTCCACAGGCACGCCATAGGTTTCGCCCATGTCGCCACCGTATTCATTAATGATAGCCAGCCATTCCTGTGGCACGGAAGAAGAACCGTGCATGACCAGATGTGTGTTTGGCAGTGCAGCGTGAATTTCTTCAATGCGGTCAATACGCAGCACTTCACCTGTTGGCGGCTTGGTGAACTTGTAGGCACCGTGTGATGTGCCGATGGCGATAGCCAAAGCATCCACATCGGTGGCTGCAACAAAATCAACCGCTTCATCAACGCCGGTCAACAGCATGTCCATATCCAGTTTGCCTTCAGCGCCGTGGCCGTCTTCTTCGCCCATCATGCCTGTTTCCAATGAGCCCAGGCAACCGAGCTCGCCTTCAACAGAAACGCCGCCGGCATGTGCCATATCAACAACAGTTTTGGTGACATTGACGTTGTATTCAAAAGAACCCGGTGTTTTACAGTCGGCTTCGAGTGAACCATCCATCATGACGGATGAGAAACCGGACTGGATGGAGCGCAAACAAACGGCAGGCTCAGAACCGTGATCCTGATGCATGACAACCGGAATATGCGGATACTGCTCAACAGCTGCTGCAATCATGTGACGCAGGAAAGGCTCGCCTGCATAACCGCGCGCACCGGCAGAACCCTGCATGATGACCGGTGAATCGACTTCGTTGGCAGCTTCCATGATGGCATGAACCTGCTCCATATTGTTTACATTGAATGCTGGCATGCCGTAGCTGTTTTCAGCTGCGTGATCCAGTAATTGTCGTAATGAAATGAGTGCCATTTCTTCCTCCTTCGATATTAGCGGGCATAGTATGCCCAACAAGTCGGCTCTTATGAACCGTAAAGATTTTGCTTATTTATGATCTGTCCACTTTGTATTCATTTTGTAACAATCCACGTTACCGATCAAACACTTCGCCAACACGTACGATTTTCATCGCATTGGTGCCGCCGGCTTTGCCCATCGGGGTGCCCAGCGTCATGATGACCAGATCATCATCGGTGACCAGATTATCGTACAGCATCAGCGCAATACCATCGCGTGTAGCCTGCGGAGCATCTTTTTCACCGTATGACTCGCATATCGGTTTCGGAACCACATTGCGGAACAGGGAGACGCGACCGGCAGTTTCTTCAGACGGTGTCAGCGCATAAATCGGTACACGGGTCAGGTGGCGCGACATATACAGTACGGTGTTTCCGCTATGGGTAAATGCTGCAATCGCTGAAATGGGCATCATATGCGATGTGTCCATGGCCTGACGCGCAATACATTCATCAATCGAATGCGGCGGGAAGCGGGGATCGCGTGTCGAAGTCGAGGGTAATACTTTCTGCTTCTCGGTCTCGATACAGGTGCGATGCATGGCCAGTACTGCCTCCACCGGATATTTACCGGCAGCCGACTCACCGGACAGCATCACTGCATCGGTGCCATCAAGTACGGCGTTGGCTACATCATTGACTTCAGCACGGGTCGGAATCGGATTTTCACACATTGATTCCATCATCTGGGTCGCAACAATGACCGGCGTATTGTGCTTCGGCGCTTCGCGCAGAATGCGTTTTTGCACCGGCGGTACGGCTGCATCACCAATTTCCACACCGAGATCGCCACGTGCAACCATGACCACATCAGAAGCTTCCATAATCGAAGTCAGATTCTCCGGCTCCACAGCTTCAGCACGTTCTACCTTGGCAACTAAGCCGGCATTGCTGCCTTCGGCGCGCACCAGAGAACGGGCATAATCCATATCTGCGCCATTACGCGGAAACGAGATGGCAATATAATCGACGCCAATCGAACAGGCTGTTTTAATATCTTCCTTGTCTTTCTCGGTCAATGCCTCAGCAGAAAGGCCGCCGCCAGCACGATTGATACCCTTGTTGTTGGACAATTCACCGCCAACCATGACCGTGCAGCGAATCTCTTGCCCGACAATATCATCAACGTCCATCACAATCAGGCCGTCATTGAGCAGCAATCGAGCCCCCGGAACCACGTCGTCGACAAGTTCCTTATAAGTCAGTCCGACGCGTTCATCATCACCATCATCGAGGCCCAGTGCGCCATCAATAATATATTTCTGGCCCGGCTTAAGATGCGTCTTGCCATTCTTATATTTACCGATACGGATTTTCGGGCCTTGCATATCAGCCAGAATACCCACGCATACGCCGTGTTTTTTGGCAGCTGCACGCACATTAATCGCACGCTGACGATGTTCATCAGCCGTGCCATGCGAGAAATTCAGCCGTACGACATTGACGCCTGCACCGATCAACTGATCCAGCACCTCCGGAGATTCGGAGGCGGGGCCCAGTGTTGCTACAATTTTGGTTCTACGGAATTCAGTCACTTAGGCTGCGCGCCCCTCTAGCATGGCAACTGCGGGCAGTTTTTTGCCTTCCAGAAATTCCAGGAATGCGCCGCCGCCGGTTGAGATGTAAGATACCTTGTCGGAAATGCCATATTTGGACACAGCGGCCAGTGTATCGCCGCCGCCAGCAATGGAGAATGCATCGGATTCGGCAATGGCCAGAGAAACAGCCTTGGTGCCTTCACCGAACTGATCGAATTCAAATACGCCCAGCGGGCCATTCCAGACGATGGTGCCTGCATTTTTGATGATTTCAGCCAGTTCAGCGGCAGAATCGGGGCCGATATCAAAAATCATATCGTCATCGAGGGTGTCATCCGCACTTTTCAGCGTGGCTTCAGCCGTGGGGGAAAACTCTTTGGCGCAAACCACATCGGTCGGCACTGGAATAGAGCCACCGCGTGCTTCGGCATCGGCAGTCAGTTTTTTACACGTGTCGATTAAATCAGCTTCATACAGTGATTTACCCACCGGTTTGCCAGCTGCGGCAATAAAGGTATTGGCGATACCGCCGCCAACCACCAGCTGATCGACGATTTTACTCAGTGATTCCAGCACGGTCAGTTTGGTTGATACTTTGGAGCCGCCAACAATGGCAACCATCGGACGAGCCGGATTATCGAGTGCGCTACCGAGCGCTTCGAGCTCTGCCGCCAGCAATGGGCCAGCGCAGGCAACCGGTGCAAATTGACCCGCGCCGTGGGTGGAAGCCTGAGCACGGTGCGCTGTTCCGAATGCATCCATGACATACACATCACACAGGGATGCATACTGTTTGGACAGGGCTTCATCGTTGCTCTTTTCACCGACATTGAAACGGATGTTTTCCAGCAGAACCAGTTCACCATCAGCAACTTCAGGTGCGTTATCCAGATAATCCTTCACCAGACGCACTTCCTTGCCCAACAGTTTGGACAAATGGCGGGCAACTGGTGCCAGAGAGAATTTTTCATCATATTCGCCTTCGGTCGGACGGCCCAGATGACAGCAAACCTGAACTTTTGCACCGGCATCCATGGCTTTCTGCATGGTCGCCAGACTGGCGCGAATACGGGTATCGTCACCGACCTCGCCATCGACAATAGGCACATTCAGGTCTTCGCGAATCAGTACGCGTTTACCCTTGAGATCCAGATCGGTCATTTTAATTACAGACATCAGCTACTCCTTGGAATGATGAATCAGACACCCTTGTCATCAATCATGACAACAAGATGACATTCATGGTTTGTATTTAATTTAATGTGAACGTTTGCCGCTGCCAGCTTATCTCAATAACAAACCGGCAATGACAAACGTGGGAGCGCCTCTCGGATGAAAGGGCTCCCACGCAGTCTTTATTTAGGCGATGTGGCTCAGTACGCGCAACATATTGCAGGTATAGCCATATTCGTTGTCATAAAACGCAACGATCTTGACGAAGGTGCTGTCGATGGCAATGCCAGCGGTGGCATCAAAGATAGACGGGTGAGAATCACCACGGAAATCGGTGGAAACCACTTTCTCGTCGGTGAAACCCAGAACGCCCTTCATGCTTCCTTCAGAGGCTTCTTTCATGGCAGCAACGATGCCTTCGTATGAGGTTTCTTTTTCCAGTTCAACGGTCAAATCGACCACGGATACGTCAGACGTCGGTACGCGGAATGCCATGCCGGTCAGTTTACCGTTCAGGGAAGGGATGACCTTGCCCACAGCTTTGGCGGCACCCGTAGAAGACGGGATGATATTTTCCAAAATACCGCGACCGCCGCGCCAATCTTTGTTGGACGGGCCATCAACCGTTTTCTGGGTAGCAGTTGCTGCATGAACCGTAGTCATCAGGCCGCGTTTGATGCCGAAGCTGTCGTTCAGCACCTTGGCGACAGGCGCTAAGCCGTTGGTGGTGCAGGAGGCAGCAGAAACAATTGCTTCACCGTTATAGTCTTCATGGTTGACACCGTAAACGAACATCGGGGTGTCATCCTTGGATGGTGCGGACTGCAATACTTTGGAAGCGCCTGCATCAATATGAGCCTGACAGGTTTCTTTGGTCAGGAAAAATCCGGTGCATTCCAGAATCACATCAGCGCCAACATCGCCCCAAGCCAGATCAGCCGGGTTACGTTCGGCAGTGACGCGGATGGTTTTGCCGTCCACAACCAGATTACCACCGTCAACCGATACATCGCCATCAAAGCGACCGTGTACCGAATCATATTTGAGCATATAAGCCTGATATTCCGGAGCAAGCAGATCGTTGATGCCGACCACTTCCATATCCGGGAAATCCTTGGCAATGGCGCGGAACGCCATACGGCCAATGCGGCCAAATCCATTAATACCAACTTTTATTGTCATGTCTCTCTCCCTTTATCGTTTTATTTTTATAATTAAGCTACTTCGTTGACGGCTGCAAGCACAGCTTCCGTGGTGATGCCGAACATTTTGAACAATTCGCCAGCCGGAGCCGATTCACCAAAGGTATCGATGCCGATCACTTTACCGTTCAGACCGACATACTTGCCCCAGAAGCCGGTCACGCCTGCTTCTACAGCCACGCGTGCGGTGACCGATGATGGCAGTACGGATTCTTTATAATCAGCATCCTGCGCATCAAAGCCTTCAGTACATGGCATGGACACAACACGAATCTTCTTGTCAGATGCTGCCTGTGCAGCCATAGCCAGTTGCACTTCAGAACCGGTTGCAATAATGATCGCATCAGGCGTTCCATCACAGTCGCTCAGCACATAACCGCCTCTGGAAATATTGGCGACCTGTTCATCGGTGTAATCGTTGCATGGCAGACCCTGACGGGTAAAGATCAGGGAAGACGGGCCGTCGGTGCGCTCAATCGCAGATTTCCATGACACAGCCGCTTCCACCGCATCACAAGGACGCCATGTGCGCATATTCGGAATCAGACGCATGCTGGAGATCTGCTCAACCGGCTGATGGGTCGGGCCATCTTCGCCGAGCCCGATGGAATCATGGGTGTAAACGAACAGGGTCTGAATTTTCATCAGCGCAGCCATGCGCAGTGCGTTACGGGCATATTCCATAAACATCAGGAAGGTAGCACCAAACGGGATGGAACCGCCATGCAGCGCAATGCCGTTCATCGCAGCGCTCATGCCGAATTCACGTACGCCCCAGTGCATATAATTGCCTGCTGGCGTGTCAGCCGAATAGGCTTCTGCACCTGGCCATTTGGTGTTGTTCGAGGGTGCCAAATCAGCAGAACCACCAACGATTTCAGGCAGTATGCCGGCAATCTTGGCAATGGTCTTGCCCGATGCCACACGAGTCGCCCAACCGGGTTTCTCGGCGCGCAATTCATTGATCCAGCCATTCATGGTGGGTTCCCAAGCTGCTGGCAGGGTGCCTGCCTGACGGCGCTCAAATTCAGCAGCCAGTTCCGGGAACTCGGCTTTGTATGCGGCAAAGCGGGTGTTCCACTCTGATTCAGCAGCAGCGCCTGATTCTTTATTATCCCAGCCTGCATACACATCTTCAGGAATTTCAAACGGAGCAGGCTCCCAACCCAGTTCCTTGCGAACCAGTGCGATTTCTTCATCACCCAAAGCAGCGCCATGACAATCATGCGAACCGGCCATATTCGGAGAACCGAAACCGATCACCGTCTTGCAGCAAACCATGGTTGGTTTGCCGGTTTCTGCACGGGCGGTTTCAATGGCAGCCTTAATTTCTTCAGCATCATGACCGTCTACATTACGAATCACCTGCCAGCCGTATGCTTCAAAACGAGCCGGGGTATCATCGGTAAACCAGCCTTCAACTTCACCGTCGATAGAAATACCGTTGTCATCCCAGAATGCAATCAGCTTGCCGAGGCCGAGGGTGCCAGCCAGTGAAGATGCTTCGTGCGAAATGCCTTCCATCATACAGCCGTCGCCCAGGAACACGTAGGTGTTGTGGTCAACAATGTTATGGCCCGGCTTGTTGAACTGGCCTGCCAGCATGGATTCAGCAATCGCCATGCCGACGCCATTGGTGATGCCCTGGCCGAGTGGGCCGGTGGTGGTTTCAATGCCCGGCGCATAACCATATTCTGGGTGACCCGGCGTACGCGAATGCAACTGGCGGAACTGCTTGAGATCATCAATGGCCAGATCGTAACCGGTCAGGTGCAACAGGGAATAAATTAACATGGAGCCGTGGCCGTTGGACAGGATGAATCGATCACGATCAGCCCACTTCGGGTTGTTCGGATTGTGTTGCATATAATCATTCCACAGGACTTCGGCGATATCCGCCATGCCCATCGGTGCGCCCGGATGTCCGGAGTTTGCTTTCTGTACGCTATCCATTGCGAGAGCGCGAATGGCGTTAGCCAAATGTCTACGGCTGCTATTTGTCATGTGATTTTATCCCCTTGGTAGAATAGGTCTATGTTAAACGACGGAGCGGAACTGTATATATTCAGACTGCCCATGCCCAATCAGTAGTTATTATTTTTTCCATAAGAAAAATTTATGGTTAATGCGGAACCTCTAAATCCTGCTTAATTCTAAACGTGTAACGTTGTTAGAACGTGGCGAATATTGCCGATGCCGCCATCCAGAACCACGGTATCGGTGGTCATAAATTTACCGTGCGTATCATGGCCAACTTTCACATGGTGCACATAAGCGCCTGAAGTCAGGCCGGTAGCAATAAACAGGCAATCGTCAGAAGTCACCAGCTCATCACGCGTGAGAACGCGCGTGGTGTCGATACCTTCTTCTTCACACAGCTTGATTTCAAAATCCTTCTGCGGTGCCATGCGGCCAAACATTTCTGCGCCCATAGCGCGGGCTGCACAGGCAGTCACAATGCCTTCCGGCGTGCCGCCAATGCCGAACAGCGCATCGGAACCCATATTGAGCACGGCCTGAATGGCACCATTGACATCGCCATCGGTCGCCAGACGCACTTTTGCGCCTGCAGCATAAACTTCCTGCATCATCTGCTGGTGACGTGGTTTATCGAGGATGAAGATTTTCAGTTCAGAAACTTCTTTGCCCAGCGCTTTGGCCAACTGATTCAGACGATCCGCAACAGGCGCTTCGGCATCAATCTTGCCGCGTGCTGCTTTCGGATAGACCTGTTTGTCCATATAGAAGCAGGAACCGGGGCGATACATACTGCCTTCCGGTGCTGCTGCGAGCGTTACAATCGAGCCCGGCATATCTTTGGCAAATAAATTGGTGCCTTCAATCGGATCAACAGCGATATCTACGCCGATTCCTTCACCGGTGCCAACCGGTTCATCATCATACAAAGCAGGGGCTTCATCCTTGGCACCTTCACCGATGACAATCACGCCTTTCATTTTGACTTCATTGATGCGTGAACGCATGGCATCGACCGCCAAACCATCACCTTCATCTTTCTGACCGGAGCCGACAAACGGGGCGCAAGCTCGTGCCGCCGCCTCACATACTTCTACCAAATCAATCTTCAGATTGCTGACGCTACCCATGTATACCCCTCCGGTTTATGTGTTTGAAATGCATTTCAAAAAATGCTGCCTGTTGAAAAAGCAGGCGCACACTAGCGGAATTACCCCGAAAAAGCGACCATGAATTGGTTTTTGTAATTATGCTTTATTTTTCAGCAGTTCAGCTTTCCAGTTGAAGTTTCAGTGATGCATGAATAGCAGGCTTGCAGGCGGCCAGAACAGGTGAAGAAAGCGCCTCACACGGGAACAGGGGCATCATGGCGAAATTACTGACCACGCAGCCTGCTTCGCTGGCAATCAGACTACCGGCGGCAAAGTCCCATATTTTTTCACCACCGTGGATGATGAAGTGGCCGCGACCTGCGGCCAGCCAGGCCCATTCCAGCGCACACGAGCCGATATTGCGCTGGCTGCGATAGCCTGGATGCGTGGACAACGAAGCGGCCAGCGTTGGTTCAAGCCGTTTGAAGTCCACGAAGCCGACAGCATCCTGTAACTGATCAATACCGGATGCGAAAACGGCGGTGTTATTCAAGCCTGCGCCCTGGCCGCGAATCGCCGAGAACATTTCATCACGCACCGGGTCATAAATGCAGGCCAGTTGCACGATGCCGTTTTCAATCAGAGCCAGCGAAATGGCAAAGCCGGGGAAATGGGCGGTAAAATTACTGGTGCCATCGAGCGGGTCCAGGCACCAGTAGCGGCCATTGCTCTCTTGCAGGCATGCCAGTTGTTCGGCTTCGGTCATTTCTTCACCCAGAAAGGCGATGCTGGCATCCAGTTTTTTTAATGCATGCTGAATAAACTGCTGACTGGCCAAATCGGTTTCGGTGACCACAGAACCATCGGCTTTGGTGGATGATTGAACCGAGGACTGGAAAGCAGGCATGATGATTTGCGTGCCCGTCTGTTCGAGGATTTTAGTGATGGCGGTCAGAGTCATATTCAAATCATTCATGGCAGCAATGCTTCATGACAAGGCGGCTGAAGTACACGTTGCAATCTTTTGCCGCAGAATACATATCGCTAATCCGGGCTGATGTTTTTTGCGCAATCCGAGTGATTCTCAGTGGTTTCGGATAGTTCTGGTTTTATGAACCAGGGTAAGCATGGCGAGGAGGAGCAACGCAGCAGTGACGGTATGCGCCACAACAAAAACAACCGGCATGCTGAACTGAATCATCATCAGGCCCAAAGTCATTTGGGCCAGCAAAACAAATAGAATCATGAATCCGCCTGGGCGCAGGGTTGCACCCAAAGTCAGCGTTTTCCAGGCCAGCAGGCCGACGTATAAACATGTAATCAGGGCGAACGAGCGGTGCGTCATGTGAATGGCGGCGGCGACGGCCTGATCGGTGATGATTTTACCGGCGGCATCAATATCCAGATGGCCTAACAGTCCGAATCCGCGCAGCAGGTCAGACATTGACCAATTTACTCCGGCGCAGCCCGGTACACGATTACAGATTAGTGCGGCATAATAAGCATCTGTCCATCCACCCATAACGATTTGAATCAGTACAAAAAGCGCCCCTGCCATGGCCCAAGGTCGCAATCGGCGTATTTTGTCTGTGGGCTGCAAGGCTTTGGCATAGATGTTCAGCGCCAGCCACCAGAACATTGCCAGCAGGATAATGCCTCCGGTCAGATTGATGATCATAATCCATGGATAGCGTAGCGGCGAGCCGTACCATGCGCCCAGAAAGGCCAGAATCAGCGAGAGAATCAATGCCAGTATCGGGATGAGTATGGGCGGTTTTGGATGACGATGGGCATGTTTACGTTTCATGAACGCTATAAAGACCACCGCGATAATGAGCAGTTCCAGAATATTGGCGACAGCCCGGTGGATACGGTCTGCCATGGCAGTCGGCGTGATGGCGGCAACCGCCGTAGACGCAGTCCCGACCGCTTTCCCGGAATCGGCAATCAAGCCATAGGAAGCAGGCCAATCCGGGCTGCCCATGCCGACATTGCTCAGGTGCATGATGGCGCTGACATAAATCAGTGCTAGACACATCAGCAGAGTCGCTATGATTAAGCGATTCATGTCGGTTTTCGCATGGAGCGAATCACAATGACCAGAAACAGGATGCCGCCGACTGTAGCAATCAGACCGCCCAGGCCCATCAGCGCCATGCCCATGGTTTGGCCGATATTGTCTAACGACTCCGAACTGCCGCCGACCTTGCGCGCCATGCCGTAACCGCCTGCCCATGCAAGCCCAAGCACATGCAGCAACTGGCCGACGCCATAGGAGAATACCTGTATTTTTGCCAGTCGTGGCGCAATGGCCCCGAACCCGAGACGCGGCAGGATTTCATAGACCAGCGCCATAAAAGCCAGCGTAACGGCACCGGTAACGCTGTGATAATGGGCTGTGACCAGCGTACTGCTTTCGCGTAGCCAATAGCCCATCAGGCCGCCGAGTGCGAACAGCAGAATCGATAGCCAAAGGGCTGCGCGCAGCGGTTGCTTTTCGAGAGGCGCTTTTTCAGCCTCGAGCAGGCTCCATAACACGGCCAGCCCCAGCGGTATGGTCACGGCTGCGCCGCCAATTCGCATATGGGTGGTAAACCAGTGTTGAAAGCTGACCGAGTTTACATCCAGAGACAGAAAAGCAATCGGTGTAAAAGCCACCGTGAAGAGCGCCAGCGTGAACAACAGCGATGTGATGCGCGGTGAGAGTTTGAAGTGGACGCCGCTGGCGCTGGCCAGCCACATCCATGCCACCAACATGAGCAGGGCATGGGTGAATTGCAGTACATGGCCGCCCAGCCAGAACAGACCCTGATAATACATTTGTCCTGATGGCTCGATTTGCGGCATGGTGAAAAAGGCCCAGAAAAATGCCATAATCGCCATGGCTGCGGCATTGGTGGCGGTATAGACGCCAAAGCGCATGCTTCCTGCTGCTGTATTCAAGCGCAATCGGGGCACGCTGATCAGTGCGCGCAGCACCAGCAACAAGAAACCAAAACCGGAAATCGACAATCCGGCAAAGAAAATGGAATCATTCAGGAACGGAATGTAATTGCTCATCACCGGCGCACCTGCGCCTGTAAACGGGGAAATGGCAATCACGCCCACGCCGATGGCGGAAATAAACAACGCGGCCCAGCCCAGCGGAATAAAGCGGTTGGTCGTATTCATGCTCCACAACACGCCGGCCATGGCCAGAAACCAGAACACGTTTGAGAAAATAACGTGAATGACCAGCGACACGTGAAAAAAATCATCACTGGGCACGATATCCTTGATCATCGGTGTGCGTGCTACGGCCAGCAACAGGGCATAGATGCCGGCAATCAGCAGTGTTGTCACGGCCAGTTTCAGCCAGCCGACGGCCAATGCCCGGCAGCGGGGATCATCAGGATAAAATCCGAAATCAGACTGTGGCGTCATGCCATGCTCCTTGTGTATATATCTTGATTCAGCGCGGCTGAAGCCGCACCTCCAAGACTTTAACGCGGGTAACTGTCATGGTGCTGAATAGTTACCTTTTATCTTTCTTCGATTCACCCTTTGCGTGACATCGCTTTTCAAACTTAAAATCAAAAACGTTTCACGCCAAGGCGCAAAGACGCCAAGAAAACCTATTCTTTTATCGTGCTCACTCAAAGATAAACGCTTTGCGGATATTATCAAAATCAATAACCAGGGTCTGCAATGGCGCAAGGGTGATGGTTTTTTCGGCGCTGTAGTTAAACGCTTGCTGGCGCAAATCATCATTCATTCGGATGCTGAAATGATGGCTTCCGGCTGGCACGGTAAAGCGTTGATAGACCGGTGATGGCAGATCGTGAGACATGCCGCGTGAGGGGATTTCAGCTTGATAAAGCATTTTACCATCGATTTTGAATTCGACCGTCAGAGGAGAACGCTCGCGCGAATGTTTTCTGGCGCGTAATTGTGGCGGCAATGCAGCCATTTCTTCTTTGGTTCGCGTGTCTTTGATCGGGTGTACGCGTTGCCCGGCATGTGTGAAGGTCAGCTTGATCAGGGCCAGATTCGCAGGCATATTGGTATAGCTCGGCATCGATGAGAAATAACCGATGAAGGCGATAAACAGGGCGTATGCAACACCCTGACCGAGATAACGCCAACAGTTTT
The DNA here is from genome assembly GCA_964553725.1 of uncultured Zetaproteobacteria bacterium. Lineage (GTDB taxonomy): Bacteria > Pseudomonadota > Zetaproteobacteria > Mariprofundales > Mariprofundaceae > Mariprofundus. The sequence continues at coordinate 13,228 of CAZKME010000036.1, forward strand.
TCATGCTTGTTGTTCTCCTTCATCTACTTTCGACATTTCCATGCCAAAATCTTCGAGCTCTCGTTTCAGCGCCAGGCTATCGGCCTGGGCAGCCATAAAGAAACGAACCTGCCGGTCTGTCTTATGCCGACGCAGGGCCGGTTTACGTTCGTCATTCAGCCGTTGTTGCATCCACCGGTTGCCCAGCCGGTGAAAACAATCACCCATGCGACAGCCTGTCACAAAAACACCGTCTGCGCCCTGTTGCAGAGCATAATTAATCAGGGAGGGTGGCAACATGCCAATGCATTCCAGACTGATGACGGCGATATTTGCATCTGCCAGCCCCGTGATGTCCAGGCCATGATGACAGCCGAAGATAAGAATGCGCCGTTGCTCTGGTTTGCCCGAAAGCCCCTGCAAGGCTTCAAGTGTTGAGTCACGCAGGTGCTGCATGCCTGCATGGGGCATCTCAATGGCAGATTTTAATGGGCTTGTACGGCGAAATGGTGAGGAAAACGGGCAGGAGCCGGTGCAGATACCGCAACTGACGCATTTATCTGTATCAACGACAGCCACATCACTAAAGCGCGGATGTCCGTCCGTGCGCAGTTCGAGCCGGATGGCTTCATACGGACAATCTTCCACACACAGATTACAGCCGCTGCAACTGGCTGAATCCACTTCGGCGACCGGATCACGCCGTTTGGGTGGCAGCCATGGCAACAGCATCACGAAAATTGTGCCGCCGCCGATCAGAGCCCAGACTACGCCTTTGGGCCAGTCGGCGATGAGCGGATAAGGGGCCAGATAGAACCAGTCAAAATGCATCACGCCGGGAACGATGCCCAAATCCGCCGGTGCATGGCTTAAGGCAGGGTGGATAATGGAAAGCATCAGCAGGGCCGCCAGCGTGCCCATGGCCAGACGTAATGGCGGATTCACTTTGGGTTGATTTAAGCGATTGGTGTGCAACAGCATGGCCGCCAACAGAAATAGAGGCAGCCCCAGATGGGTGATGGCCAGCAGGCGGAACAGGGTGTCGGTCATGGTGGTATTGCTCAGGAAATTGCGCGCTGTGGGTTCAGCGATAATCGGCAGCCAGTCAATCCATTCAAAGGTGCGCACGGCAATAAACTGGGCCATCTGATCCCACACCAACCAGTAACCCAGCAGGCCGGTGATAAAGACCAGCCAGAGCATGGGCACGCCGGTAATCCATGAAAATGATCTGCCGCCATTATACCGGTCACCAAAGAAACGGCGCAGCATATGCAGCATCATGGTGATGACCATGGCATCGGAGGCATAGCGATGCAGGCTGCGCATGACGCCGCCCAGATACCATTGCTCGTGGGTCAGATATTCCACCGAGGCATAAGCGCCGCTCACCTCGGTATCGTAAAAGACGTACAAATAGATGCCGGTTGCGATGAGAACATACAGGAAAAAGAAAGTCAGCCCGCCCAGATAATACATCGGGTTATTTTCTGGCCCGAATGCGGCATTGGTTGCACCCTCGGCCATCTGAAACAGGCGTTTGCCGCCATGCTGAATGGCTTTGAGCAAACGGTAGATGACATTGCCCTGCTGGCTTTCCTTCAAGTAGAATCTCCCTGACGCATCCAAGAGCGGTAAAAGGTTCTGGAAAGCTGATACAAATCTATTGTGCTGAATATGATATGCATCAAGAACGCTTCGGCAGAGACAGGCGCAAGGTAGCAATGGCATGCTGCAAGGCTGCCTCGTCGGGCGGGGCGGCATGGCAGACAGCAAT
>CAZKME010000037.1:0-14721 GCA_964553725.1 uncultured Zetaproteobacteria bacterium
ATTCAATTGAATGATTGAGTGTTATTGTCGGATCGGAATCCTCGTAACAGCTTGAAGTACTATTCAGAATAATGATTGGGAAGTGTGGATTTAGCAGCGCCAAAGAATCCACAAAGGTACGGCTAAAGCCGTACTTCCAAGGTTTTGATAGCTGATAAAACACTATCTTCACTATGCTGAATAGCGACTCAAGTCGCGTTACAACTCCCAAACGATTGAAGAGTTACGGCTTTGGTTAAATATCTTCGCCTTTTGCCACGGGTAATCCGTGCAGACCCCACTCGTAGACATCATCTTCGAGACGCGCAGCACGAAAACCCTGGGCGCGCAGCATCTGCACGGCCTCAATCGACATCACGCAGTATGGGCCCCGGCAATAGGCGATGATTTCCTGATCCCTGGACAGTTCCGGTAAATGCATTTCCAGCTCTTTGAGCGGAATGGAGAGCGCACCCTTGATATGCCCGGCGCGAAATTCTTCCGGCGGGCGCACATCAAGAACAATGGCATCTCCGGAACGCACACGTTCCAGCAAACCCTCGCGATCCACGCCTTCCATACCTTCCTTGCCTTCCAGAAACTGACGGGTGATTTGTTCAATCTCGGCCAGACGATTCTCCGCCAGCACCCGAATGGAGTGGACAAATGCATAAACCGACGTATCCGCAACCCGGTAAATCACAAAAGAGCCGGATTTCTCCGACTCAACCAGACGGGCGGACTGCAATCGTTTCAGATGTTGGGAAGCATTGGCCACACTCAGGCAGGCAGCCTTGGCCAGAGCGTCCACCGTCCGTTCTCCCTGACATAATAATTCAAGCAGTTCAATTCGTTTGGGACTGGAAACAGCCTTGCCGATGCGAGTGAATTGATCATAGATATCGTCCCGGAAGCGCCGATTGGGACTAACTGTCATCTGACATCCAGCCTGCCGGAATACTAACCGCCATTATATTTACATTTGCAGAGATCACTTCTGATATATTGCACAATGGATTTGATATCCGCATCGGGAAAATTATAACCCCAGTCAGGCATGATATCAGAAAAACCGGACTTTTCCCCGCCGAATTTAATCACCTTGAACAGTTCTTCATCCGTCCGGCTCGACATATATTCCGCATCAGTGAAATCTCTGGGACTCACATCACCGCCAAGACTTTCAGCCAGTGGCCCATCGCCTTTCCCCTCCATGCCATGGCACGGCAGGCAGTATCCCATGTATGCGCCTTCCCCCGTATCGCCTCGATCCGATGCGCTCGTATTGGCTTGATCTTCAGTCATTTCAGCATCGACAGTGGTCGCCAAACCGGTCATCACCAGCCCTACGCCAAACAACAACCCCAGCATTGGTTTGTTCATAATCTCTCTCCCCGCGTGCAAATAAATTCCAGTAATGCAAACATAGCGCAAGCTATTGACCTTGTCCTGTTATTATCATTGATTCAAATCAAGACAGCCCGATTGCAAAACGATATAATGACGTTGCAAGTATTGAAGTCGCAGCCATATTTACGAATGCATGAGCAAGGATTCGTTGCGGGCAAAGAGCCTGCCCCGGCTTGAACAGGGAAACAAGCAAGGGCGCAGCAGCATGTATGAATAATTCGGGTTAAGAGGTATAAGATGAAAAAAATCTATCTGGACTACAACGCCAGCACACCCGTCGCACCCGAGGTCGCGGCTGCCATACGGCCCTTTCTGACCAACCACTATGGCAATCCCTCCAGCCCGCACTGGGCGGGGCTGCCGGCGAAAGAGGCTGTACAACACGCACGCGGCCAGATTGCCGCTTTATTAGGCTGTAGCGCGCAGGAAATCGTTTTTACCAGCGGCGGTACCGAATCGAACAATCATGCCATTAAAGGAACTTATTTTGCCTTGCGCCAACAAGGCAATCACATTATCACCGCGCAAATCGAGCACCCGGCCACCATCAATCCCTGTCGTTTTCTCGAAACCCTTGGCGCTAAAATCACTTATTTGCCCGTAGATGCCACCGGCATGGTAAATCCCGATGATGTGGCGAATGCAATGACGGATCGAACTATTCTGGTCAGTATCATGCATGCCAATAATGAGGTGGGCACAATCCAGCCCATTGGCGAAATTGCGCGTATCACGCGGCAGCATGGCGTGTTATTCCATACCGATGCAGCACAATCGCTGGGCAAAATTCCCACCAGAGTATCACAGCTTGGGGTGGATTTTTTATCGCTGGCCGGGCACAAGGTTTACGCCACCAAAGGCATCGGAGCGCTGTATATTCGCAATGGCGTCCATATTGAACCGTTTATGCATGGCGCAGGACACGAATCAGGCCGGCGCGCCGGCACCGAGAATGTGCTGCTGAATGTCGGACTCGGCGCGGCCTGCGAATTGGCACAGGACTGGATCGAATCGCCGCAAATCCTCCAGTTAAGAGATTTATTTTGGGCCAGGTTGCAAGAGGCATTCGGGGACAGCGTAGTGCTCAATGGTCATCGGGTTGCACGCTTACCGAACACGCTCAATGTATCATTTATCGGCCAGTCCGGGCCAGAATTGTTGGCTAAACTCGATGGCGTCGCTGCATCAACCGGGTCGGCCTGTCATGCAGGCGCCATAGAATTATCGCCCGTATTAAAAGCCATGGGCATCACGCCCGAGACAGGTTTGGGAACCATCCGCTTCAGCCTGGGAAGGAGCACCACGGCAAATGAAATCGAATATGTCATGCAGCAAATCAAGCATGCAGTTTAGCAGAGCTATTGTTTTGGCTACGCTGCTGATTGCAGTCAACCTGTTGCCTGCATGTTCATCCGATGATCAAATCGAAGAAGAAGTCAGCCATGTCACCAATGAAGGGCCGTATGGTGGATATAGCGTACAGTGGTACAAAACCCACTGGAAAACCAAAACAACAGAACAGCGCAAATGGTGCCGTCAGCAAAAAGAAACCAGAGCTTCCATGCAATCATGCATGCATGCGGATATCGGCTGGAAACAAGGTTGGGGCGACCCGGAAACCAACCCGCCACGCCACTGGGAAGATGGCTCCAGGACAGACTCCTGACGACACCGGGGCAGGATTATTTGGTTAATGCGATAAACAGCTCGGGCAGGCGCTCAGGCAAACGTTCGACATCATCAATGACTGCGTACCGTGAGTCAAAAATATCGGCGACATATTCATCCGCCTGCGGATCAAGATTGATGCAATAAGCGTAAACCCCATCGCGATCCAGTTCTTTTACCGCTTTGCGGGCATCGTGAATCAGGTATTGTTCATCTTGTACATCGACATCATGCGGTCTGCCGTCGGTGAGAACCAGCAACAGCTTTTTGTCGGCCTGCTGCATTTTCAAACCCCGACCGGCATGGCGCATAGCGACTCCCATGCGTGTCGAATAAGCGCCTGCCATGGCGGCAATTCTGGCCTTGGCCTCATTGCCCCAACACTCGGAAAAACCTTTCAGATGAAAATAACGCACCGCATGGCGGGAATTGGAATGGAACCCGCCAATAGCAAAAGGATCACCCATCCTGTCCATCGCCCAGGCCAGCAGGGAAACCGCCTGCTGCGATAATTCCAGCGTGGTCTGATGACAGCCTTCAGGTTTCTCATTGATTGATACGGAGAGATCAAGCAGCAGCGATACGGCGATGCTGCGGCCATCGGTTCGATGGCTCATATTGATGCGCGGATCCGGCTGTGCACCAGCCTTGAAATCAATCAGTGAGCGGACGGCCACATCCAGATCCAGATCAGAGCCATCTTCCTGAAAGCGGATGCGCACCCTGCTCTGCGGCTTGAGCATATCCAGCATCCGTTCCAGTCGTTTGAGCACCCGCGAATGGCGGCCCAATAACTGATCAACCATGCCAGCCGAACCGGATGGATGCAGATGTTCAGACAAGCTTACCCAGTCGGGGCGATATGCCTGTGTTTGATAATCCCATTCATCATAATGGTGTATCGGAATTTCAATGTCCTGATCATCAGGTTCGGCGTTCGCGTGCGATTCCAGCCTGTGGTTTTCATCCCCCGGATCGTGATAGAGCCACATATGGCGGTTATCATCGCGATATTCCACCTCCACGTTATCGAGAAAAATCTGATTGGAACGATCCGAATCCTTGTGTGAACGCACATACCATTGCACGGCCAGCGCCGCTATTTCCTGCGTGCCATTGCTGCCCTGCTCCATCATGGCCTGGAAGCGTCCGACAAAATCATTCAGAACGACATCCTGATAACCGTGTTCGGGTTCCAGCACGGCATACGAGAATATCGTCAACCGATGGTACACGCCGCACCAGCCTTCCGGACATGCATCTTCACGCAGCCTGGGATGCAATGATCGCCATAAATGGCTCAAACCCGGCCATTGTCGAATCGCCAACCATTCGATACGAATATCCTCAAACACTTCGACTGCCACATGCTGAAACGGCGAAAAATTGTCAGCTAAAATCGGCGTAGTCCAGCGCCTGTGCGCTGCGGCATGAGAGAGCAGCGCCCGATACCGATCAATACCTGCCACGCCGCCCTTGTCATTGTAGTAGTCATCATAGACATCCGGCAAATGGATGCCGTTTTTGTCCAGATAAGGTCTGGGTTTGCGGATTTCATCAAATAACAGCGAATAGGGATGAAAGTCCATGTCAGTATTCCAGAAAGCGAGCAGGTATAAACCAAGCAGGCGTTCGTGATCCCGCATCAGCGTACCGCAGCGCTGGCGCTGTAACACGGCATGCGAATCCACCGATTGCAGGGCGAAATAATCAGACTGGCCGACCGGATCATGCCGGTATGACCTGATGCCATACTCGGCCCAGGCCTCCAAACCTTCCATGCTCAAGCGATCCAGCAGCGATGGCACGCTGTTCAGGAAATCTTTAAAAGACGGACTCGCATGCGTAGCCGAAATGCCATGCACCGACGTAGTGGTTTCCTGCATCACATGATCGACCAGATGAAGGTAGTCTTCAAACAGTCCCATACTCTCAAGTCGTCTGACTGCTTCCACCGCGCTATGCAAAAACAGCCCGATTGCATTGCCATTGGGGCTGCGCGAAATTTGACAGGCGCTATCTTTCAGCAAGCCCAGCGATGCTTCACCAACCACATCAGCGACACGCGGCCCTGCTTCGAGAAATGCCAGCATGGGCGCAGCGCCCCTGCCTAATGATCCCAGAGATTTAGCGTCATCCAGCCACGTCTGCAACCCCGGCTCAGACAACAGTCCAATAGCTTCAGCGGCACAGGCATCAAAAGCCGAATCGACCGCAGGAAACACCCGCCCCAGCTTGTTACGCAGTGCTTCAATATCGTGTGATATTTTATGATTGTTTATTTTCTGGATTTGGCCATGCCCTTGTCATAAATTCTTAAATATGAGCCAGGGGCGCTTTTGCCTTTCAAGGCCATTTCAATCGGCCTTTGTTCAATGGGAGTCTCAGCCAAACGGATGAGTGCCTTATCACCCTGCAAAAGCTTTTTGACATCCTTCAACTGCCAATCCGGTTCCCAATCTCCCACCAGTGCATTCCAAGCCTGTGTAATCGCAACGATCTCCGCATCAGAAAAGGGCTTGATATTTCGGCCTTTCTCATTCTCCATTTCCACATACTTTTTCATGGACTGGGCAACGACTATAAACGGCGGCCCGCACTGGGAGCAGTATTTGAGCATTTTGTCCGCATCGTGGCAGGTAGTGCAACGGGCGTATGCCGTGGCGACCGCCTCATCCGGGGTGTAGGCGACATAGCCTCTGTATTTGGCTTCCGCCAATACTTTCTTACCAACAGGGTTGGGAATAACCACAACACCAATGAGCGCAGCAACCACAATGACAATCAGACCTGTTATCCATAAACGCTTGTTCATATTACCTCCGTACGAATCAGATCAATCACAGTTTCAATTCATCCACAGTTTTTTTACCATTGCACCATCCATTTTAAACAGTGCATTTCTTGGCGTGTCGGCAAACCATATATTGCCTTTGGAATCAACGTCGATGCCATTGGGCTTGCTCTTGCCCATGGCCGCCTCTACCTCCAGAAACTTCTTTTTTTCAGGATCGAACAAGATGATCTTGCTGCTTGTTTTCAGGGTGGAAATAATTTTCCCGTCCGGCGCAACCGTCAACGCTTCACTGACCATCCGGTTGGGCATGGGAAATGTTTCAAAATGTTCAGTTGCACTATCAAATTTAATCAGACTATGGCCTTTACGACCGCCAATCCAGAGCATTCCGGATGCGTCCATAACAACATCGTCCGGAGCCTCAAATGGCAATGGCAGCTCAAACTCAACAATCTTGCCATCAGCCGGATTGAGCCGACCCAGCTTATTGCCCTGCGTTTCGATAAACCATACACGCCCTTGCTGATCGGTCGTAATACCGGATGCACGGCTTTTCGGCGTAGGAATCGGATATTCCCGAAACGTCTCTTTCCGGGGGTCGAACATGCCGATTTTATTAGCGTAAAATTCCGTAAACCAGATGTTACCATGGCTATCGGCGGCGATCCTATAGGGAGAACTGTCAATGGTCGGAACATCATATTCTCTGAACGAGCCGGAAGCCGGATCAATAACGCCAAGCTGATTCGCATCCATCTCAGTGATCCATACACGCCCACGTTGACTGACCGTGATATCTCCGGGCAAGGCTCGTGTGGTAGGAATATCATGTTCGGAAAAAATACCCTCATCCGGTTTAAACTGACCGATCCGGTTCAAATTCGATTCGATAAACCAGACTGAATCAAACGGATCAATCGCAATCCTGGTCGGAAACGTATATTCAGTCGTCACCGTAAATGATTTGAAGGCGCTATCAGCCCAGGCGGAGACGCCCGGAAAACAAATAAAGATGGCCAATACAACGGCGGCTTTTCTCACCACATGATTCTCCGGTTACAAAGTGAATTTATGCCTGACCCGGCTATGCCGAAAATAGACAATAAAACATCAGACCCTAATCGCCGGAATCTGCCAGCGCCTTATCGATGGAAAGCATACCCAATCGTTTTGATTCTGTAGAGCCTTCTGTAAACCAGATGAGTGAACGCTTGTGATCAATGACCAAATCGCCCGGCATGCTGCTAAAGTTGGGAATGGTAAATTCACGAAAATGCGCTGATTTCGGATCGAAGAAACCCACCTTGTTTCCCCTGTATTCCAGAAACCAGACATGTCCGTGTGCATCATTCACCAGCGCATTGGGCGAACTGTTCGGCGTGGGAATAATGGCTTCATCGAAGCGCTGTGATTCGGGGTAAAACAGCCCGATCCTGTTGGACGAGGTTTGCACGAACCACACATTACCATCCTTGTCGATGGAGATTGCGCCCGGATTGGCAAATGGCGTGGGCACAGGATATTCATAAAAGACATTCTTGCCAGAAACAAACTTACCCAGCTTGTTGGCATTGGGCTCGGAAAACCAGATATTGCCCTTCTCGTCGCTGGCCAGCCCGGCGGGATAGCTGTTCTCGGATGGAATGGCATAACCTTTTAAGGCGAAGTTTTTCGGATCCACGCGGTATAAGCTGTTTTTATTGGAGGATGTGAACCAGATCACGCCCGTGGCATCGACAATAATTTCTTCCGGCAGAATATTAATCGAGAGATTATATTTGGTAAAATAACCGTCAGATGGTGAATAACGACCCAGCATGTGCGGCTCTTGCACACTGTCAACCCACCGGCTCAGGGTAAACCAGACATCGCCATCCGGGCTTAGGGCAAACCTCAAGAATCCCATGTCCCCCCAGGATGCAGGCAGGGCATGGGATTTAAACGTATTGGTTTCAGGATCAAAGACGGTCAGTTTTTTGCCAACCTTTTCGGTGAACCAGAGGCGTCCCTTCGCATCTATTGCCAGCGACTGGGCTGAACTGAGCCCTTCAGGAAGCTTCACTTCCCTGATCACCGGCTCCTTTCCAGCCATGGCGTTGGGGATATCTGTAGCAATACTTATCGCGGGCGCACAGAAAAACCCGCTCACCAGTATCAGTCCATAAAAAATGTGTCTGATGATTCCAGTCAATGGTGCGGGTGAAACGGGGCTTGTCGTGCTCAGTGTTTTCGTCACCATGTCAGCGTCGGTTCATAGAAATGCCGGAGTTGCCAGTTGGCATCCTTGTACGAACCCGGCCCGCCCTGACCACCAATATTATAACCGCCCAGATCCACCTGCCGTTGACGCGATGTGCGATAATATTCGCCGATGTTGGCAGGAGGCAACGCCTGCCTGACCCCCATATAGATATTATGACAGGCCAGACAGCCCTGCGTTTTGGCCTGATAACCACTACCGACCACGCCCCCAATCGAAGCAAACCAGACAAGACCGATCACTACAGCAGACATAAGCTTGGTGGATGTTTTCATCTTCCGGCGGGTTTCTGTACGACTGCGAAAGATCACGGGCACGAGAAAGAGAAAAATCACAGCCGCAAAAGGTAACCAGAATGTACCAATAGAAAGCCATTTCGCATAATCGCCGATCAAATACCAGAATGGCTGAAACAGGAAAAACAGATACCAGTCAGGTGCCGGAATGCCCGCACCATCATCAGGCATCGGCGGCATATTCAAATCCATCGGCATCCTGTAGGTATAGGCCAAAAACAACAGCCCACAAAAAATAACCAGCACCAGCGCCCCGGCCATGATCACATGTTTCGGCCAGAAAGGGTGGAAGGATTGAGGATAGGGAGGGTCGTATTTATCGCCCTCAAAGATCAGTTCTCTTTTCTTCTTTGCCATGATTCGCTACCTCCCGATAAGCCTTATAGTGGCTCTGAAATCCCATATCGCTTGATCATTTTGAAATGAAATGCCAATGACACTGCGATGATGAGAGGAATGATAAGCACATGCGTATAAAATGCCCAATTGATGGTAAAGGTATCGAGAAACAGATTTTTGAGCGGTTCGCCGCCGATTGTCCATGAACCGACATAATCCATCCAGATAGCAAAAGACCAGTAAGAGCGCCAGTTCCACGGCAGAATCACCCCGCTGACCACCAGAAAAAACACCATCAACAACTGAAATACTCCGGACAACCAGGTGAACTGTTTGGGGCTCTGGTAGGCCTTCATATAGAATACGATAATCATATGGGTGAATACGGTTGCCAGAAGCAGGGTGGAGGACCATCGATGCATATCCCGAAGCAACCACCCCATGGGTACCTCATTGCTCAAGTACAAAATACTGTTAAAGGCTTTGTCGGGCTCCGGGGTATAGAAAAAAATCATAATGCCGCCCGTGAACAGCTGGATAATAATTAGAAACAGTGAAATACCGCCAAAACAGTAAAAATAGTTCACATGGGAAGGGATCGGCTTCCCTTTCTTTGCCCTGACTTGCCCCCTGATCCATTCAGCCATACTCGCAGCACTCATGATGAACGCCTCCTACTTGGGTTTTTTCGATTTAAGCGCCATAAACTCAGACTTGTTCATGCCATAGGTATCACCGGTAAAATCAATTTTCCAGGTATGGGTCGCCTTATCCACATTCAGAGGCAGCTTGCCTTCCACAGTGTATGTACCCCCAAAACTGGACGGCATCTTGAAACTTATGGCGACCACCGCCTGCGTCCCCTTGATTTCGACCTTGCCTACATCCACCAAAAATCCCGGCGGGTATCTTTTAATAATCTGTAGAAACTGATGTATTTCCAGGTTGGCTTTTTCACTATCGATCAGTTTAAACGCCTCTTTGGCAGGCGTCATGCCTCTGAGCTTTGACTCGGATATAAATTCATAGAATTGCTTGGCGACAACCTCCGGCCCTGTCTCCGGCAGGACAGCAGTATCTTCTGAACTGCACCCCGCCATCACAATAGCGAGAGCAAGCAATACGCCGCCCAACAACATTTTTTTGCACTTCAGAATCAAAATGCATCCCCTCCTCATATTCAAAAATTCTCTGTTTTTCCTATGCCGGTGAAAACAATATAGCGAAATAATTTCCTTCGTCCTTGATATGAATCAAGCACATTGAACCGACCATCCTCAATCACCAATAATGCTGGGGATAGAACCAGTGTTGCACCATCCACTGACTATTTTCAAGCAGTGGATTTTTTCCCCTTTCCTTGAACGTCGCCGGAGGCACGCCCATTCTCACACCTGATAATATATTATGACAAGAATTACAGCCCATGGTTGGTGATACGGCACTCCCCGCATAAATCGAACCAAACATGGTGATGGCGAGCATACATATACTAATCGCAGCCAGCAACTTTGTCTGAGGGCCAAAGCCCGGAATGCACCGAAGCATCCTGCCAAACAGACCACGCCTGTTGTTGGCATCAGTATCTTTTGTATGTCTGTCACCAACCTCCCTGCTGCGCACAATATAGGGAAGAAAAGCCAATGAAAGAAAGAGCAGAAATGGCAGATATAAGCCCAGCAACGGAGCCATAAAACCCTTCATGTGTAAATAGGGCACATAGAGTATCAGAATAAACCATTCGACGGTCGGCAGGTAGGCACCTTCCAGCGGCATCGGAATAATTTGAGGATCCTGCGTGGGCATCGGTAATACATACGCCAGTACGCCAATCGCCAGCAGAAACGGCAGCGCCAGCAAACCATGCACGATAAAATATCTGGAGAGTCGGCCCTTTCTTTTTCGCATCTTGGAAAGACAATGAATTTCCAGCAATACCAGTATAATGGCAGGAAAAACAAGCACATGTGCAATAAGTGAGCGATTCAGTGTAAACGCATCAATCAGAAAACTTTTCAAGGCCGGGCCGACAAAGGCGATTTCGCCCGCATAATTCGGCACCATTTCCATAAACCAGTAGGCTCGCCACTCCCATGGTAAAATAAATCCGGTGATCAAAATCCCAATCAGGGGCAGAAAAATAAGCATGCCCGTCAACCAGAATGTTTTACCCTTGCCGTTCAGGTAATCCCTCCTTACGAAGCTTCTGATAAGGTGCAGGATAACGGTAATAACAATGAACAGGGCAGCCCATCGATGCGTGTCCCTGATCCATGCCACCGTGCCTAGTTCATTATATATTCTGTTCATACTGGCATAGGCATCATGCAAATGCGGCAGATAAAACATGGTTAGGACAAGCCCCGAAAAAAACTGAATAATCAGAAGAAATAGAGCGACACCGCCAAAAAAATGCCACCAGTGCAAGCGCTTAATATTCATTCAGCGCCGTCATCCTGAAGGCGAGCCATATATGTATGCAGGAGGAAGCAACCTTTCCAGCGCAGACAGATACTCATTTCTGCGCTGGAAAAGCCCAATCTATTTACCGCCTTTAGCGCAGCGGAATCCGACGTATTCTTTTCCGTCTTCAGGGATACTGGTCAGGGTGTTGATCACGGTAGCAGCCCAGGCCGGCTCAAAATACGACCCGCCTCTAAGAATACTATAACGCTCCTCAAAACCGGACGTCCACTCCCATACATTGCCGGCCATATCCATGGCACCATACGGGCTTTTGCCTTTTTCATAGGAACCCACTTCTCTGGCTTTTTGTTTTCCAACCGTGGTCTCTTTGGTTGCAGCCAACGTTTTATCAAACTCATTGCCCCAGGGGTATATTCTGCCATCGGTTCCCCGTGCCGCTTTTTCCCACTCCTGTTCAGAGGGAAGCCGCTTGCCAACCGCCTTGCAGTAGGCTTCAGCTTCGATTTCAGACACAAATACGGCCGGAAAATGAGCTTCCTCAGGTTCATATTTGAAATCTTTTACCACCTTGGCATATTGCTCGTTGGTCACTTCATACTTGTCGATCTTGAAGGCAGGCAGATCGACTTCCTGCTTGGCGTAAACCTGACCGTATATGAATTTACCGGCCGGAACGGACACCATCTCGTCATAATTCTTTTTATGGTGCCCGGCCAGTGCGCTTGTCGCACCGACGCCCAACACCGCTACCATCAGCACTGCGAAAAAACCAAAAACAGCCCCGCCTTCCATGTTACATTTCTTCATAAACTCACCTCCTTATATCTATCACAATCTATCACAACTTATGAACGATTAAGCCATCACATTCCTGGTATTACAACGTCTGTTTGCAGGCACAGCCCGCATTTCCGATGAGCAATGCGGGCCAGCCCGTCACCAGTGAAGCTATGCGATGATCACCATCCCATTTGCTTTTTCGGGTACCCTCTACTTAAGTCCCTTAAGGAACGCGATGATATCATCCATCTTGGCGGCCTTGACCTTGATCTTCATCTTGGTCTTGGCTTTCTTGTCACCAGTCAGCGTCTTGATGCCTTTTTTGGTATCGGTCAGGAATATACGAAGATTTTTCTCATTCCATACCCAGCCGCCATTTTTCAGGCTGGCGCTGTATTTCATGCCGGGCATGATGCCTGCTTTGCGGCCAAACACACCTAACAGGCCGGGCCCAACTTTCTTTTTGGCGGTAAAATTATGACACGCCTTACATTTTGCTTCTGCTCCGGCCATCGCCTCCGAAGCAGTGAACATACCTAAAGCCAGCACGGCCATCATCGTGATTCCCAATATTGTTTTCATTTCTTTCTCCTTGTCATATTGTTTTGCAGGATTGCTTCCTCCAGGAAGCTACAGGCTAAGGATAACTTTTCCACCGCAACCGGACAACCGCAAAGAATCCCCCCCAGAGAGGAATCCATCCCCGAACCCAGTTCACCTCCAGCGCGCTCCAAAACACTCTTGTTATAGCATGAACAGGAGTTAGCAACTGCAATACCCTGATTTCTAGCCCGCACCTGTACCTGCGTGCCTTGATATAGGTCAATATGAATGATTTTATTTAATCTGCAACAAATAACCCGCTGACTGCAATCGCTTCACCTCGAACATTGGACAGTCGAACATTCACTTCATACAGTCCGAACCATGTCCGCAACTGAATTATTATATCAAACTGCGCTTGCATTGCTGCCGGCGCGCATGCTGATAATCAATGCACAGGCCTTCTGTGAGCAGGCCGAACAGATTGACCTCCAGCAACATGTCAAAAGCGAATATACCGCCATTGGCAAAAGCGGCCTGCCCGTTTCACCCGACTGGCCTGATAGCAACAATGCGTACGACTTGATCCTGTTATTGCCGGGTAAAAACAAACAGCAGACGCATGCCTGGATGGCAGAGGCGATGAACAGATTACAGAAAAATGGTAAAATCATCATGGCCTGCGCCAATAAACATGGCGCGAAAAGCTATGAATCCGCGCTTAAACAACTGGCCGGAAACCTGACGTCACGTGCCAAATCCAAATGCCGTATTTTTTCCGCGCAAAAATCCCCCATGTTCGATAGCGGTCTGGCAGCCCGATGGATTGACGCCGGCAAACCCCGCCGAATGGATAGACATGGTTTGATTTCGCAACCTGGCCTGTTTAGCTGGGACAAAGCTGACGCCGGTTCCTCCCTGCTGATTGAGCAACTGCCTGAACTATCCGGCACGGGCATGGATTTGTGTTGCGGTTACGGTCTTCTGGCTACGCATCTCCTGCGCCACTCTGCCGACATCAAACGCCTCCACCTTGTTGAAGCCGACAGGTTCGCACTCGATTGCGCCATCCTGAACACCGCAACATGGCCGGATATCATCCAATCCCACTGGATAGATGCCGCAACTGAAACCCTGCCAACCGAACTGGACTGGATTGTTTGCAATCCGCCATTTCACAGCGGCCAGACAAGAAATATAGCATTGGGACAATCTATTGTATTGCGCGCCTGCAACAGCCTGAGGCGAGGCGGGTTGCTGTATCTGGTGGCCAATCGAAAACTGCCCTATGAACGGCTGCTACAATCGGCATTGGGGCAGTGCAGAACGCTGATTGAAGCGGACGGATTCAAAGTCATCAAAGGAATCAAATAATGCGCAAAACAGAACGACTGGATAAACTGCTCTCTAACCTCGGCTACGGGGTGAGGAAAGATGTACGTCACTGGATTAAAGAGGGATGGATTACAGTGAATGGGAAACCCGCCTTTTCACCGGCTCAGAAAGTATTTTCTGATCAGGTGCTCCTTGAAGGCGTAGCACTGGATCACCCGGACGGATTGACCATTATTTATCACAAACCGCTGGGCAGCGTCTGCTCACGCAAAGAGGATGGACGCCTGATTTATGCCAATTTCCCTGAACGCTGGATTGATCGAAAACCGCCATTATCCAGTGTGGGACGATTGGACAAGGAAACATCCGGCCTGCTCATTGTCACCGATAACGGGCAACTCAACCATCAGCTGACCAGCCCCAAACAGCATATTTCCAAAACCTACGCCGTCACTCTGGATAAACCGGTGGATACCAGTGAGGTGGAACGTTTCGCCAGCGGCGCACTGCGGCTCGAAGGAGACGATAGACCCTGCCTGCCGGCGGAGTTATCCATTTTTCTTGATGCTACGGAGGCTACGCTGATTCTACATGAAGGCCGATATCATCAGGTGCGCCGCATGTTTGCAGCTGTCGGAAATCATGTCATCGCATTGACACGCACGCATATCGGGGCGCTGTCATTACAAAATACAAAACTGGCAGCAGGCGAATACAACACAACGACCACTGACGAACTCATGGACTTGGTCATCCCCGACAACAGCTAACCCGCAATGGCGCTTTTATGCCTGTCACATCGCAACCGTGGATGAAAGCATTCACACGCTTAAGCCCGCATTATTCATAAATGCTGCCGCGCCGTTGCTTGTTCCTTTGCCCGCAAC
>CAZKME010000038.1:0-14668 GCA_964553725.1 uncultured Zetaproteobacteria bacterium
CACAGGTTTATGGTGCTATTACTATAAAAGCTTGAAGTAAGTCGCCGCTCACGACTTTTGCAAGTGGCTCGTATGTTAATAGGAATGCCCTGACGTCAGCTCGCGCTGGAATATAGCAGAAAATCCCTGATTCTCTGCACCCCTGTCCGAATGTCCTCCAGGCCGGTGGCGTAGGAAAACCGCAGATGCTCGTTCGCCCTAAATACGCCGAAATCCTCACCCGGCGTGATGGCTACTCCGGCCTGCTCCAGCAAATCCCAACAAAACGCTCTCGCATCCGATGTAATCCTGGCGACATTGGCATAGATATAAAATGCCCCCTGCGGTTCCACCACAATATCAAAGCCGAGTTCGGGCAAGGCCTGTAACAAATAACGCCGCCGTTCATCATAGGCCAGACGCATCTGCTCCACCGCGTCGTTCGCATGCAATGCTGTCATCGCAACGTGCTGGGACAACGTCGGCGCGGCAATAAAAATATTCTGCATCACCCGGCGACAGGCATCGATCAGGGATTGCGGCACAATCACCCAGCCTATGCGCCAGCCGGTCATGGCCCAGCGTTTGGAAAAGCCGTTCACGATAATTGCGTTATCATCAAATTCCAGTGCGCAACGCGCCCGTCTGCCGTAGGTCAAACCATGATAAATCTCGTCGGAAATCAAATAACCGCCATGCTCGCGGCAAGCCCCGGCCAGCGCCGCCATGGCCTGATCATCAATCAGCGTGCCGGTCGGATTGGATGGGTTGATAAGAACTGCGGCCCGGCTGTGCGGTTGCCAATATCGCCCGATCAGTTCATCTGATAAATGATAACGCGTAGCTGGCCCAACCGGGATATTGATCGGCTCAGCGCCGCTCAGGCGGATAAAATTGCGCTGGCACGGATAACCAGGATCAGACAGCAATACCGATTCACCGGCATCGAGCAGGACGGCGTAAATCAGACTGAATGCGCCGGATGTGCCGGGCGTAATCAGGATTCGCTCTGCCGCTATCTCAACATGATATTCCTGTTTGTACCATGCGCTCAGTGCCTGTTGCAGTTTCGGGTTGCCGGTTGACGGCGTATAAAAGTTGTCGCCGTCATCCAGATGGCGACGGGCGGCTTCAATCACCAACGGCGGGGTGGGGAAATCCGGCTCGCCGATTTCCATGTGAATAATCTTGCGCCCCTCTGCTTCCAGCGCTTTGGCGCGCTCCAGCAACTGCATGACACGAAAAGGCTCGATTCGATCAATGGTTCGCATGGGCAACAGCATAAAGGATGTATTGATATTTGTCCTTATTATCGCAGCTGCGCATGAATAACGATTCAAGCGTGCGAGCCGAATAATTTTCTGCGATACTGCGCCGCCGCCGATTACAACGTCGGCGAATGACAGGTGGAAGGGCATTATAATCATGGCTATGAAGTACAATACTGACGATCTACGCATTAGCGGCATGAGCGAAATTGCTGCGCCGGAACAGGTGCATGCCGAACACCCGATTTCCGAAGCGGCTGCCCGCACCACGCATGACACCCGTAATGCCATCCATGAAATCCTGCAAGGTGAGGATGATCGTCTGCTGGTGGTGGTCGGGCCCTGCTCAATCCATAATCCGAAAGCCGGACTGGAATATGCTCTCCATATTCAACGCATGCGCGAAGAACTCGGTAAAGATTTGTTGATTGTGATGCGTGTCTATTTTGAGAAACCGCGCACCACGGTTGGCTGGAAAGGATTGATTAACGATCCCAATCTGGATAACAGTTTTGAAATCAACAAGGGCATCCGGCTGGCGCGCCAGCTGCTGCTTGAACTCAATGAAATGGGCGTGCCCGCCGGCACCGAATTCCTTGATTTGATTACGCCGCAATATGTGGCTGATCTGGTCAGCTGGGGTGCCATTGGCGCACGCACGACCGAATCACAGGGGCATCGTGAACTGGCCAGTGGTCTGTCCTGCCCGGTCGGTTTCAAAAATGGCACCGATGGCGGCTTCAGAATTGCCATTGACGCGCTGCACGCAGCACGTCACCCGCATGTGTTTATTTCACTGACCAAGCAGGGCAAGTCGGCGATTTTCTCCACATCCGGCAATGATGATTGTCATATTATTCTGCGCGGCGGTAAACAGCCGAACTACGATGCGGCCAGCGTGGAGCGTGCCACATCTGAACTGGAAGCGGCCAGCTTGCCGTGCCATTTGATGGTGGATTGCAGCCATGCCAACAGCAGCAAACAGTTCAAACGCCAGATTGCAGTTGGTGAAGATCTGGCTGGCCAGATTGCTGGCGGCAACCGTTGCATCACCGGCATTATGATTGAATCGCATTTGCATGAAGGGCGTCAGAATATTGTTCCGGGCGAACAACCGGCCTTCGGTATCAGTATTACCGACGCCTGCCTGGGGTGGGAAGATTCAGAAACATTATTGCACACGCTGGCCGAAGCCGTACGCAAGCGAAGGAAATGTGTGTGAAGCGTCAGAGGCTCGGGTTTTCCTTACTCCTGACGCCTCACCCCTAACCTGGTTTTATTCTTCGCCTTTCTTCTTGGCCTCGTTCACGCGCAGGGTGCGCCCGGCATAATCGTTGCCATCGAGTTGTTTGATGGCTTCGATAGCGCCCGAAGCATCCATTTCCACAAAGCCGTAACCTTTGAACCGTTTGCTGCGCCGATCTTTGACAAGCCGCACATCAATCACCTCGCCAAACGGTGCAAACAGATTTTTGACATCATCCACGCCCGCATTAAAAGGCAAATTACCGACATACAGGTTGCTGCTTTCTCCTTTTTTCGCCGGCCCGGCAGCGGAAGGCTTGGGCGCAAGCGCCACCAGCAGGCCGCCAAAAATAATGCCCAGCGTAATGCCGGTGGCAAACAGAGAAGCGGCAGGCACGTTCTGCGGGCCGATCGCGGATAAGGCGTAATAACCCACAAGCGAAGCCGCAAGCGCCACGACAAACAGTTTTATAAAACAGGATAAACTCATTCAATCACTCCATCGACTGCTCAAATACGCAGTCTATGGTCGCGAAGCATGCCAAGAATCACCCTGAAAAGCACGATGGATTTACGAAACAGCCAGATGCGCTAGCCTTGCCCGCATGAGTCGTAAAGTAATCCCCATCCAGACAGAACATCAGGGCGAACCGATGACAGGCAAGCCCAAATGGTTAAAAGTGCGCGCACCAATGTCGCCCGAGTACAAATCCATTGTGCAATTGATGCGCAAATTAAAATTGAATACGGTCTGTGAAGAAGCATCCTGCCCGAATATCGGCGGCTGCTGGAAACAGGGTTCGGCCACCTTCATGATTCTCGGGCGCGTGTGCACCCGCACATGCGCTTTTTGCGATGTGGCGACAGGCCGCCCCGACCCGATTGATGCTGATGAAGCGGTGAATCTGGCCACAGCCGTAGCGCAGATTGGACTGAAACATGTGGTCATTACATCGGTGGATCGCGATGATTTAAAAGATGGGGGAGCCGGCCATTATGCGACGGTGATCCGGGAGCTGAAAGCGCGACAGCCGGGCGTGACCATTGAAATCCTCACGCCGGATTTTCAGCGTAAACCGGCCAGTTGCCTGAATACGATTATCGAAGCGAAGCCCGATATCTTCAATCATAACCTGGAAACTGTGCCGCGTTTGTACCGGTCAATCCGTCCCGGCGCACGTTATTTCACCAGCTTGCGCCTGTTGCAGCGCGCCAAGGAGCTTGATCCGTCTGTGGTGACCAAATCCGGCA
Organism: uncultured Zetaproteobacteria bacterium; assembly: GCA_964553725.1. Classification (GTDB taxonomy): domain Bacteria; phylum Pseudomonadota; class Zetaproteobacteria; order Mariprofundales; family Mariprofundaceae; genus Mariprofundus. The sequence goes on from CAZKME010000038.1 coordinate 3,744, forward strand.
TTATGCTGGGGCTCGGCGAACAGCGCGATGAAGTATTGCAGGTGCTCGACGATATGCGCGAAGCAGGAATCGATATTCTGACTATCGGCCAGTATCTGCGGCCCAGTGAAAAACATCATCCGGTCATGAAATACTGGACGCCCGAGGAATTCGATGATTTCAAATACATTGCCGAGAAAAAAGGTTTCGGCATGGTGGCCGCAGGCCCCTTGGTGCGCTCGTCCTTCCATGCCGATGAAGTGTTCCAGGCTCTCAAATTGAGGAACGCCTGACGACAGCTTTCTGTCTCCACTAACCTCTGTGCAGGAATTTTCCGGGGTTGATCAGCTTGCCATTGTGACGCACCTCATAGTGCAAATGCGGGCCGGTGGAGTGGCCTGTGGAGCCGATACGCCCCAGCATCTGCCCGCCTTTAATAACATCACCGACATTCACTGCCAAACTGGACAAATGGGCATAGCGCGTCCGATAGCCGTAACCGTGTTCGATATCCACGACATAGCCGAAATCGGCCATCTTGCCGGCAAAGCTCACAATGCCGGGGCTGGCCGCCTTGACCGGCGCGCCAAAGTGATTGGCGATATCAACGCCACGATGCATGGCCGGCGCGCCGCTGAAAGGATCAATACGCGGGCCAAAGCCTGAACTGATCCAGCCGCCTGTTGTCGGCCAGATATGCGGTTTGGCGTTCACTGCGGTATTTTTTTTCTCCAGCATGAAATTGACTGCCGTTAACTGCACATCCAGCAGCTTCAGACGCTCCTGCGCCGAGCTAATGCCCTGATGCAGACCCATATCGGCATTGAACGGTTCACGCTGTTTTTGGCTAAGACCGCCAAAGGCAGGGGCCAGCCCGAAATCAAACTCATTTTTATCCAGTGAAGCAACATCCACCAGATGCGCGCCCAGTGCATCCAGCCTGGCCATGCGGGCCTGCATTTGACCCAGCGTACGTGCATAAACGGCCAGTTTGTTTTGCCCGGTTTGCAACTCGGCTGCCAATTTCCCAAGCCGGGAATCATTGCCTGCTCTGGCTTGTTGAAGTTCGTTTCCGGCCTGTTTCAGGGCGATGGCAAGCTGTTCGCTATGGTAAACGCTGTAAGCGCCCCACAGGCCAAAACCGCACAACGCGGCCAACAGCAATGAACAAGCCATAAGGGATTTACGGCTCATAATAATTCCGAACAAACCTCCGGATGAGGATGCGGACATAAACATCTGCTTTTTCATCTGCTCAGTGAAGTCTCCATGGCAAAAACCCGCATTATTCATAAATGCTGCCGCGCCCTTGTTTGTTCCCCCGTTCAAGCCGGGGGCAGGCTCTTTGCCCGCAACGAATCCTTGCTCAGGCGTTCGTAAACATGGTTACGGCCGTTTTCGCAAAAATCCGTTGCGAACAAATGTCCGGCGCAATCATCACTGCGATTCATGAATCATGCGGGCTGAAAAAAACAATCTCCAACAATTTCTCCGCATGCGACGTGATAATAATCACAGCAGTATTTCAGCGAACTGCGGATATCTGTATCCATTGACGACCCGCAACAAGGATTTATGCTTGCGCCATGTCTTCCGATACCCGTGAAATTTCTATTCGCCGTCACTGCATGCAACAATTGCTTCATGATGCCATATCTTGCTTATCCTCTGAGCAAGATTACTGTCAGGGGCTGCTTGCAGGCGGCGGAAATATGCTTAAAAAGAACCTTGCTGTCACGCAAAATTCGTTTTCTGGCTCGCATAGTGGTGTAAATTTTTTCAGCAGTGCGCCGGATAACGATGCGATTTTCGGCATTTATTTCTCCGTCAGCGCCGCCAACCCTGTCAGCCCTGAGCGCATTCAGGGCCTGATTGATCTGATTCTGGAAGGTTATGGACATCCGCCTGATTGCTATCTGCTGCTGGAGCTGGGCCATAAAGGCAGGGTGGATGCCCGGCTGTTCTCCGATACCGCACTCACAGTAACCATGCCGCTGAATATGCAGGAAGATGGCGACCCGGCGCTGAACCATGTGCAGGCGCAACAATGCGGGGTAACGTAACATCGCCAACATGAATACAACCTGCGATATGATTGTTATCGGCGCTGGTATTTCAGGCCTGGCAATGGCCTTTGAAGCACAGCAAGCCGGTATCAACGTGCTCGTGCTGGAAAAAGAAAGTCGCAGCGGTGGCTGTTTTCATTCGGAAATCGTGCCGGATGAAGCGGAGCCGTTCTGGCTCGAAATGGGTACGCACACCTGTTTCAATTCCTATGCGCGCCTGTTGACCCTGTTAGACAAGCTGGAACTGAGCGGGCAAATGCTGGGACGCAAGAAACTGTCTTATCGTATGCTGGCCAACGACAAGCTGGTTTCCATCCCTTCCCGGTTACATTTCTTTGAACTGTTCACCCACATCTGGCGGGTTTTTTCGCTGAAGAAAGAAGGGAAATCCATTGCGCCTTATTACACCGCCCTGATGGGGCCAACGAACTATCACGATGTGTTCCGGCATGCATTCAATGCCGTGACATGCCAGGCGGCGGACAATATGCCGGCGGATATGCTGTTCCGCAAACGCCCGCGCGATAAATCTGTACTGCGCAGTTACACCTTTGCGGCAGGTCTGGGGCGTATTATTGCAGCGCTTGAGCAACGTCTGGAAATAAAAACAGGGCAGCATATTCATGCCATTCATCGCCATGCAGCCGGTTATGTCGTCGAAACAACAGATGGCATTTATGCATGTGATAAACTGGTCTGCGCCACGCCTGCGCTGGCAGCATCGCGCCTGCTGGAGGGCGCTCATGCCGATATAGCAGAACAACTGGGCTGGGTGGATGAAGTGGAGATTGAATCGGTCGGTATCGTGACAGGCAGCGATGCCGTGCCGCTGCTGCCGGCAGCCGGCATTATTGCCGTCGATGATGATTTTTATTCAGCCGTATCACGTGATTTTGTAGCGCACCCGCATTTGCGGGGTTTCACATTCCATTTCAAGCCGGGACTGCTGGGTGATGAAGAGAAAGTTCAGCGTATTTGCACGGTGCTGGGCGTGGAGATTTCCGATTTACAATACGTGTTTCACAAAACCAATCGCCTGCCAGCCCCCGACATGGGCCATCATCAGTTGATGGAGGAAATGGACGCCATGCTTGCCAATCAACCGCTGGCGCTGGTGGGTAATTATTTTGACGGGGTGGCGGTAGAGGATTGTCTGCAACGGGTGGAAAAAGAATGGGCTCGTTTCTCCGCCATAATATGAGACGGACGCTGATTTGTGCAACCCTGCTGTATACCACATTACTGATCGGCGGCTGCGGCTTTGCTGATAAAACAGATGTTATGTTTGAATGCAACTCCCCGTCCGGGCAACTGGTAGCGACCTTTTACCGTGTGTCGAGCGGGGACAGGCCGGGCGATCAAGCTCTGAGTATCAACATCCGCCCGATGCATAGCCCGTTCAACAGCGGCATGCACAGTTTTTCATTCCGACACGGCTATGATGCTATTATTCACTGGGATTCGGATCATGCCATGCGTATTGACTATCCCCGTGGTTCGGAAATTACGCATCAGGAAATGGTGGTTTTCGGTACCAGTCAGACATTCAGTTCAGCTGACAGCATCCACATCAGCTACCGGGAAATACCATCGACACACGGTTATTTTATGGTGGAGAAACGTTGCTATAACGCACCGTTATAAAAAAGAACGCCCGGCACAAAAGAGGAGTATGGATTGTGCCGGGCGCTGACCAGTCAAAAAGATGGGGTGAGCGAGTATGACTGGCTGTTAACTGAAGGAATTATTGATGCAAGGCCTTGTGGTAAGCCATCAGTGATGTTTCATCCTGATTCATCATCATTACCTCCTTGGTGAAACTTGCGTCAGCATCTTGCCGACTACATGGTAAATGCTATCACCGCCTTCAAGGCTTGATGTGACAGATGTCACGACTGTGAATGTGCACCTGTTTGAGCCATGTGCAGCGCATCAACCCGAAGGATTGCAAGCGGTTTATTCGATGCTCCGCCGATTTTTATATCAAACCCGCAATGCTGTTCAGGAGCAGGCGAACGGCCACAGCAACAACAAGTGCCACGCCAATGGACAGGGCGACGGAAAACAGCGCATCCTTGCGGCCAATGACTTTGACCATCACGGCGAAAGTGGAAATGCACGGAATATAAAACAGCAGAAACACCAGAAAAGTGGAAATCTGAATCCAGTCCAGCGCCTGGCCGACATCAAAGGTTCCCAGGGCCTGATAGATCATCGCCAGCGATAATTCCTTGCGCAGTACGCCGAACAAAATGGGTACGCCAAGCACCAGCGGCAGGCCGAGCATCCAGCCGGTGACAGGCGACAGCGCCGCATTGATGATCTGATCGCCGCCCATGAATTGCAATAGCGCCAGCACGATGCTGCCGCCAACCAGCAAGGGCAATACAATCGTAACAATATCTTTGGTGCGCTGCCATGTGGACGTCAGCAAAGGGCGTATTTTCGGCCATGTATAGGCCGGAATTTCCTGAATCAGGCCGGGGCTGATTTCCGGATAGCGATGTGAAAGCAATCGCCCGAGCAGCGCAATCACCAGCAGACTTAAAATAAATAACAGGAACACGCCTGTCGCGCCGAGATATTTGGCCCCCAGCGCCAGCACCACAGCCGAACGCGCCGAGCACGGTACAAATGTAATCAATAAAGATGCAACCACCCGATCGCGACCGCTGGTCAGGCCACGGGTCGCAGCAATAGCGGGCACATTACAGCCCAAGCCGAGCAAAAACGGTACTGCCACCCGTCCATGCAGGCCGATGGCATGAAAAAAACGATCCACCACAAATGCAATGCGGTGCATGATGCCGCTCTCTTCCAGCGCCACCAGCATCAGCACCAGCGGCAGCATATAGGGCACAACAATGCCGATTAGCCCTATCAGCCCGTCGGACACGGCGCGAGCAATCACGCCGGTAGCTGTATCCGGCTGCCATGTGGAGATCATGGTGGCCAGTTTGGCGGAAGAAACGGCATCCAGCCCTGTGCTGACTTCAAATACCATGAATAGTACGGCGGCAAACACTGCCAGCGAACCAATCAGCCCCCAGTGCGGATGCAGGAATATCATATCCATACGATCTTCCCAGCTGATCCTCGGCTTGTGTACATGATGCACCACGTCGTTGTGCAACGTCATGGCGCGATGATGGCGGTCAGCTTTGACCTCTTCGGTTAATGTCCTGGGCAGTGCCAGATTCGCCTGTTCTCGCAGTGCGTGAATGCCCGGCGCAAGCTCCGGGAAATGACTTTTTATTTCGGAGCGCAGATAATTATCCTGCTCCAGCAAATTCATGGTCAGCATATTGGCCGGAATGGCGAAGGCTTGCTGAATTTCCGGTCTGTCGATCACCTTGTGCAAGCGGTTGGCCCATAGCTGAATATGCGGGCTTGGCGCTTGCGGCAGCGGGCAGACAGGATTTCGTCCCGATTGTAACACGCAAGCAAACAGCTGTTCCAGGCCATGGCCTTTCAGAGCGACGGTTGGAATAACCGGGACGCCAAGCTTTTCGGATAACGCATCCACATCAATCTCAACACCTTTACGGTGCGCCTCATCCATCATATTCAGCGCAATGACGACCGGCAGCCCCAGTTCCGCCAGTTCCAGCGACAGTTCAAGGCTTTGTTGCAAGGCGCTGGCATCAATCACCTGAATTAACACATCGGGACGCGAAAACGGGGCCGGCGGCTCACTGCGCTCATGCCTCGAAATCAACGGTCTGGCATCACCCCAAAGCAGATATTTCAAGGCTTCCAGATCATCGCCGCTCAGTCCACGCAACGAGGGCAGACCAGGCAGATCAACCAGGTGGATTTCATCCACGCCAATCTGCACCGGGCACTCGGCATAGGGTTTATGGGTTCCGCTGAGTTTTCCGGTACGATAACGGGTGCTGGCGACGGCATGGAAAATTGTACTCTTGCCACTGTTGGGGTGCCCCACCAGCGCCACACGCAAGCGATTGTCGCCGCGATACACATGCTTGTGCAAGGTGATCGGGCTGGCCGGGCCGGGAGCTGACGGCGACTGCTTCGTACTCATGCGAATAAACTCATGTGAAAAAACTCATGCGGAATCACGCATGTGAAAACACGGCGCTGTGTTGGCGAATAACCCGCTCAACCTGTTGGCGGCTGGCATCCGAGCCCAGCACCCGCATAGACGTCACCGGTGCATCGGACATGCCGCAGGGCACGATGCCGGAGAAATGGCGCAGATTGGGATTGATATTCAGAGCAATGCCGTGAAAAGTGATCCATTTGCGGCAACGTACGCCAACCGCCGCAATTTTTTTCCCATCGACCCAGACGCCGATGCCGCGCGGATCTCTGTCGGCCCGGATATCGAAATCGGACAGGGTACGAATCATCATTTCTTCCAGCCTGCGCACATGAGCATGCAAATCCTGCCGGGCTCTCAAATCAGCCATCACATAACAGATCAACTGCCCCGGCCCGTGATACGTCACCTCGCCGCCGCGCCCGGTTGGATAGACTGCAATGGATTCCCCATCAATGCTGCGCCTCAGGACATCCGTTTCACTGCCGGATGTGCCGATGCTATAAAGCGGAGGGTGCTCGGTAAAAATAATGCCCGGCTCGGCAGTCCCGGCCAGAATTGCGGCGACCAGAGTCTCCTGTTCGGCAATCGATTTCGGGTAATCCTGAATGTCATGGTGAATCATTTGCATGGCCGTAGCCTAGCCCGAATGCAATGGAAATTCCGCTTCATATTGTCTCCCCACTTCGACCTCCACATTGACCAAGGCGCAGTGGGCCATAGAATCCACCATCCCCGTTGTATTGGCGGGTAAGGAGTTCGCAGTTGTGAGCAAGGAAATTGACGTTAAAACACTATCATTTGAACAGGCGCTGGCCGGTTTGACCGGCCTGGTTGAAAAACTGGAATCGGGTGAATTGCCGCTTGAAGAGAGTGTGGCTGCGTTTGAGCAGGGGGTGAAGCTATCACGGCGCTGCGAAGCGTTGCTGGATCAGGCCGATCAACGTTTGCAGGTGCTGGATGACAGTGCCGCCGGCGAACCCTCATAAGTGCAGACACCTGAATTTCTTTCTGCACATGCAGACCATGTGCAAGCTGCGCTGGCCGCTATGCTGGATGAACGAACAGCCGTAGTGCCGCAGCGTTTGCTGGAATCCATGCGCTACAGTCTGCTGGCCGGTGGCAAACGCATTCGTCCGGCCCTGTTATTGGAATGTTATGCAGCCTGCGGCGGTGAGTCCCCGGAATCAGCCATGCCTGCGGCGCTGGCGATTGAGTGTATCCATACCTATTCGCTGATTCACGATGATTTACCCTGCATGGATGATGATGATTTACGGCGCGGCAATCCCACCTGTCACAGGCAGTTTGATGAAGCCACAGCCGTGCTGGCCGCTGATGCCTTGCAGACGCTGGCATTTGAGCTGCTGGCCGCATCCGATCTGGATGCCGAACTGCGTTGCCAGTTGATATATAAACTATCCATTGCAGCTGGATGCCAGGGCATGGTTGGTGGGCAAATGCTCGATATGCAGGCCGAATGCAGCAGCGAAAACATGGATATGCTGCGTGTTGAACGGATTCATCTGCATAAAACCGGCGCATTGTTACGCTGGTGCTGTGAAGCAGGTGCTATGCTGGCCGGTTCCGGGGCCGACAAACTGGAAGCCTGTTCCCGCTATGGCAAAGCGGTCGGACTGTTATTCCAGATTGCCGATGATATTCTTGATGTGACAGCCAGTTCATCGGATCTCGGCAAAAGCGCTGGCAAGGATGCTGAACAGAACAAGGCGACCTATGTATCCGTGCTCGGATTGCAACGGGCTCGCGAACTGGCGGAGGAAATGCAAGCATTGGCGATTACCGCCTGCGGTGCTTTGGGCTGCCAGGGCGAGCGTTTGCAGGCGCTGGTGCATTATATTCAGGAGCGTAATACGTGACTTATCCGATGCTGGAAAACATTCGTGGCGTCTCCGATCTCAAAGCCCTGTATGAAGATCAGTTGCCGCAACTGGCCACGGAGATGCGCCAGTACCTGATTGAAACGCTGGCGCCGATTGGCGGCCACCTGGGCGCCGGACTCGGCGTTGTGGAATTGACCATCGCACTGCATTACCTGTTTGATTCGCCGCGTGATAAAATCGTCTGGGATGTCGGCCATCAGGCTTATCCACATAAAATTCTCACCGGGCGCTTGTCCGGCATACCCACAATTCGCCAAAAAGACGGCCTGTGCGGCTTCACCAAACGCAGCGAATCCGAGCATGATCCATTTGGTGCAGGCCACGCATCCACCTCGATTTCGGCAGCTTACGGCATGGCCTGCGGCCGCGATCTAAGCGGTGAACACAATAACGTGATTGCAGTGATTGGCGATGGCGCGCTGACCGGCGGCATGGCCTTTGAAGCGCTCAATCATGCCGGTGCGCGCAACAATAATATGCTGGTGATTCTTAATGACAATGAAATGTCGATTGCCCCGAATGTCGGTGCCATGTCATCGTATCTGGCGCGCATTATTACCGGCAAACCGTACACGCAGGCCAAAGACACGGCCCGCCGGATTCTGAATAAACTGCCCGGCGCACTCGATGCAGCCAAGCGGGTGGAAGAACATGTCAAAGGCATGATTACGCCCGGCACCCTGTTTGAAGAAATGGGTTTTCGTTATATCGGCCCGATTGACGGCCATGATTTTGAGCATCTGCTGCCGACGCTAGCCAATTGCAAGGAGCTGAGCGGCCCGATGCTGTTGCATACGATCACCAAAAAAGGCTTTGGTTTTTCGCCTGCCGAGGAAGATCCGGAAACATGGCACGGGTTGGGCCCGTACAGCGTGCAAACCGGCAAGCCGCACAAGAGTGAGGGAAAGCCGCCAAGCTATACCGAAGTATTTGCCGAAACGCTGGCCGATCTGGCCGAAGCCGATGATCGCATCGTTGCCATCACAGCCGCCATGCCCGGCGGCACCGGATTATCGCGTTTCGCCCGCCGTCATCCTGAACGCTGTTTTGATGTCGGCATTGCCGAACAACATGCCGTCACCTTTGCCGGTGGTTTATCGGTGGTCGGCAAGCGTCCCTTTGTCACCATTTATTCAACCTTTTTGCAACGCGCCTATGATCAGATTATTCACGATATCTGCATTCAGAATCTGCCAGTGACATTCTGCATGGATCGGGCCGGCATTGTCGGCGCTGACGGGGCCACTCATACCGGCATGTTCGATATCGCCTTTATGCGCAGCCTGCCCAATATGACGGTAATGGCCCCGAAAGATGAAGCGGAATTAAAACACATGCTGGCGACCGCCCTGACCATCAACGGCCCGGTGGCCATTCGCTATCCGCGCGGCAATGGTTATGGCGTAGAACTGGCAAAACCGGATGTGCTGCCAGTAGGCAAGGCCGAAGTGCTGGAAAATGGCGAGGACGGGCTAATTATTGCTGTCGGTAATCGCGTTCGTGATGCCCTGTCTGCCGTTGAAACATTGCGCCAGCAAGATGGCCGTGCGTTCACGTTGTTAAATCTGCGTTTCATCAAACCACTGGATGAAAAAACTATTCGATCTCATCTGAAAACAGACAAGCCGCTGGTGATCATCGAAGAGGGCGTGGCTCAGGGCGGCATTGGCGAGCAGGTTGCTGCGCTGGCGCTGACTTCTGGCTGGCATGGCCCGTTCATCCATATCGCCATGCCCGATACTTTTCCGGCCCATGGTACGCAGGCGGAAATCCTGCATGATCTTAAACTGGATGCCGAAGGCATCGTCTCACATTTACGCAAGCTCTGACTGCACCGGCACGATTCCTTGGCGCAATCAAAAATTAAAAAGCTACGACTTGATTTGCTACTGGTCGATCGCAAGTTGGCGGAATCCGCTGATCAGGCCCAGCGCCTGATTATGGCCGGGTTGGTCTATGTTAATGGCCAGAAAGCGGATAAATCTGGCATGGCATTTCGGGCAGATGCGCCAGTTGATGTGCGCGAAGTGTTGAAATATGTCTCACGCGGCGGCCTGAAGCTGGAGCGGGGGCTGGACTATTTTCCCTTTCAAGCCGAAGGGAAAATCTGTCTGGATGTGGGCGCATCGACGGGTGGTTTCACCGATGTCTTATTGCAAAATGGAGCGACAAAAGTCTATGCCGTCGATGTCGGCCATGGCCAGTTGCATTACCGGCTGCAACACGATGATCGTGTCATCAATATAGAAAAAACGCATGTGCGCAAACTGACATCATCCCTGATCCCCGAACCGATTGATGCATTGGTCATCGACACCTCATTCATATCCCTGACCCGCGTCTTGCCCTGCGCATGGCCCTTTGTAAAAAATGGCGGCTGGTGCGTGGCGCTGATCAAACCGCAGTTTGAAGTGGCTGCAAAATATCTGGACAGGGGCGTGGTGCGCGATGATGAGCACCGGCAGGCGGCGATAGATAAAATCGTAGTGATGAGCGAGACGCTGGATAATGCCGAGATTGTCGGCATCACCGAATCACCCATTCATGGCCCCAAGGGTAATGTCGAATTTCTGCTGGGTATACGCCAAACATAGAATCAAACAGGGCAATCGCATTAAACCTAGATCCTGCAAGTGATCGTGCGTGCAGAGTGTAAGATATTGGTTTAGATGGTGTATTGAAAAAACATGTAGTCACCTTATTGGCGATGAGTGTTTTTTTCAATATGTCAGATGAATCAAGATGTTGCGCTATGTATGTGCGAGGACTTGCAGGATCTAGGTTAAAATTTAATTGATTTCCGCCAAGGGGTTGAATCGTGCTTAACCGGTTCCTATATACCGCTCACCAAATCAAAGATTAAAGGAGAAGTATCGATGGCAACTACAGTCCGTCCTTTGCACGACCGAGTTA
>CAZKME010000039.1:0-13069 GCA_964553725.1 uncultured Zetaproteobacteria bacterium
GCGCGGCATCATTAGCCCGTTCGATATTTTTGCCAATCAGACTCGCAAAGGCATGTAATCTTTCAGGTGATACGGCTGGCACACAGGGCTGAATCAGAGGCGCCAACACATCCGAATCCAGTTCATGTAGCAAACGCGTATGCCAACGCCACATTTCATCATCCGACCAGCGCACCGAACTGGTAGAAACGTGTTCGACATCAACATGCTCAGTGAGTGCTTCAACGCTGTGCGCCTCTTCCGGTATATTCGGATGCCCGAGCCGGGCCATGGCCTGAAACAGCGCGACGGGAAGCAACCCTTCATTGCGCAATTCAGCCACGCTATGACTACCGCTGCGTTTGGATAATTTAGCGCCATTTTCGCCCAGCAACAGGCCATGATGCAGATAATGGGGCGGCGTATATCCGAGCTTTTGCAGCATCCACACCTGATAGGCGGAATTGGTCAAATGATCGTCGCCACGCACAGCGTGGCTAATGCCATCAATGGCATCATCCACAGCATTGGGCAGCAGAAAGGTGAACGAGCCATCGGAGCGTACCACGACCGGATCATCCAGATCACGCAGGGCGAAGGTAATGTCGCCGTGCAACAAATCAGGCACAATCACTGCGCCATCATTCGCGTGCACACGCAAACGCCAGACAAAGGGTTCCGATTCAGCCCGGCCTGTTGTTTCAGCACAATCCAGATCACGGCAACGGCCATTATAACGCGGCGGCAGGCCGCGCGATGTAGCCAGCTTGCGATCCAGATTCAACTGCGTTTCAGAACAGAAACAGCGGTAAGCCAGCCCCTGTTTTGCCAGCTTCTCCAGCGCCTCGGTATGATTGCCTGCATGTTCGGACTGGAACAGTACATCACCATCCCAGCTTAAACCCAGCCATACCAGATCATCTTTAATCGCATCAATATATTGCTGTTCGGAGCGATTTTGATCGGTATCCTCAAAACGCAGCAGAAAACGCCCGCCATGTTTTTTGGCATACATCCAGTTCAGCAATGCGGTGCGCACATTGCCCAGATGCAACAATCCTGTTGGTGAAGGCGCAAAACGGGTAGTTATGCGTGAGGGGTCCCCCAGGGGATACTCTCTGGCTTTGCCATTCACCTGATGAGGGGTGAGGAGTGAGGGGTTCACGCGTCACCTCTCCTGCGAAGAGAATTTATTAGCCCGCCCAGCAATCCAAATATTTTGTCCATGTGATTTGTAATGTTCTCCAAATTTGAAATATAGCCAAGGCGTTGCGCAATCAAAAGCTGTGTTTCCAGTTCGCACAATGATCCGCGAGCGATTTCTCAGCACCAGGAAATACAGATGTGACTTTATACACGGTCTCAACGAAACGAATGGACTCTTGCCAAACCAGCAACTCATGATGACTACGTTTCACGCCTCACTCCTTACCCCTCACGCCTTCCCCCTCACGTCTTATCACCATAAATTCGTCCGGGTGCACATAACCCAGTTCTCTGTGAATCAGCTCTTCCAGTGCTGCCGGATCATTTCTGAGGCGGAGCACTTCGCGGGCCAGACGTTCGCGTTCGGCCTTCAAATCGGCCAGCTCGGCTTCCATCTGATGCACCTGCTGCGCTTCCTGCTGATAGACCAGATAACCGTGATCCGAAAAAATCAGACTCCACAGCATATAAGCCAGCCACGCGCATCCTGCAATCCACAACAGCCAACGCCCTAACCGTCTACCCATGTCACTGCTACCGTTGAGATTAACCTCTGGAAAAAACGCTTCGGCCAGCAAAACGGGCCGCACTCCCCAGCTCCTCTTCAATACGTAACAGCTGATTGTATTTGGCCAGTCGATCCGAGCGCGAAGCTGAGCCGGACTTGATCTGCCCGGTCGCCATCGCCACAGCCAGATCGGCAATGGTAGAGTCTTCGGTTTCACCCGAACGGTGGCTCATCATGCAGCGATAACCGGCGTCATGAGCCATATTCACTGCTGCAATGGTTTCAGTCAGCGTGCCGATCTGGTTGACTTTCACCAACAAGGCATTGGCAACGCCCTTGTCGATACCCTCTTTCAGAATTGCGGGATTGGTCACAAAAATATCATCGCCCACCACTTGCACCGCCGCGCCGATACGATCCGTCAACACCTTCCAGCCATCCCAGTCATCTTCGGCCAGGCCGTCCTCAATAGAGATGATTGGATACTGATCGCACCAGCTGGCTAGAAAATCCACCATTTCGTCAGAACTTAACTGCTTACCCTCACCTTTCAGATCATAAACGCCGTGTCTGTAGAATTCAGATGCCGCCGGATCCAGTGCCACAAACATATCGTTGCCGGCTTTCAGACCGGTGCCGTCAATGGCTTGCAAAATCGCATCCAGCGCCGCCACATTGGATGGCAGCGATGGTGCAAAGCCACCCTCATCGCCCACAGCGGTATTATAGCCCTTGCCCTTTAATACCGATTTCAGTGAATGGAAAACTTCCGCCCCCATTTCCAGCGCCTGGGCAAAATTGCCAGCCCCTGCCGGTACAATCATATATTCCTGAAAATCGACATTGTTATCGGCATGCGAACCGCCGTTAATCACATTCATGCATGGCACCGGCAGCAGATTGGCATCCGCACCGCCCAAATAGCGAAACAGCGATTGCCCCTGTTCAACCGCCTGCGCCTTGGCCACAGCCATTGATACGCCGAGAATCGCATTGGCACCCAGACGCCCCTTGTTCGGTGTGCCGTCCAGCTCAATCAGTTTATTGTCTAACCCCTGCTGGTCAGCCGCATCGAAACCCGCCACCGCAGTGGCAATTTCTGTGTTCACATGACCCACAGCATTGCGTACGCCTTTACCGCCCAAACGGGCCTCGCCATCACGCAATTCCACCGCTTCACGCGAACCTGTGGAAGCGCCGCTGGGCACGGCAGCGCGGGCAAATGCGCCCGAGGCCAGCTCGATATCCACCTCAACAGTTGGATTGCCACGCGAATCAAAAATTTCACGTCCATGTACTTTTACAATTTCACTCACTTCATTTCTCCTGATTGGCAGCTTTGCCAATACAAATATGTAATGTTGAACAACGTCACTCAAAACCTCAATCATTGGCCACACCGGTCTCCGGTTTATGGGTGGTTTTGATTTTCCCGGTCATTTTTTTCAATCATGGAAAGAAATCAGCCTCTATCGCTCTCATCTCTTTTCTCAGGGCGCGGAACCATACGCAAATCCCCATTACGCGTCTATGAAAGCGCGAAAAACGTCACAAGACAATACCACGCAAAGAAAAGCGCGGAAGGTGATGCGCATAGAAATTATTTTCGATCTTTTTTGCTCATTGCAATTTTACGACGTCATCAATCCGCTTTAACGTCGCCAACACGCCTTCCAGATCAGTCAGCGCCAGCGAATTCGGCCCGTCAGACATGGCGCGATCCGGATCGGGGTGCACTTCCATAAATACTGCCGCCACGCCGGTTGCCACCGCAGCACGGGATAAGCCAGGTACATATTCACGATTGCCGCCGGTTGCACCGCCAAGGCCGCCCGGCTGTTGCACCGAATGGGTAGCATCATACACCAGCGGTGCGCCAAATTCGCGCATCACCAGCAAGGATCGCATATCCGATACCAGGTTATTATAACCGAAACTTGCACCACGCTCACATAACATGATGTTTTTATTACCCGTCGCCTGCGCTTTTTCGAGCACATGTTTCATGTCCCAGGGTGCGAGGAACTGGCCTTTTTTGATGTTGACCGGCTTGCCTGTAGCGGCGACTGCTTCGATAAAGTCAGTCTGACGGCATAAAAAAGCCGGTGTTTGCAAAATATCTGCCACTTCAGCCACCGCTTTTACCTGATGCGATTCATGCACATCGGTGACGACCGGCAGACCCAGTTCATCTTTCACCCGTTGCAGAATGCGCAAGCCTTGATCCAGACCGGGGCCGCGAAAACCGTCCTTGCTGGTACGGTTGGCTTTGTCGAAACTCGATTTGAAGACCAGCGATATGCCAACGCGACGGGTGATTTCAGCAATCGATTCAGCAGTCTTTAACGTGAAATCTTCACCTTCAATGACACACGGCCCGGCCAGTAACACCAGCGGTTTATCATTGGCAACATCAATATTGCCGACAGCGACGGTATTCTGCGTCAAACGAATGCCTGCGCTTTGCTCGCACCGATAAAGGCGGCGAACAGCGGATGCGGCGCATAGGGGCGCGATAGAAATTCAGGGTGGAACTGGCAGGCCACAAACCATGGGTGATCTTTCATCTCAATGATTTCAACCAGTGAATTATCAGGCAAGGTGCCGGAAACAATTAAACCGGCAGCTTCGAGTTGCTCCCGATACGTGTTGTTGAATTCATAGCGGTGACGATGACGCTCACGAATCTTGCACTCACCATAGGCGGTGAATGTATGCGTACCCTCAATCAGCCGACATGGATACCCGCCCAGGCGCATGGTACCACCCAAATCACTGTCGGAATCACGCTGCACACGAGCCCCCTCCTGCTCCCACTCGGTCATCAGAGCAATCACCGGATGTTCGGCCCGCTCGTTGAATTCGCTACTGACAGCATCTGTTAAACCGGCCACATTGCGGGCGAATTCCACCACGGCCAGCTGCATGCCTAAGCAAATACCCAGATATGGCACCTTATGTTCACGCGCGTAACGAATCGCCGCAATCTTGCCTTCGGTGCCGCGCTGACCAAAACCGCCGGGAACCAGAATGCCAGCCACACCAGCCAGACAGTCCGCACCATTTTTCTCCAGCGACTCCGCGTCGATATATTCGATTTTAACACGTACGCCATGCGCCATCCCGCCATGGAACAACGCCTCGTTGACTGATTTATAGGCATCGGCCAATTCAACATATTTGCCCACCATAGCAATGCGGATTTCCTGTTCCGGTTCACGAATTTTGCGGCAAATATCTTTCCACACCGACAGATCCGGCTCCGGGTTATCCATACGGAAATGCTTCAGCACTACCGAACCCAACCCGCCTTCACGTAAACTCAACGGTACTGCGTAAATGGTATCCACATCCGGCGCATCAATCACTGAATCGCGATCCACATTACAAAACAGGGCAATTTTATCTTTCTGACTCTTGGGGATCGGGTGATCGGAGCGGCATAACAACACATCCGGCTGAATACCGATTTCACGCAACAGTTTGACCGAATGCTGGGTCGGCTTGGATTTCATCTCCCCTGCTGATGCAATATACGGCACCAGTGTCAGGTGGATATAAGCGGTAGATCTACGGCCCAGATCGAAGCGTAATTGACGAATGGCTTCGAGGAACGGCTGCGACTCGATATCACCCACCGTGCCGCCAATCTCAACCAGCGCAATATCCACATCATCGGATCTAAGCGACAACACGGCATTTTTAATGGCGTCGGTAATATGCGGAATCACCTGCACGGTCGCACCCAGATAATCACCCCGCCGTTCGCGCCGAATCACCGATTCATAGATACGACCGGTGGTATAATTGGAACGTCTGGACATGGTGGCATGGGTAAAGCGCTCGTAATGGCCCAGATCGAGGTCGGTTTCCGTACCATCGTCGGTGACAAACACTTCACCATGCTGGAACGGACTCATGGTACCGGGATCAACATTGATATAGGGATCAAGCTTCTGCATGGTGACGCGCAATCCGCGCGCTTCAAACAGCGCTGCCAGACTTGCTGCGGCAATGCCTTTTCCGAGCGACGACACTACCCCGCCGGTTACAAAAACGAATTTGGTTTGTGTGTTCATGACGGGGCGAGACAGTAGCAGAATGCACCCGCCGATTCCAGCTCAGAATCGAGGCCGGAATCGAATTCAAAAACAGCCTTCATTCCGGCAAGCTATTGAGCCTGGTTGATATGGATTGAGCGCACTTCCATGTGTTCAGAATCGCCTTGCAATCGAACCTGAATAACGTCTTCCGGCAGTATAGCCGCAGCCCGTTCCGGCCATTCGATCAGGCAAATCCACGGCGATAGAAAAAAATCGCGTACGCCAAGCATCTCAATCTCGGAGGCATCATGCAGACGATACCAGTCCATATGCGCCACGCGGCAATCATCAGCATCATATTCCTGAATAATGGCAAAACTCGGGCTGGGCAACGCCTCATCGGTTACGCCGAGCGCCCGCATCACAGCCCGGCAGAATACGCTCTTGCCAGCTCCGAGTTCGCCCGAGATAGCGACCACATCTCCCGGCTTCAGTGACGCGGCGAAGCGGGTAGCACAAGCGACAGTCT
Source organism: uncultured Zetaproteobacteria bacterium (assembly GCA_964553725.1). Taxonomy (GTDB): domain Bacteria; phylum Pseudomonadota; class Zetaproteobacteria; order Mariprofundales; family Mariprofundaceae; genus Mariprofundus. The sequence continues at coordinate 6,266 of CAZKME010000039.1, forward strand.
CTGCTTCGTTACTGGCCTGATAATTCAAATAGTTTATCTATTGGCCACCAGCGCCTTGATTACATCGTGTTTGCAAATCATGCCCACCACCGCATCGCCATCAAGCACCGGCAAGTGATGAATATTCCGATCACCCATCACAGAGGCTATTTCACTTAAATCATCATCCGCATGAATGGTAACCACATCGGCCTGAGCCAGATCCTCGGCAGTCATCGCCTGCATATGCGACAACTCTTCCTCAAACTGCGCTTCGCCCATGGGAATCACCATATCGAAAATCGCCACGGCAGTAGGCAGGTGTAGATTTTTCTGCTGGTCGATCAGATCACTTTCGGTAATCACACCGAGCAGGTGTTTTTCCTCATCAACCACCAGCATGCCGGTCACATCCTCATCGGCAAAGCGTTTGGAAATCTCGTCAACGGATGCATCCATCTGACAATATGGCGGATCAGCATCCATAATATCACGGGCAAGTATCTTTGAATTCGACATAACAGGCCTCCTTGGCATCTATATAATAACGCAAAGGAAACACAAAAAGAAGGGTAAATTATTTATCCTCCCCAAGCGCTGTCTAATAAATTCAGCATCATTAAACTTTGCGTACCTTTGCGTCCTTTGCGGTGAATATTTTTGACTTTAACTTGTCATCCCCGCTCAGGCTTTGTGGTAAATCTCCGAGCCGGTGCGCAGAAATTCTTCGGACTGTTCCTCCATGCCGGCTTCAATGGCTTCGCCCGTTTCCATGCCGTGTTCTTTGGCATAATCACGCACATCCTGGGTGATTTTCATCGAACAGAATTTCGGCCCGCACATCGAGCAGAAATGGGCCACCTTGGCGGACTCTTTCGGCAGCGTTTCATCATGATAGGAGCGCGCCGTATCCGGGTCGAGGCTCAGATTAAACTGATCCTCCCAGCGGAATTCAAAACGGGCTTTGGACAACGCATCATCGCGTTGCTGTGCGCCTGGATGCCCCTTGGCCAAATCGGCTGCATGAGCGGAAATCTTGTAGGTAATCACGCCGGTCTTCACATCATCGCGATTGGGCAGGCCCAGATGTTCTTTCGGAGTCACATAACACAGCATGGCACAGCCATACCAACCGATCTGGGCGGCTCCGATACCGGAGGTGATATGATCATAACCCGGCGCAATATCGGTGGTCAGCGGGCCAAGTGTATAGAATGGCGCTTCATCGCAATATTCCAGTTGCAAATCCATATTCTCTTTAATCATCTGCATCGGCACATGGCCGGGGCCTTCAATCATGGTCTGCACATCGTGTTTCCAGGCAATCTTGGTCAGCTCACCGAGGGTTTTCAATTCGCCCAATTGCGCTTCATCATTGGCATCGGCAATTGCCCCCGGCCTCAATCCGTCACCGAGCGAGAACGATACGTCATAGGCTTTCATGATGTCGCAGATATCTTCAAAATGGGTGTATAAAAAGCTCTCCGTGTGATGCGATAAACACCATTTGGCCATAATCGCGCCGCCGCGAGATACAATACCGGCAAGCCTTTTCGCCGTCATCGGCACATAACGCAGCAGCACACCGGCATGAATGGTGAAATAATCCACCCCCTGCTCGGCCTGCTCAATCAGCGTATCGCGGAATATTTCCCAGGTCAGATCCTCGGCAACGCCATTGACCTTTTCCAGCGCCTGATAAATCGGCACCGTGCCAATCGGCACAGCAGAATTACGAATAATCCATTCGCGTGTTTCATGGATATTCTTGCCGGTGGACAGATCCATAATGGTGTCTGAGCCCCAGCGGGTCGCCCAGGTCATCTTGTCCACCTCTTCTTCAATGGAGGAGGAAAGCGCCGAATTGCCGATGTTGCCGTTTATTTTGACCAGAAAATTGCGCCCGATAATCATCGGTTCGAGTTCCGGGTGATTGATATTGGCCGGAATAATGGCGCGGCCACGGGCCACTTCATCACGTACAAATTCGGGCGTAATCACACGCGGAATATTAGCGCCGAAGGATTGCCCCGGATGCTGTCTGGTGATTTCACGCAGGTGTTCGCGTTTCTGATTCTCGCGAATCGCCACGAATTCCATTTCCGGCGTAATGACACCGGCACGGGCATAATGCATTTGGGATACATTCTTGCCCGCTTTCGCTTTGCGCGGCCGTTTCAGATGTTCAAAACGCAGATGATCAAGACGCTCGTCATCGCGGCGTTCATTACCGTAACGGGAAGAAAGCCCGGTCAGAAAAACCGTATCATCGCGCTCTTCAATCCAGGCAGTACGCACATCAGGTACGCCTTTCTTCAAATCCAGCTCGATGTCCGGGTCGGTATAAGGGCCGGACGTATCATAGACAAGAATCGGCGCATTGGTTTCTTCTCCGGCATTGCTCTGAGTCGGAGACAGCGAAATCTCACGCATCGGCACACGAATATCAGGGCGCGAACCCTCGATATACACCTTGCGGGAATTGGGCAGCGGTTGCTGCGCGTCATCACTGTTCCCAACGATATCCGTACTGTTTGCCTGTGTTGTCATACTGCCTCCGGATTTCCCGCTTGCTGGCGGGCCGCGAACTATAACCTACGGGCAGCTTAGGGCATAGATGATGCAAATAAAACCGTGAAAAAACTATGGTTCAAGCAACCAGTATTGAAAGTCATTATCCTGGGTTCTGAGGAAGAAGTCCATAGCAGTGCATACGGACGACTGCCGAAGGATGCGTTGCAGGCAAATGAACAAGTCGGGGCGCGGCAGTATTTATGAATAGTCCAGGCTAGGATTATGCATGCGCACACTGTCACGCAATTGCCGCACGCTTGTCACTGATCTGTCACTGCTATGACATCCAAATCGCAAGAATCGCACCCCGGAAGTGGGGAGAAACATTTCCATTACTCGAGGATTGTCTGAAAAACTCAGTGCATCCGTGCGCCCATGGAAGGGCCGGCAGAAACGGCTATGCAAATAACTGTTTGTGTATTTATCTAATTACATCAATTCAAGGAGAACAGAAATGTCCAAAACAATCGGGAGAAGTATCATCGCCCTAACGGCTTGCGTGCTGATTTCAGCCTGCGGTCAAACCAATACGCCAGCACCCGCAGTGGCAGCAGTAGCCGCACCGGCTGCAATCACCGTTACGGGTATATCATTCAGCAATACGCCGGCACCTTCAGATCAATATGCACTGACGCCGACAACTGCTGTCGCCAATACAATGTCCATCCCTTACACCACATCGGTGGCTACCGTTACTTTCAGCGACAACACGCAAAAGCAATACCCGCTGGAACATAAAATGCTGTTTAGAAGTGATGATGTGATTCAAACCGGCCCGCATGCCGGCGAATATTATGGCGGCATCATCAATCAGGCAGGTGCACCTGTGCTCGATACGACAGCTATACATAATCCGTTTTATGCCACAGTAACCAATAAGGCAGTAGCAGCCGGTTTAAAACCAGCCAATAAAAATCAGTTTGTCGCCGATACGCCGGATGGTGCCGCCCTGATTAAGGTTCCGGGCGCTCCGAGTTCAACAACAACGGCTGATTTATCCTACATCAGCCATTTCGAATATGTCACATGGGATGGCAACCGGGTGAGTCAGTATGGTAAGAACCCGATGTTTCTTGGCAACAGCACGCTTTCGCAGGATCTGACCAGCGGGTTATTAACGATGAAACGTTTTGATAAAATGGCCTTCTCAGGCCCTGGTCAAAAAGGCCTGTGGATTCCGTGCGCTGGATCCAAATCACCATGGAATACGTTCCTCGGTTCGGAAGAATACGAAGCGGATCAGTGGAACTTTGATATGAACAAGCTCAACGGTACGCCGCTGGATTTCTCCAATGGCAACCTGGTTCAGGCCTTCCAGACCAAGTTCGGCGATGCAACAGCCCGTCCGTATGATTATGGTTATGTAACAGAAACCACTGTAAATCAGGCTGGCGTAGCAACCGTTGTCAAACATTATGCCACTGGTCGTTGGGCGCGTGAGTTGATCAAAATGATGCCTGATGCCAAAACCTATTACTCCGGCGATGATAGCAAGAGCACCATCCTGTTCATGGGCGTGGCTGATGTTGCGAATGACCTGTCCGCAGTCACTCTGTACGCATCCCGATTCATTCAGACCAGTCCGAAATCCACCATCGCCAACAAGGCACCGGGCGAAGTCGGCGCTGTCGCTGGTGCCGAACTGGGCGCGGGTACGCTGGAGTGGATTCGACTCGGCCATGCCACTGATGCCGGTATCAAAGCCATCATTGATGCCGGTACGAAATCGACTGATATCTTCGATATCGTTCTGGAAACAGCTGCCGGCGTGTTGCCTGCTGCAGTTCCAGGCGTGGTTGGAACCGGCACCTTAAATGCGGTGACTCCTACAGACATGAGCAATGCCGGTTATAAACGCGTATTTGATTATTATCATCGCCACACCAAGGGCAAAGCTGAATGGTTGCGCCTGAAACCTGGCATGGCTCAGGCAGCGGCATTCCTGGAAACTCGCCGTTATGCGGTGTATCTCGGTGCCACCAGTGAATGGACCAAGATGGAAGGTGTGGCTATGAATGCGGCCAACAAAAAAGCCTATATCGCCATCTCCTATCAGTATGACAGCATGACCGATGGCGTTGGCGATATTCAGATGGGACTGCTGACTGCCGGCAACACCTATGAGCTGTCGTTGGCTGCCAATGTTGTTGATCAATCAGGCATCGCCATCAATAGCGCATGGGTAGCAACGTCACTGGCTGCTATCCCTGAACTGAAGGGGTTGGATAATACCTATGCGGCAGCTCCGGCAGCGCATAAACGCACCGTCGGCCCACAGGGCAACCTGTGTGCGACTGCCAATGTAGGCAACCCGGATAACCTGAAGTTTTCCGCCGCTTACCGCACCCTGTTTATCGGTGAAGACAGCAACTGTCACGTCAATAACTTTGTCTGGGCATTTAATATCGACACAAGAAAGTTGTCGAGAATTTTATCTATCCCCATGGGCGCAGAAGCTACCGGGCTGATGGCCGTCGATAATATCAATGGATTCTCATATATCGGCTCCAGTTACCAGCATCCGGGCGATAACGGCGTAGGCAAACCGCCTGTAGCCATGGTGGCTGCCGTTGAAGCAGCCAATCCAAAGTTTGCAGAAGAACGCAACCGTTCCGGCGGTATTGGTTATCTGCATTTCAAGGGCATGCCAAAAATGTAGCCCAACCCAATCCGGTGATGATGGAACACACCGGATATAGTAGAAGCGACCGCCGTCATCGGCGGTCGCTTTTTTATTCCCACGATATATTTCTAACCCCGCACAATTCATGTATGGGTAAGTTTGCCTGTAAACTGCTATAATTCAGTCATGTCCCTGAACCTGCCCTCATTGAGCCAGACAACAGCTGACCGGCTATTGAACGATGTTGTTGTTTCACTGCGCACACGCTGGTCTGTGCTAAAAGCTTCCGGCCCCGGCCTGCGCGACTATTTGCAAGGCCAGATCACCCAAGATATGAATCGCTTAACGCCTGTGCAGGGCATTCATGGTTGCATCCTGTCTCCAAAAGGCAAAGCGATTTCCGAACTGTATCTGCTTGAAGGCCATCATGAGGAACTGCTCATACTCACCCCCGCCTCGCATGCCGAAGCGACCGTCACACGATTACGCCAGTTTGCCTTGGGGCAGGCGTTGCGTATCGGTGTGGTCGACTCGCTCGCTATCTGTTCCGCACAAGGTGCCAATGCGGCGCAGGCGCTGCATGATTTCGCTGTGGCCGACCCGGATCAGGGCTGGCTGGCCTACAGCACAAAACAAGGGGAAGATTGCTTCGCACTGGTCATGCCGGAACATCCGCGTGGTTACTGGATTATTGGCGCACGGAAACATATTGATGCAGTTACCGCCAACCGCCAACGTGTGAATGAAAATGAAATGGAGGCGATGCGCATTATTCGCGGCATGCCTGATTTTGGCGTGGAATGGGATGAAAGCATCCATCCGCTCAATGCCAACCTGATTGAATTCGACGGCGTATCGTTCGACAAAGGCTGTTATGTCGGTCAGGAAGTGACCAGCCGCATGCATTGGCGCGGCGGCATCAAAAAGAAATTGTACCGGGTGGCTATTGATGGCATGCCTGAATCACTGCCCTGCCCTGTGCGAACCTCGGCCAATATCGGCGAACTCAAATCCGCTGCCATCGACCATGAAAAAAACTGTGTCGGCATCGCCCTGCTTCCTATAGAAATTGCCGAATCCGCTAGCACCCTGGCGCTGGAGAATGGCGCACATATTGAAATACTGGAGGCCTGCCATGCCTGATGCTTTTATCTGGTACCATGCTGATGACAAACAGGAGCCTGATCTAATGAACTGGCTGGATGAGGTCGAACTACAAGCGGGCGTACGCGGCAAGCTGTACATCCGCAAAGCCAGCGAGAAAACGGATGACAAAAGCACCTTCATGGAAACCTATAGCGACGTATCCAGTGCAACCATCAGCCGCATCGAAAAGCTGGCTGCAAAACATGTCCTTTTTGATGCCATCGAACGGCACTGTGAAAGCTTTGTCGCAATTGCCTGAGCCATATATCAGCCGGAATCAAACAGGAAAATCTTGAACCACAGAGTACACAGAGATCACAGAGGAGGTCAAAATCTTTATTTTTGGTTTTCTCTGCCTTTCCTCTGTGCTCTCTGTGTACTCTGTGGTAAAAATCTTTTGACGTATAGTAACAACATGTTCCAACACCCTTGGAAGAGCTGCACAAGGTGAATGCGATTGCCCTGTTGTTCACCCCACAGGG
>CAZKME010000039.1:13169-14630 GCA_964553725.1 uncultured Zetaproteobacteria bacterium
CCTTGGAAGAGCTGCACAAGGTGAATGCGATTGCCCTGTTGTTCACCCCACAGGGTGAAAAAAAATCCATGCGCGCTAGGGTGCTGCAATGTCCGATATCGCCACCAATATTGCAGTTAAACTGATTCAGCGCCAATCCATCACGCCGGATGATGGCGGTTGCCAGAATTATATCGAATCACTGCTGGCCCCGCTCGGCTTTGTGCGCACTGCTGTTGATGTCGGCGGCATCACCAACAGTATCTATACCCGCCCCGGTGAATTAAACGGCACACTGGCTTTTGCCGGCCATACCGATGTGGTGCCAACCGGCCCGGCAGATCAATGGTCGCACGCCCCGTTTTCAGCCCATATCGAAGATGGCATTCTGTACGGGCGCGGTGCTCAGGATATGAAAGGTGCCATCGCTTGCTGGATTGCCGCCGTCGCCAGGCTGTGCGGCGAATACGCGCCGATTCCAACCATCCAGTTATTGATTACTTCTGACGAGGAAGGCGATTCGATTGACGGTACCATTCGCATGGTCGAAAAAATGCAGGCAGAAAATGCATTGCCCGATGCCGTCATTGTCGGAGAACCATCCTGCGCCAAAATTGTTGGCGATACGATTCGTCGCGGACGGCGCGGCGTGGTTCAGGTTGGCGCTACGTTCCATGGTAAACAGGGACATTCGGCCTATCCGCAGGACGCCGATAATGCCATTCATCGCGCCGCGCCTGCCTTGGCCCGCATTGCTGCGATTGACTGGGGTGAAGCTGCCGAAGGCTTTCCAGCCACTTCCTGCCAGATCACCAATATCAGCGGCGGCACAGGCGCATCCAATGTCATCCCGGGCAGTTGCGAAGCATTTCTCGATATCCGCTATAATCCGGGCAATCATTTTGATGACATCAAAATAATGATTGAAGCAGCCTGTGCGGATTGTGAAACCAGTCTTGATTTCGATCATGTGGCCACGGCATTCACCACACCGGACGGCCCGTTTCTCGATCAGGTCTGTGCCAGCATCCAGCGCGTCACCGGCATCGAAACGCTGCGCGATACCGGCGGCGGCACATCCGATGGCCGCTTTCTGGCCGCCGCCAGCGTACCTGTTGCCGAGATCGGCACCACCAACAGCACCATTCACCAGGTCGGAGAACAGGTCGCGGTGCATGAACTGGAAACCCTGACCGACATATATGCCGATATCATAGGAAGCATGAGGTTTAAGCATGACTAACGGTTTGACTGCAACCGACAAATTGGGCACCGCCATCAACCGGCCCGGTAAATCCCTTGAAACATTCGAGAATCCGAACCCGGAACGCGACTATCATATCCGCATTGATTCACCCGAATTCACCTGCTTGTGCCCCAAAACCGGCCAGCCTGATTTTGCCGAGATTAAACTCGATTATGTGCCGGATCAGTTATGCGTCGAACTCAAATCCTTAAAACTCTATTACTGGAGTTTCAGGG
>CAZKME010000040.1:0-14526 GCA_964553725.1 uncultured Zetaproteobacteria bacterium
TGCTCTACCAACTGAGCTATGCCGGCAAGGGTGGCGCATCATACCGAGCAAACAACCGAACTCAAGCATGAATTAAAAACATGCCTTTTCCTGGTGAATTAGCTTGTAAAAGTTGGAGGCGTACAACTGCTGGCGAATATACTTTCCCGCCGCAAGCAGCGGGAAATCAGAGCCGCAGAAATCCACATAAAACCTGTTACTTCCCCTCCAGACGCGCCAGTACAGGGGCCGGAACTAGGGCGCTCACATCACCGCCCATACTGGATATTTCACGAATAAATCGCGAAGACACAAAAGTATAGTCTTCTCGCGCCATGACAAAAGCAGTTTCAATCGCTGCGTCCAGTCGACGATTCATGGTCGCCATCTGGAATTCATATTCGAAATCGGAAGCTGCCCGCAGGCCACGTAATATCGCATTTGCATGGTGTTGATGCGCCAGATCCACCAGTAACCCTGAAAATTTAGCAACTTCAACCTGCGGCTCGGTCGCAAATGTTTCACACACCATGGCAAACCGCGTTTCTACATCGAACAATGGCCCCTTGTTCGGGTTGTCTGCAACGCCGATAACAATGCGGTCGAATAATTTTAGGCCGCGCTTCACCACATCAACGTGACCGAGCGTAATCGGGTCAAACGTGCCGGGATAAATGGCTGTTCGTTTCATCAAGCCTCCACCTGCTGATTCACCTGCCACAGGCCATCTTCGCTAACTATGCCGGTCAGGTTAGCAACCGGCGTTACATCAAAAGCCGGGTTATTGGCTGGCACGCCGGATGCGGCAATGCGCACCTCCTGAATCCGGCCCGTATCATCAAGACCATCCATACGCAGTATTTCGTTATCATCACGTTGTTCAATCGGGATATCGCCGCCACTTGGGCAACCCGCATCAAAAGTAGAGCCCGGTGCGGCCACATACATTGGCACGCCGTGCTCCCTGGCAGCCAGAGACAGGGCATAAGTGCCGATTTTGTTGGCCACATCACCATTCGCTGCGATGCGATCCGCTCCGACTACGATGGCATCTACCTTCCCCTGCGCCATCATCCATGCCGCCGCGCCATCTGCCTGTATGCGACAATCCACCCCCTCCTGAGACAGCTCCCAAGCCGTCAGGCGAGCGCCCTGCAATCTGGGCCTTGTTTCATCCACCCAGACAAATGGTTTTTCGCCCGCCTGAGCCAAATGATAAATGCCGGCAGTGGCCGTGCCCCAGTCCACTGCAGCAAGCCAACCCGCATTACAATGGGTTAAAATCCTGCGCTGCCTCACCGCGAGCAACTCAGCCATATGTTGCCCAATGCGCTGATTGGCTGCCACCTCCGTATCGGCATAGTGTTGCGCACAATCAATCATCTGTGTGGCCGAAGGAGATGTTTGTGCACATATCTGCATGGCATGGCAGGCATGGAACAAATTCACAGCAGTTGGTCGCGTCGCCCGAAATCTCGACAACCAAAAATCAAAGAAACGTTTCTCATCCACCTTCCAGGCCAGAGCCAATCCGTAAGCCGCTGTTGCACCGATCGTTGGCGCTCCGCGCACCTGCATTGTTTCTATCGATACAGCCACATCTTCTGGATTTACACTCACGATTTGCTCAAAACGATGGGGTAATGAGCGTTGTTCGATCCATTGCACACCCGCTGACTCTGTATGCCAGTTCACAGCCCTGAAACGGCTACCATTCACTCGCATATAAAGCTCATATCTCGTATAATATATCTCATAACTATTTGATTATAAATCATAATATTTAATTCTAGTCTCTAAGTTTACGTAAGACGCCATCAAGCTCCGCCGCCTGTGTGTAGCGAATTCGCATCTCGCCAGAACCGTTTTTTTTGCATATGATATCGACAGGCAAGCCCAGTTTTCGGGTCAACTCATCCTGCAAAGCCAACACGTCAGCATCCACTTCCTTTTTCGTTGCGGCAGTCGGTTCCTTGGCGGCCTTTTTAGCCTCCCTTTCCATCTGCCGGGCGCTCCAGCCCTGCTCAACACACTGGCGGGCAATTTGCTCGCCAATTTGCACTGGTAAGCCAATCAGCGGTCTTGCCTGACCCATGCTAAGCTCTCGTTTTTCAATCATATTTCTTATCAGTTCGGAAAGCTGGAGCAGGCGAATAAGGTTACTGACCTGAACACGTGAAACGCCAATCTTTTCTGCCACCTGCTGCTGGGTACAACCGAACTCTTCGATCATTCTACTGTAGGCCCGACCCGATTCGATTGCCGTCAAATCATCGCGCTGTTCATTTTCAATAATGGCCAATTCAAGCGCCTGCAAATCATTCACATTCCGAATCACTGCCGGAATCTCTGTTAATCCGGCAGCCTGGGATGCACGCCAGCGCCGCTCCCCGGCGATTAATTCGTACCCATCACCCTGAGGTCGCAACAGGATCGGCATCAGCACACCTTCGCTACGAATCGACTCCGTCAATGCATCCAATGCGTTATTCGAAAAATTACTTCTTGGTTGATATCTGTTGGGCTTGATTTTAGAAATAGGGATATTCGTCGTCTGCCGCATCACCTCCGGCGTAGGCGTATCCCCCAGCAAGGCATTCAAGCCTCGGCCCAGTCCACGATTTTTTGTTACTGCCATAACCCACTCCCCGGCCTGAATTACATATTCAGGTTCATGCCTTTCTGCGATGCATAAATTCCTTGGCGACAGCCAGATATGCCTGCGCCCCCTTTGAACGCACGTCATGATACATGACAGGCACGCCATAGCTTGGCGCTTCGGACAAACGCACATTTCTTGGAATGACCTCTTCATACACTTGTGAGCCAAAGTATGCCCGTACATCTTGCTCGACCAGCGTCGATAAATTATTGCGCCGATCAACCATCGTTAACAGAATCCCATCCATACTCAAGTCAGCATTCAAAACCTGACGAATACGACGAATCGAATCCATCAATTGCGTCAAGCCTTCCATCGCATAAAACTCAGTTTGCAACGTGACCAGAACCCGATCCGCTGCTGTCAATGCGTTAACAGTCAGCAAACTCAATGCAGGCGGACAATCGATAAATACATAGTCAAAGCGCTGATCAGTATAACTCGCAAATGCCTGATGCAAGCGCAACTCTCGCCCCATTTCAGTCACCAGCTCCACCTCTGATCCGGCCAAATCCATACTGGCGGGAAGCAACGATAATCGTTCACAATCTGTATCCACAATACTATCGGCCAATGTATGCTCGCCCATCAGCACATCATAGCTTCCGTATGGCACCTGATTCTGGTTCATGCCAAGCCCGGATGTAGAGTTACCCTGTGGATCAAGGTCAACCAGCAACACACGCTGATCCAAAGCTGCTAAAGACGCGGCCAGATTAATGCTGGTTGTTGTTTTCCCAACACCGCCCTTTTGATTCGCTACTGCAATCACGGAACCCAATCCCTGATGTTTCACGTGAAACCTCCTGTGGTAAATCCGATAGTATACTGATAACAACGGATAATCTGATTATGTTCTACCGAATCATCCAAACCAATGGCATACTCGCCTGAAACAACCCAACCATCAACATCAACCGGCGCATGAGATCTGGGCACAGGAAAAATAGCAACAGCTCCGGGGTTAACGTGTCGGTCACACATTTCAAGCAACTGCCGTTCATCCGCAACAGCTCTGGCAACGCAAACATCAACATTCAACGGTGTTAATGCATGAATATCAGCATCATACACGTCCGCATTCAAGCCCAGCTTTCTAACCACATGCCTTAGAAACTCGGCGCGCTTTTTTCTCCGCTCAACCAATACGCCAGTTAGAAAAGGTTTTGCTATAAGCAACGGTATGCCCGGAACTCCCATGCCACTACCAATATCAAGCATACGACCCTGATCCGGCATCCATTCAGCCATCGTCATAGATGGCTGAATAAATCGAGTGTTGAATGTATTCATATCAGAAATAGAGGTTAAATTTAGAGCCTGACGGAATTTAAGAACCTCCTGAACATATGTCCGACATTGTTCAGTTTGCATTTCCCTTCCTCAAGTAAAGCATCAATGTGGTTAATGCCGCTGGCGTCACCCCGGAAGTACGTGATGCCTGACCCAAGGTTGCAGGCTGAACACTACCAAGCCTCTGTTGGCATTCGATACTCAGACCCGGCACCTGCGAATAATCAAATGAAGTCGGTATGCATTCTGACTCAAGCTTTCTGAACCTGTCCACCTCACATGCCTGTTTGGATAGATAGCCATCATAGTGCACCAGAGCCAGCAATGACTTCAAATCCCTGCTGCTCAATTCACCCAAGCCCAATAAAGCCATTGCTTTCACAGGGTCGACGTCAGCCCGATGTGCATATGAGGCAATATTCATGGCCTGCGCAGGAACCGGTAAATCAAGCCCCGCCAAACGTTCATTCCACACTTTGCCGGTTCCAATGGTCGTGTGCCTGGCCAGCTCAAGCCCACAATCCAGCCGCGTCCGCCTGGATTCAAATGTTGTCACTCGTTCATCGCTATATAGCCCTAATCTGATAGCCGCACTGCCAAGCCTTAGATCAGCATTATCTTCACGTAATTGCAGTCGAAACTCGGCTCTTGATGTAAACATGCGGTATGGTTCTGTGATACCTTTTGTAACCAGATCATCCGCCATCACTCCCAAATATGCCTCTGAACGATCAGGCACCCATGATTCCAGATCCATAGCACTGGCCGCTGCATTGATTCCAGCTAATAAACCCTGAGCAGCCGCTTCCTCGTAACCAGTCGTTCCATTTATTTGTCCAGCATGAAAGAGGCCGCATATTTTTTTAGTTTCCAGCGTAGGCTTCAACTCTGTCGGATCTACATAATCATATTCAATTGCATAGCCGGGCCGAATAATAACGGCATGCTCCAGACCATGGATAGACCTTATAAATTTCCACTGCACATCAACCGGCAAAGATGTGGAAATTCCATTCGGATAGACCTCATTGTGATCCCGCCCCTCCGGCTCCAGAAAAATCTGGTGGCTGGTTTTATCAGAAAAACGGACGACTTTATCTTCAATACTGGGACAATAACGAGGCCCGGCACCAGAAATATCACCTGAATACATTGGGGATCGTGATAGATTGGCTCGAATAATATCATGACCCTGCTCGTTTGTTCTGGTTATTGCGCATGGAATTTGCTCTTCTGTCACTTTCTCATGCAAGCAAGAAAAGGGCGATACATCTGCTTCACCCGCCTGCTTATCTACGATATCCCAGTTGATCGTTTTCTTATCCAGTCTTGGCGGCGTGCCGGTTTTCAATCGGCCCAGGTTAAATTCGCGTTGATATAATTCATCAGTCAAGCCACTCACCGCAGCATCTCCGAAACGGCCAGCCGGGATGGTTTTATCGCCCACGTGAATCAACCCACTGAGAAATGTACCCGTTGTAAGTATTACAGATGCGGCCAGGTGCTCCACACCGAATTCATCCACTGCCCCCGCGATGCAGTCGCCGTCGAACAACAGATTCGATATCGTACCCTGGTGTAGCAATATATTAACATTGGAATCGAGCAACTGGCGCATCACTATGTGATATATTCTTCTGTCACATTGCGCCCGAGTCGCCTGTACCGCAGGACCCTTCCTCCGATTCAACAAGCGGTATTGCAGCGCTGAACGATCCGCTGCTATTCCCATCAAGCCTGAAAGAGCATCTATCTCATGCACAAGATGCCCTTTTCCTATACCTCCAACCGCAGGGTTGCATGACATCTTGGCAATGGTATCTAAATTCTGTGTAATCAAACGAACCTTGGCACCACGATTCGCTGCTGCCCAAGCGGCTTCGCAGCCAGCATGACCTGCTCCGACTACAATGACATCAACAACATCTGGATGTTTCACGTGAAACAACCCCCTTCAAACTCAAGCAATCACCTTACGGAAAAATATAGTGATACACATGATTAAAGCGCCCGGCGCTACCTGCTTCAACATCAAAATTCGCAGGTGAGAATAATTAAAGGGGGAAGAATAGAGTTTGATCAAATGGGTAGCAAACAAAAAGGGCAGCTTTCGCCGCCCTTTGTTGTCTATAAAATAAAAAACTAGATGGATTTGCGTCTTTTTTCCAACAGGCTATGCATAATCGGCGTAAGAATGAGTTCCATTGCCAGTACCATTTTCGCTGCCGGAACAACCAGTGTATTGCGTCTGGACATAAATGAACCATTGAGCATCGAAAGCAGCCATGGGAAATCAATACCCCACTGATCCGGTTTGCGTATTCTGACGACAATCATGCTTTCATCCGGAGTTGGAACATCGCGCGCAATAAACGGGTTAGATGTATCAACCAAAGGAACACGCTGAATATTGATGTCCGTATTGGTGAACTGAGGCGTAATGAAATGTACATAGTCATGCATGCGAGATAGAATATTATCAACCACGGCTTCCTGAGAATAGCCGCGCATAGCAGTGTCGCGATGGATTTTTTGAATCCATTCCAGATTGACCACAGGCACAACACCAAGCATCAAATCGACATAAGGTCGAACTTCTTCCACGCCGCCATGCAAGCCTTCATAAAAGAGCAGGTCCGAACCTTCACCAATTTCACGCCAGTCGGTAAACTTGCCTGAATCCACGCCATATAGTTTGGCTTCTTCGTCATCATGAACATAAGTGCGCGCCAATCCACGGCCTGTTCTGCGATATGAATCAAACAGTTCTGCGATTTTATCGAACAGGTTCGCTTCGTCTGAAAAGTGGCTCAGACGCTTTCCAGCAGCTTCGAATTCCTTGGCTTTGGAACGGAACTCAAGACGATCAAATTTATGGAAACAATCGCCTTCAACAATCGCCGGCGTCACTTTCTCTCGCCTGAAAATATGCTCCAAGGCTACTTTTGCCGTACTTGTGCCGGCGCCCGATGAGCCGGTTACTGAAATGACAGGATATTTTGCTGACATACTCTCTCCCAAAAAAAATTGTTTTAAAACAGGAAGTTAAGTTATTAACTCTATAAAAACTCCCCGTCCCTTAGTGGTTAGATCCAAAAAGGATGGCCATTATGCCGCAAACCATGCCTGTCTTTCAAGGAGAAAGCGAAATCAGCCACAACATGCTTGTTATTTGCCAATGCAGAATTCTGAAAATACGCGATCCAAAATATGTTCTATATCGCCAATACCAAGGATACCACCCAGCAATCCCCATGCGGAACGCCACTCCATGGCCACCAACTCTAATTGAGCCTCATTATGAAGCATAAGAAGTCCAGCCTGAAGGTGCAACACAGTATCCACCAGAATCGTTCGGTGACGCTCACATGTCACCAGAAGCCCTTCATCGGCAAGGCTCATATCACCCAATTGATCTGCCAGGGCAGTAGAAATTTGTTCCAGGCCGCGCCCTTGCCTGACACTGACAGGAGTAAAATGCGATGGCCACTCAGAATCGGTCAGATCTGTCTTGTTCATGAGGAATATATCGGCATCCTTATTTGTTACCCATGTATCTGGCCGCGTGGCATCGGCAACAAAAATAATGGCATCCGCCTGCTCTGCTGCGGCTTCTGCACGGCGTACCCCTTCCTGTTCAACCGCATCATCACTTAATCGCAAACCGGCCGTATCGGCAAGGCGAACAGGTATGCCATGTACTTCAAAATCAATTTCCAGCACATCGCGAGTAGTACCCGGCACATCACTCACAATAGCACGATCACGGCCTGCAAGTGCATTTAACAGACTGGATTTACCCACATTAGGGGCTCCGATAATGGCTACCGTTGCACCATCAAAAAGTCGCTCCCCCAATGGGGCTGTCGACAATAATAATTGAATCGGAACGATGATGGTTTGTTGCATCTGCTCAGCCAGATGATTAAAAAAAAGTGGTGGAATTTCTTCTTCCGGAAAATCCAGACTGGCTTCTACATGGGCAACCAAACCAGTAAGTCGCTGCATTAAATCCTCAACATGCTGACCAAATACGCCCTGTAACTGGCGCAAAGCCTGTTTGCCGGCCCGCACCGTTGCAGCATCAATACAAGCAGCGACAGCTTCCGCCTGAGATAATTCTATATTTCCATTTTCGACAGCGCGGCGGGTAAACTCTCCGGGTTCTGCCGGCCTGCAACCCAGTTGAAACAAACGCTCCAGCACAGCCCGCAACAACACAGGGCTGCCATGCCCCTGTAATTCAACAACATCTTCACCGGTATAGGAATGGGGTGCAGGGAAGAAAAGCGCCAGACCTTCATCCAACACGTCGCCTGATTCATCAAGCCAGTGTGTTAACGTGGCTTCTCGAGGAGAAATCTGCACCAGGCCGGTCACCTGTTTGAGGATAGTGAGCGATTGCGGGCCCGACAATCGCACGATTCCAATGCCGCCACGCCCAACCGGCGTGGCGATGGCGGCAATCGTCACAGTTGGGGCGAGATTAATCGACTTCTAACCGCTTCATCACCAGTCGTTGCTGGACAATAGACAGGACATTATTAACCACCCAGTACAGCACCAGCCCAGCCGGGAAGAAGAGGAACAGGACAGTAAAAATAGCCGGTAAAAACTGCATGATTTTTGCCTGCATCGGATCAGGCGGCTGTGGATTTAATTTTTGCTGAACGAACATGGATGCACCCATAATCACAGGCAATACAAAATATGGATCCTGGACAGACATGTCATGAATCCAGCCAATAAATGGTGCCTGGCGCATTTCAATCGACATCAATAATACTTTGTACAAGGCAAAGAACACCGGCATCTGAATCACAATCGGCAAACACCCGCCCATTGGATTGACCTTGTGTTTCTTGTACATACCCATCATTTCCTGGCTCATGCGCTGACGGTCATCGCCATAGAGTTCCTTCATTCGGGCCATTTCAGGTTGTAGCTTACGCATTCCAGCCATGGATTCGTAGGATTTCTGGGTGGGATAGAAAAACAGAATTTTAATACACAATACCAATACAATAATGCACCAGCCATAATTACCAAGATATTGATACAACCAACCCAGGAATACATGCATCGGCTTGGAAATTGGTGCAAGCCAGCCAAAATCCACCGAACGTTCAAGTTCACTGCCGGCAGCTTCCAGTATCGGAATCGATTTCGGGCCAATATAAAGATGCGTATCAAAAACAGCATCTTTCCCTTCCATTTTTCCATTATCTATCAGCCCGGCCTGATAAGAACGACCATCGCCCTGAAAATAGTATGAATAATTCTGTTCCGGGTTTGAAATCAGTGCAGCAATAAAATAGCGATGCATGATCGCCGCCCAGCCTCCCTTGGCGGTCATGCGCTGCGCACCCTTATCATCCAGATCATCATAATCCGGCTCAACCAGTTTACCACTGAGCAGGGCAGTCGGGCCCATATGTTCATAAAATGTATTCAGTTTTTTATTCGGATTACGCTCTACAACCTGACGGTACATTTTCAAGCCGGCACCGTTAACAATGGTATCCGTAATATCAATTTTATAACTGCCCGGTGTCAGGTGAAACTGGCGCTGCCAAATTTGACCTCCATCGAGTGTCGCATGCAAGGTCAATGATGATCCATCCTGCTTGACCAACGTAAATGGGGTGCTGCGTTTGGCCCCGATCACGCCAGAATTGGCATATACGGCATGCCCGTTATCATTCATAAACAACACATCGACATTGGCCGCGCCCGGCTCAACAGACTGCCTGTACTTCAGCAGTGTTCCCTGAGTAATCCAGCCTTTATCATTGACTTTAATCTGGATCAAATCATTACCCAATTCAAATATCTCGCCGGTTTCAACAAACGCATCAGTGGGGGCTTGATTCAAAACCGGTTCAGCAGTCTTGCTTTGAACCGGTAACACGGGTTGCGGCATAGCGTTATGATCGGTTACAACCGCTTCATCATGCTTCACCGGAGCCGGGGTGGACTGTTGCTGCGTTACCTGCGTCGGTTCCTGTGAAGGAAACAACTCCTGCCAACCCAGCAGCACAACCATCGACAATGCAAAGGCCAGTAGCATATTGCGTTGTTCCATTTTTTTCTCCCTGAAATGCTAACATTTCATACAAGTTATTGATTTATATATAACAATTCATCCATAATCATTCTGTCATGGAACCGGATCGTAACCGCCTTTTGAAAACGGGTGGCAACGTAACAGACGTTTGCCGCCAAGCCAAATGCCACGTAACACGCCGTGTCGCTCAATGGCTTCAATCATGTAATGAGAACAGCTCGGAATGTGTGCGCAATGGTTCGGAATCACCGGTGAAAGGAACAACTGGTAGCAGCGAACCAACGATGAAAATAGCTTTCTTATCATCTTTTTTATCGCCGTTCCCACCGTCATCATCATTGCATCATTGATGTTATTTTACGCTGAACCATGATCATGGCCTGCGCCAGATCATGGGCCGCATTGTGCATCTGTACAGCGCTTACAGCCGGAATAACAAGCAGGTCGATTCCTGTATCATGATACTCACCGACTCGAAATTGATTGCGTAATTGACGTTTTAACCTGTTTCTCTGCACCGCGTTACCATATTTTCTGGATACAGCCAAACCCAGGCGGCTATATGCAAGTTGATTGACCCGATAGACAATACGGAGGCTCCCTACCCTGATCCTTTTACCTTTTCGTATGGAAGCAAAGTCGGCTTTTGAGCGTAATCGATACGATTTCGGAAATCGCAACGATGATGAAATCAGGTAGATAAACGCTTGCGGCCCTTGGCGCGACGGCGATTGATCAGTGCGCGGCCAGAACGGGTGGCCATGCGCGCGCGGAAACCATGACGGCGTGCGCGGCGGATTCGGCTTGGCTTATAGGTAAAGCTCATGGTTTTATCTCCTGTTCCCAAGGTAGCTAAAAAGGGTCGCGCATCATAAATATCATACCCGTTATGTCAAGGATACGTTCGAATTTTTTAACCGCACTGGATGATCAGCATGATGCATGTACTATTCAGGCAATGGAAAACTTGACGAACCAAGCAATCTGGCAGCAGGTTTCAGATTTACTACAAGCGGAGATTCCGGCATCCCGCTTTGATGCCTGGATTCGCTCCTTATCAACCCAATGTGATGGACATGAACTTGTCATCAAGGTGCCTAGTAGATTTTTCCTCGATGGGTTGAAATCTGCTTATGGGGAACAAATTTCCAGATTATCCAAACAAGTTTCGAGAACTGATATTACGATATCCTATGTCGTTGATACATCACTGGCCGTGATGCCCGAAACGTCTCAGACGAAATCCGTCGCGCCGGCTTCATTGCTGGTCGATGGTTATATCGATCCCCGCTTTACCTTTGACAATTTCGTCGTCGGTTCCGGTAATGAATTTTGCCATGCGGCCTGCCGGGCTGTGGCGGATAAACCGGGTGAGATTTATAATCCCCTGTATTTGTACGGTGGCGTTGGTCTTGGTAAAACACATCTCATCAATGCCGTCGCCAATGCGCTGATTCATCGCAATCATTATCGTATCGCCTATCGCACCGGCGAGCGCTTTACCAATGAACTGATTCAGGCGATCCGCAATGGCACGACCGCTCAGTTCAGGAATCAATATCGTCAGGTTGACGTATTGATTATCGATGATATCCAGTTTATTGCCGGCAAGGATCGCACCCAGGAGGAGTTTTTCCATACCTTCAACGCCCTCTATGAAATCAAAAAACAGATTATCCTGACCTCTGACAGAAGTCCCCGCGAACTGACCAATCTGATGGAACGCCTCCGTTCCCGTTTCAACTGGGGCCTGGTTGCAGATATTCAGGCCCCTGATCTGGAAACCAGACTGGCGATTCTCTCCAGTAAGGCTGAACTGGCCGGTATTTCGCTTGATGACAATGTCGCTCATCTGCTGGCCTCGCGGATCACCAACAATGTGCGTGAACTCGAAGGCGCATTAACCCGCTTGACCGCCCACGCCACATTAACCGGTCGCACCATCAATATCGATTTCGCCCGCCATGTATTGCGTGATTTATTGCATGAGGAAGTACGTGCCATTTCGATTGATGATATCAAAAAAAAGGTCGCCTCCTATTTCAATCTCAATATCAGGGAAATGACGTCCAGTAAACGCAGTAAAAACATCGCTTATCCACGTCAGGTCGCCATGTATGCCAGCAAGGAACTCACGACCCAGTCATTGCCGGAAATTGGTAATCAGTTTGGCGGACGAGATCACACCACGGTTTTGCATGCGGTGCGAAAAATAAAAAAAATGCGTGATGAATCAGATGATTTTGATGAAGAAATGGGTAGAATTATTGCCTTGCTAAAACAATAATCCGCCGGTTTGATATCATGTTTATAACGACCCTGATGAGCTGTGGATGATTTGAGTAAAACATGATGAAACGATAAACATGACACCGATATGTCAGATTATTCACATATGATACACAGGGAGCAGCCATCATCATGCACAGCCTGGGGAGTCTTTAAGATGAAGGTATTGAAGGAAAATAATGGCTTATGCACACTATCCACAGCCCCTATGATGATGACTATATTTTTTAAATTAAAGAGAAAGAGGAAGTAAGTATGAAAATAACCTTGTCCAGAGCATCTTTGTTACAGGCATTGCAGCGCTGCCAGAGCATTGTTGAAAAGCGCCATACCATACCCATTCTTGCCAATGTATTACTTCAGGCAGAAGACAATATCTTACTGATTACGACTACGGACATGGAAGTGGGTCTACGCAGTCGGGCTGAAGCACTGGTGGAACAAACTGGCTCGATTACAGTCTCAGCAGTAAAATTATTCAGTATCATCAAAGAACTCGATTCTGATCAGGATGTGAGCATGGAAACCGGCGATAATTTTGTCGTCATTCGCAGTGGCCGTTCCCGTTTTCGGGTTGCATCATTATCAGCAGACGAATATCCGGCTTTAACTGAAGAGGCAAGTGAAACATCCATTACAGTCTCCGGTACGATACTGGCCGATATGGTTGCCGCCACCAGTTTTGCGATGTCGACAGATGAAACGCGCAAGTATCTGACTGGCACCCTGTTTGAAGTGGATGAAGAGCAGATGTTACGGCTGGTTACTACCGATGGGCACCGGCTGGCCTTGTCGGAAGTGCGCTTGCAACAAGCCACTCCGGCCAGAAAATGTATCGTACCAAGAAAAGCGGTGATGGAAATTCGTAAGTTGAGTGAAGAATGCCAGGAACAGATTGAACTGTTTCTGGGTGAACGTCAGATTCGCATCACATCAGGCTCCAATATTTTGACATCTAAACTGATTGATGCGCGTTTTCCAGTCTATCAGGATGTTATTCCGGCCAATCATGCTGCCAGGGTGATTGTCGCCCGTACTGAACTGGATCAGGTGTTGCGTCGATCTATGATTGTCGCCAATGAATTCACCCATGATATTCGGCTGGTATTCACCGATCAAGGGCTGGATGTGTCGGCCCACAATACGGAGCAGGAAGAAGCCGAAGAACATATTACGGCGGATTATGATGGTCAGGAAACAGCTATCGGTTTTAATGCTCGTTATCTGCGCGATACGTTGGGCGCGATTCGTTCCGAAGCTGTCCGTATGGAACTGAAGGATGAACTGTCTCCTGTGTTGATCAGCGGTGAAGATGATGTGCAGTCCAGGCATGTGATTATGCCGATGAGGATTTAATAACAGGTGACGGTTGCGGATTTTCAACTGGCGACGCCGCTGATTATTCATCAGGTCAGGGTCAGGCATCTGCGTTGCCATGAAGCACTGGCATGGACGCTATCACCTGGTTTGAATCTCATTACCGGTGCCAATGGCAGCGGCAAAACAAGTTTACTCGAATCGGTCTATCTGATGGCACACGGGCGCTCATTTCGCCAGTCGCGTAGCCCGTTTCTGGTTCAGCATGGGCAAACGAGTTTTATGATTCAGGGCCAATGGCGACGCTTCGGCCCAATGAATTTGACTGTAGCCGGTAGAAAGGGAAAAACCTCAGTGCGATTACAGGGCCGGGATATTCAGCGACGCAAGGATGTCAGCGAATCTTTTCCGGTCTTGGTGGAAGCGCCTCAGGGTCGCAGGATTGTCGATGGTGCGCCTGGTGAGCGCAGGCGCTGGCTGGATGCGCTGATGATGACCTGTTTCCAGCATACGCGTATGCATTATGATCGTTATTTGAGAGCAGTCATGCAACGGAGCCGATTACTCAGACGTCATGTCATGTCCGGTGAACTGGATGCATGGGAAAAGCAGATTGTGCAGCATGGCTTGCAGATTATCGGCATGCGTCAGCAATTAATCGCGGAAATCAATACGCTATTGCTGGATGAACAGGTGTTGACCGAAGATACCATCATGATTTCAGTGAGTGAGCCGGCATATACGGAGTCAGGCTGGCTGGAGCGTTTGAAAAACAAACGCAGTGAAGATGCCAAAGCAGGGAATTTGCGATTCGGGCCGCATGTGGACGGAATCAACATCAGCTTCCAACAACGTGAAATTCGTAGTGCGGGTTCCCGTGGACAGCAAAAGCTGGCTGCGATAGCCTTGAAGATGGCAG
>CAZKME010000041.1:0-14491 GCA_964553725.1 uncultured Zetaproteobacteria bacterium
CATTTGTCGATGCCATGCTCGGCGGCGAAGGCGAATCCTCTGATAGTCCACAGACATTATCACCGGTCGAACTGCGTCTGGCCGAGCGTATCGCCGATAAATTGGCCAATTCGCTCAGCAGCCTGTGGGCCCCCGTCCATGCGCTGGCGTTCAAGACCTATAAACTGGACTACGACCCGCAATTTCTGGCTGTCACCAGCGCTATGGAAACATGCTTCAGCACTTATTTTGATATCAAATTAAGCGAACAGTTGAGCGGCCAGATGGGCATTCATTATCCTCGCCCCTTTCTGGAACCCATGATCGAACTGCTGCGCGTAGCCATTAGTGATGAACCGAGCGAATCCGATTCGGAATGGACCCATGCGCTGACCACACGCATTGCCCAGACGCCGGTCGACGTACGCTTTGAACTGGGCCGATGTCACATTGAAATCGGCACTTTCCTGACACTCAAGCCTGGCGACGCGATACCCCTGAAAACCCGAACCAGTGATCCATGTTCATTGTGGGTCGAGGATATCCCCATGTTTCAGGCCAGACCCGGCGAAAAAGACGGTGTTCTGGCTGCGGAAATTATCGAAACCATTCACCCCGGAGGTTCATCATGACTGATGATGTTGCACCAGAAACCCAGAATGATGCTGAACAGGGAGGCGGGCAAACCGCCAATCTCGAAGCCATTATGCATGTACCACTGGAAATAAGCGTGGAGCTTGGCCGAGTCAAACTGCCCTTGCACAACATCGCCCGCATGAACAAGGGCATGGTGATTGAGATGAACAAAGAGGCAAATGCCGAAGTTCAGATTCTCGCCAATGGCAGCATCTTCGCCAAAGGAGAAGTAGTCTCCACCGGCGATAAACTGGGTGTTCGCATCACTGAAATCGTGCCTGCTACAGCCCGCATCAGCAGCCTTTCCTGAACATGAAAAAAACAATACCCATGCCCGTTGAGCACCGCTAACGCATGGAAACCAATATGCTATCCATGGTGCTGCAATCCCTGCTGGGACTGAGCTTGGTGCTCGGCCTGTTCGGGCTGGTTGTGTGGGCTGTGCGTCGATTTCAGCATCAAAGTGGCAAAGCCGTGCAACGGGATTTCAAAATCATTCAGCGCCTGCATCTCGATAATAAAAACAGCCTCGTCGAAATCCGTCATCAGGGCCGCCACTACCTGCTCGGCCTGTCGCCCGGCGGCATGGTTCAACTGCATCATGGCCAAGCTTTAAACACCGAACAAACATTAGCATCAATGCAGGCAGAAACCCATGCAAAGTAATCAGAGCCTTGCACAACAAGAACCAACCTTAAACATGAACCACAAAGACACAAAGACGCAAAGAAACCCATTTCTTTCCGCTTTTCCTTTGTGTCTTTGTACCTTTGTGGTGAAAAATTTCATTATCAGGCGTAAAAACTTCCTGGCGCTACTGGTGGCGCTGTTGTGTCTGCCGGCCATGGCGTATGCCGGTGATATTCCAACCCTTTCACTCAATCTTGGCGACAGCACAGACCCTGATGCATGGTTTACCGGCCTGAAAATTGTTGCCATGCTGACCGTACTGACGCTGGCACCATCGATTCTGGTCATGATGACTTCATTTACCCGGATTCTGATCGTTTTTGCATTTTTAAGACAGGCGATGGGAACGCAGCAATCACCGCCCAATCAGATTCTCGTAGGGCTGGCTCTGTTTCTGACATTATTCATTATGATGCCGGTGTGGCAAAAAATTGACACCGAAGCGCTCACCCCCTATCTGAATGAAGACATTACCCAGTCTGTCGCCATAGAGCGCGGCATTGCGCCGTTGCGCAACTTTATGCTCAAGCAGACGCGCGAAGATGATCTGATTCTGTTTCTGGATGCGGCCAAAATGAAAAAACCTGCCAAGGCCGAAGATACGCCGTTGTATGTACTGATTCCTTCTTTTGTGATCAGCGAATTGCGCACCGCCTTTGAAATCGGCTTTCTGATTTATATACCCTTTGTAGTGCTTGATCTGATTGTAGCCAGCGTATTGATGAGCATGGGCATGCTGATGCTGCCGCCAGTGATGATTTCATTGCCTCTGAAAATCATCCTGTTCGTACTCATTGACGGCTGGCATTTAATCACCGCCAATCTGCTGGCCAGCTTCAGGATGTAACAATTGCAAAAGTCGTGAGCGACAATGATAGATGGGGATAAAAAAAGAAAAGCTAACCGTGTTGAAACAACAACAGAAAACCTGCCACAATCACATCTGATGAATTACATGCATAAAAATTATAGTATCTCATCCGATCAAACGCGAACCCGGAGCCGCTAAAAAAATGAATAAACCATCATTGGGTGTTGAAGCCGGAATTGATGCCGTCATCGCACGGCAGATGACTTCCTCCATCATCATTTCAGTGGCGATTGCATGCCTGATCGTAGCGGCCCTGTGGGACAGCCTCAATACCGACAGCCTGCTCTACTGGCTGGGCACGCTGTCTACCATATCTGCGCTGCGCATAGCGATGGGATACTTTGCCATAGTGTCCCCGGAGCGTAAAAAACAGACACAACTAACACTGACCATGGCAGCAGGCCTGATATGGGGGATGAGCGCTCCGTTATTCCTTCCTTATCTGGATGTCCATCATCAAATGCTGTTAATACTTGTCCTGATTGGCCTGGGTGCAGGCAGCAGCAACTCCTATGCCGGACGCATGCAACTCTTTTATGCATTTATGTTGCCCATTCTTATTATTCTGGCTATCTGGTTCTTTGCACAGGGTGGACATACCTATATCACACTGGGCATCATTGATCTGGCTTACATGCTGGCATTATCTGTGTTTGCACAACGCAACACCCTGCTGTTGAAAAACAGCCTTATGAAAAACGAGCTGTTCGCTGGAGAACTCAAACTGCGTGGAATCCACGAACAACGGATGGAACTCCAGCAACGCATCCTCGATGCCATTGCCCGCCATCGTGGCTCACTGTCCGAGATTCTCACCACCATCGTGCAACAGGTTCAAGACCAACGGCTCGGCATGATAGCTTCAATCCTGTTGCTCGATAATGCAGGAAAACACTTGCTTGCTGGCGCTGCGCCCGGCCTGCCTGATGCATGGAATGCGGCCATTGACGGCGCTGAAATCGGCCCCGCTACCGGTTCATGCGGCACAGCTGCTTTTCGCAACGAGCGCGTTATCGTGGCTGATATTGCCACCGACCCACTATGGGCGGCCTATCGCGAAGCTGCTCTGGCCTTTGACCTGAAAGCCTGCTGGTCGGAGCCGATTCACGATGCCGGTGGTAACGTGCTGGGTACATTTGCCATGTATTACCACACCATCAGCCACCCTTCGGATGAAGACCTTCAGCTGATTGAACAGATCGCCAGCCTGACCAGTATCGCCATTGGCAACAGCCGCAACAGGGAGCAACTGGAAATCGCCCGCCAGCAACATGCTGAACTGATGGATACCGTCAAACAGAGTTCCGACATGATTTATGTGTATGGTTTGGACGGCGTCATCAGCGCTGCCAATGAGGCCGCCAACGCCACGTTCGGCGGGGAAATCATTGGCAAAAATATCGCCGATATTGTCGCCCCGGAACAGATGCAACATGCCCGCGATATGATACAGGAGAAGCTGGCTACAGGAAAAAGCACCGTCTATGAACTGGATGTGATTGATCTGCATGGCCAACGCCACAATCTTGAAATAAACTCCAGTCTGGTGATGTGCGATGGCAAGCCTGTCGCCATCAATGGCATTGCACGCGACATCACAAAAAGAAAAAAAACCGAGAAGCAACTGGCCCTGCTGATTCAGGCTATTAATGCCAGTCATGAATCGATTATGGTGCTTGATGCCGAAGGCATCATCGAGTTTGCCAATCCTTCTGCCGCTGCATTATATCAAAAACCAGTAGCTCAGATTATCGGAATGCCCGCCGCCGTCTTGCGCGGAGGCAATACAGGCGACGCCACATATAACGATATTATTTTCACTATCAAGCATGGAAAGATATGGATCGGAGAATTGCTGTTCCATGCCGGCGACAATGATGATCGTCTGGTGGCGCGCCGTATTTCGCCGATTATGGATGAGAACGGGAAAGTACACCATCAAATCTGTATTGATCGCGATATCACCGAAGCCAAACAACGCAGCCTGCAACTGGAACACACGCAGCGGCTCGAAAGTCTCGGCATTCTGGCTGGCGGCATCGCACATGATTTCAATAACCTACTGACCGCTATTATGGGCAATGCCGCCATGGCTGAGCGCGGCATGGATACAAACAGGAATATTCGAATGCACTTGTCGCACATCACGAAAACCAGTCAACGCGCCGCCGAGCTGTGCAAGCAGATGCTGGCATACTCAGGCAAAGGCCGTTTTGTTATTACACCAATCAATATCCCGGAGCTGATCAGAGAAATGACCCGGCTGATGGAAGTATCCATTGGCAAGCAAATCACCATCCGCTATGCCCTGAATGAAGATTTACCACTGGTAGATGCCGATTCCGCACAGATTCAACAGGTCATTCTGAACCTGATTACCAACGCCAATGAATCCATCGGAGACAGTAGTGGTGAAATCGCCTTCAGTACCGGCGTCATGCAAGCCGGACAAGCCTACCTGAATGCCTCATTGACCAATGAAAAACTACCGAAGGGTGAATACATCTACATTGAAGTGGCCGATAGCGGTTGCGGCATGGACAGGGCAACCATGCAAAAAATGTTCGACCCGTTCTTCACCACCAAGTTTACCGGTCGCGGGCTGGGCATGAGCGCCGTATTGGGTATCGTGCGCGGGCATCATGGTGCCATTCGCGTAAAAAGTCAGCCGAAAAAGGGTACGACATTCAGAATCCTGCTGCCGGCCAGCGATAGCAACAGCGTTGCTCGTGACACCGAAGCAATCAAGCCTGTGTCCACAAACCAGACCAAAGGAACCATTCTGATTGTCGATGACGAGATGCTGATCCGGGAGATCGCCAATGCCATCCTCACGGATATCGGCTTTGATATCCTTGAAGCCGTCGACGGTAAAGAGGCTGTTGAGCTTTACCGTCAGCACCAACCGACCATCAGCGCCGTGTTGCTGGATATGACCATGCCGCAGATGGATGGGAAAACCTGTTTTTCCGAACTAAAAAAAATCAACCCGGATGTTCAGGTTCTGCTTTCCAGCGGCTACAGCGAGCAGGATATTAACAAACTGTTTGCCGGGCATGCACCTGCCGGTTTTATCCAGAAACCTTATATGCCGGAAGCGCTGCAACAGAAAATGGTGGAAATCCTGTCTTAAAAAAAACTATTCAGGCGCAGATAAACGCGGATAAAAAAACAGCATCCCTTATAACCTGATACGATGAAGTAAACCGGTTCAAAATTCCTCGTCATTCCCGAAGTGTCTTATCGGGAATCTGTGCTTGAAATGGATCCCAGATAGAAACACTCGGGGATGACAGCATCGGTATAGTTTTTGCCTTTATCCGCGTTCATCTGCGTCTAAATATCCTTGAATTATTTTACCCGATTCAGGATTGGCACCGGGCTTGCTGAATAAGGTGCATGAGCCCGGATTCAGTTATTCAAATCGGCAGTGAAGCAGTCAAAATGGTATTGATGATTTCTTTACCCATGCTTGGCGTGGCGCTTGTGGTCGGTATTGCCATATCGCTATTTCAGGCTGTCACCCAGATTCAGGAACAGACCCTGACTTTTGTACCCAAAATCATTGCTGTATTCGCAGCCATGATTATCGCCGCACCGTGGATGACCGAGAAAATGGTGTCTTTCACCCGAGAGCTGTTCTCTATCATTCCTACCCTGACCCAATAGCGGGCCGGCAGGTATGGATTTCCCCTGGTTTGATCTTCAGCACATCATCATCGCTATTTTGGTCATGCTGCGCATCAGCACCCTGATTATCCTGCTGCCGGTGCTGGGCCATCAGCTTGTTCCATCCCAGATAAAAGTCGGGCTGATTGTATTGCTCACTGTATTGATTTATCCACTGGTCGAGCATCAGGTATCAGTCATCAGCCTTGAGCCGCTCACCTTTGCCGTCATTGCCATACAGGAAATATTGATTGCAGCTGCGTTGGCGCTGTTCGCCCAGTTGATTTTTACCGCCGCCCAGTTTGCCGGACAAATGATGAGTTTCCAGATGGGTATGACCGTCGCCAATGTGTTCGATCCGGCCACCCACAGCCAGCAGTCAATCATCTCCCAACTGGCCATGGCGCTGGCCATGTTATTATGGCTTATTTCAGGCGCTCACCATATATTTCTGCATAGCCTGATTGATTCATTCACCCTGTTCCCCATCAACCATGACTGGTCATTTCCCGCCCTGATGCAATTAACCGATGCAGCAGCAGACATGTTTGTATTATCCCTGAAACTGGCCGCGCCGATTATGCTGCTATTAACTTTTGTATATATTGCGCTCGGACTTGTATCCCGTGCAGTGCCACAAATTCAGGTATTTTTTGTCAGTTTTCCACTCACCGTCGGCCTTGGCATGCTGGCCTTCGCACTCGGCATGCCGACATTTATTTACCTGATGAACGAGGCCTTCATATCCCTGTCCGGTCAGGCCCCTTTATTTCTGCGTCATCTGGCAGGCCAGTAAAGCATGGCTGACGAACAGGACAAGAGCCAACAAACCGAAGAGGCATCCGACAAGCGACTTGAGGACGCCCGCAAAAAAGGCCAGGTGCCCAGCAGCAAGGAACCCTCTACGGCGATCTCTTTTTTGGTGCTCAGTCTGATTGTCATTACCGGCATGGGCAGCTGGTTGATTGATGTAATCATGCAAATGATGACCTACTACCTGTCAGGAAAATCCTCGCTTGAGGCTACCGGCAAGGGCATGCAAACCCTGTTAATCTCCGCCAGTGCCGATATGTCCATGATCATTCTGCCCATTGCAATCCCTATCGTACTGCTTGGCATGCTAGCCACATTCATGGTTTCCGGCCCTGTTTTCACCTTTGAAACACTGCAACCGAAACTGGAAAAGATCAGTCCGTTGAAAGGTTTTAAACGCCTGTTCTCAACCAAGTCACTGGCTGAATTCGTCAAGTCTATCCTCAAATTATGCATTATCTCCATCGTCTGCTCCACGATTGTATCCGGCCTGCTGCCCGAAATTCTGCATGCCGCCCTGCAAAACCCCTCCCAAATCGCCACACTGGCCGTATCGGGCAGTGTGAAAATCATCTCTCTGGTGGCCATTATCTTTGGTTTTATGGCATTGGCCGATGTGCTCTACCAGCGCTGGGAACATATGAAATCCATGCGTATGTCGAAAAAGGAACAACGCGATGAACACAAGGAAAGCGAGGGCGATCCGCAACTCAAGTCAAAAATCCGTCAAATTCAGATGCAACAGGCCCAGAATCGTATGATGGCCGATGTGCCCGATGCCGATGTTGTCATCACCAACCCGACCCGGCTGGCTGTCGCACTGGCATACACGCCGGGCAGCACCGGCGCACCTCGCGTTCTGGCCAAGGGGCGCGGCCATATCGCGGCCAAAATCAGGGAGGTCGCACGCGAAAACAGCATCCCGCTGCGTGAAAACAAACCTTTGGCAAGATCCTTGTTTAAGTATGTCGAGGTCGGCGATGAAATCCCCGAAGA
Source organism: uncultured Zetaproteobacteria bacterium (assembly GCA_964553725.1). Taxonomy (GTDB): domain Bacteria; phylum Pseudomonadota; class Zetaproteobacteria; order Mariprofundales; family Mariprofundaceae; genus Mariprofundus. The sequence continues at coordinate 7,655 of CAZKME010000041.1, forward strand.
TCTGTTCGAGGCCATTGCCGTCATTCTGGCGGAAATCTTCCGTCTCAAGCAGCGATGATCGCCGCCATAATGACCCGTATCACAGGAGTACACTAGCCCATGCAGTTCGCAGCAACCATGTCATTGAAGCGTTTCAGCAATCAGCCGGATATTATGCTGTCCATCGCGGTGCTCGGCATATTGCTGGTGATGATGGTGCCATTGCCGACCTGGCTGATGGATATTCTGCTGGCCGCCAATTTGACCATCGGCATACTGATTTTGCTGACCGCTATCTATGTTATCAAACCGCTGGAGTTCTCCGTATTCCCATCGCTGCTGTTGCTGACAACCCTGTTTCGGCTGTCGCTGAATGTGGCCACAACGCGTCTTATTTTATTGCACGGACAGGATGGGCCCGGTGCTGCAGGCCGTGTGATTGAAGGCTTTGGTCAGTTTGTGGTCGGCGGCAATACTGTGGTCGGGCTGATTATTTTCCTGATTCTGGTGCTGATCAATTTCATCGTCATCACCAAAGGTTCCACCCGCATCGCTGAAGTGGCGGCGCGTTTTACGCTCGACGCCATGCCGGGCAAACAGATGGCCATTGACGCCGATATGAATGCCGGCCTGATTGATGAACGGGAAGCCCGCAGCCGGCGTGATAACGTCTCCCGCGAAGCTGAATTCTACGGTGCCATGGACGGTGCCTCCAAATTCGTACGCGGCGATGCCGTGGCCGGCTTGATTATCACCATGATCAATCTGATTGGCGGTTTGGTTATCGGCGTCATGCAATATGATATGTCGGCCAGTGACGCCATGTCGATATTCAGTCTTTTGACGGTCGGTGACGGTTTGGTGTCACAAATACCCGCATTGGTCATCTCCACAGCCGCCGGCATCATCATTACCCGCGCCAGTGGCAACGTGGCGCTGCCGGAAGAATTAAAGACCCAGTTCACCCAGTATCCGAAAGTGCACTGGGTGGCCAGCGGCTCATTATTGCTGCTTAGCATGGTACCTGGCCTGCCCTTTTTTCCGTTCCTGATTCTGGCGCTGGGGCTCGGTGCCAGCGGCTGGTATCTGCATCTGGGCGCACAACAGAAATTACTGGAAACAGTCGCTGAAGATATCACCCCCATCGCCGAAGCAGCACCGGATGCCGATCTGGATGAATTGCTCGTTGAAGACCCGATTCGTCTCGAAATCGGTTACGGCCTGATCGACATGGTGGAAAATAGCCGCGAAGGCAATTTGCTGGAACGCATGAAAAAAGTGCGCCGCCAGATCACCCAGGAAATCGGTTTTGTACTGCCGCCTGTGCATATCAAGGATAATCTGCAACTGGGCGTATCCGATTATCAAATCCTTATTCGTGGTGCCATTGTCGGCAAGGGAGAAATCCGGCCACGCAATCTGCTGGCACTGGAAAGCCAGATCACCGGCCCCGCCGTTGAGGGCATTGCCACTCAGGAACCGGCTTTCGGATTACCGGCAGTATGGATTGCAGAAGAAAAACGACAGCAGGCGGAGCTATCCGGTTATACGGTGGTGGAGCCCTCTACCGTCATCATCACCCACCTGACCGAGTTATTACGCTCGCAGGCTGCTGATATGCTTGATCGCACCCAGGTGCATGAATTGCTCGATAAATTCTCCCAGCGCCATGCCAAGGTGGTTGAAGAAATTGTACCGTCACAGGTCACGCCGGGACTGCTGCAAAATGTGTTGCAGCGGCTGCTGGCTGAATGGGTGCCGATTCGCGATTTGATGTTAATTCTGGAAGCACTGTCCGACCATGCCGGACAACAGTTAAGTCTTGATGACATGGTCGAAAAAGTCAGGGAACGGCTCGGGCGCACCATTACCCAACGCTATCTGAATCCGCAGGGGGAACTGCCTGTATTTATGCTCGATAGCGAGCTGGAACAGCGCATGAGCGAGCGAGTCATGCAGCAACAGGGCTGGGCGCTGCCACTGGAAATGGCGGAGTGGCAACGCTTTATGATGCGCATGAACGAGGTTTCCAGCCAACACGATGTCGATATGCCGATATTGCTGACCACGCCGCAATTACGCGGTGCGCTGTCCCATGCCCTGCGCAAGGTGATGACCCGCATTGTTGTACTCTCTATTGCAGAAACGCCGCCCCAAACAAATATCCAGTCACTGGCCCGGATAAGTCTATACGATGCGCATTAAAGTTTTCTCCGCCCCCCGATTGCATGAAGCATTGGCCAAAGTGCGCCAGGAAATGGGCCCGGATGCGCTCATTCTGGATCGCCAACGCACCGATAGCGCCGCTGGCGAAACGCTCTGGCATGTACACGCCGCCCTGGATAACAACAATGACCCCGGTCAGATACAATCTGCATCAGCTCGTTCCACAAACAGCCCGTCAAGCGTTGCGCCGGGCGTTGGCGTGGTAGATCTTCCACGCCAGCATCAAACCAACGCCGCCCTGGATCGGCTTGAACGCATTGTCGAAGGACTCGGCAACAGGGAATCGGGCAACCTTCGTCAGGCGCTTGCTCGCGCCGATGAACAGGAAGCATTCGATCATCTGACCCGGCTCGGCGTAGCTGCCAGTCATGCTTTTGACATGGCCGCTGATTTTTCACGACAAAAACCGCTCGGCTCAAAGAGTATCCAGTGGGGCAAACGAATCTGCCCGCAAAAGAAGCCGTGCACATTGCTATTCACCGGCCCGTCCGGCTGTGGTAAAAGCACCCTGATTGCCAAGCTGGCAGCGCACTACAGCATGAAAGGTATTCGCGTAGCCCTGTTCTCCACCGATACGGAGCGCATGGGCGGGCTCGACATTCTCAAAGCCTATGCCAGCACGCTTGGCATTGATTTTTTTCCGATCAGAAAGGCAACCGATGCCAATCAAATGCTTGCTCAGGCACAAACGGCACAACTCCTGCTAATAGACACTGAAGGCTGGAGCCCGCGCCGTGATGCAAGTCTGAAACGACAAATCGACGTGTGGGACAGCCTGCGCTGCAACAGACGTTTTCTGTTGCTTCCAGCCAATATGGATGAGGAGGATGGTATGCAGCAGTTGAAGCACCCGGCAATATTGAAAATGACGGATATCGCATTTTCACGTCTGGATGAAACACAGAAACCGGGTAAAATTATTAACTGGTCATACGCCTCCGGCCTGCCCATGAGTTATTGCAGTTTCGGGCCCGAAGTTCCTGAACAGATGGGCTGGTTGAATGCACAGGGATTAACCGCACTGCTCTACAAACATCACAGGGAAAGCATGGCATGAAGGAACTGGGAAACAACAACCAGTCATCGCCACGGGTGATCGCCATCAGCAGCGGCAAGGGCGGCGTCGGCAAAACGTTCACAGCGGTCCATCTGGCCGCGCATGCGGCTCGAAACGGCCTGAAAGTGCTGCTGATAGATGCTGATCTGGGGCTGGCCAACGTGGATATCATGCTGGGCCTGAATGCATCAGCCACGATGCGTCATTTATTAACCGGCGATGCAACGCTGCAAGATCTTATTCTACCCTGTGCGCAGGGTTTTGACGTTCTACCCGGCGGCAGCGGTATGTATGAACTGACCAGTTTAAACGTCTCCGAACAACAGACGATTCTCGATAGCCTGCGCGAAGCAGGCCGCGACTACGACCTGATTCTGATTGATACAGCCGCTGGCATTGGTGAAAATGTGCTCTATTTCGCCTCGGCAGCCGAAACATCGCTGGTGGTACTGACGCCGGATCCAACCTCGCTGACCGATGCCTATGCCCTGATAAAAGTATTATCACGCCAGCGCGATGTGCGCCGGTTTATGATTGTGATTAATCAGACCGATGAAATTGACGGTCACATCACCTTTAAACGCCTGCTTTCCGTTACGGATCGCTATCTGGATGTGTATCTCGATTATATCGGTCGTGTGCCGCAACATTCGGCTGTACGCAAAACCATTCAACAACAACGGCTGCTGGATGATTCCGACCCCCATGTCTATCCGCATTTGAATACGCTGTTCGATAAACTGTTGCAACGGCCACGCAATGCGTCCCGCTCCGGCGGCCTGCAATTTTTCTGGGAACATAGTCTGGCGGCAGGACTGGATGGGCCATCCGATTCGCAAGCGCATGAAACAGCAGCCCAGCCAGTTCAGGAAGTCTCGAAATGAAGCCCCTGCATGCCGGACTGGCCGGATTATTAACAGGTCTGCTGTTCGGCTACGCCATCTGTCTGATTCAGAATATTCCGGTTTCCAATGCATTGTTTCGAATTTTTATCCTGATGTCAGCAGGCGCATGGATGGGCATATTGCTGGCCTGGTTAAATCAGTTGCTGCCCAGCAAGGTGAACCGGCAATCCGAACATCCGGATTCCGGTCTATGAATACTGTGCCAAAATATAACCTGGCACCGACGCCGGATGAACTGCTGGAAGAACACCTACCGCTGGTTCGCTACCACGCTGACCAGTTGATGCGGCGCACGCCGGACTCCATTGAGCTCGATGATCTGATCAATGCCGGCGTACTCGGCCTGCTTGATGGCGCGCAGCGCTTCGACCACAGTCGCGATGTGCAATTCAAGACGTTCGTATCCTACCGGGTACGTGGTGCCATGATTGATTATCTCAGGGCATTCGACTGGATGCCGCGCGGACTGAGGGATGATGCCAAGCAGATGCAGAGCGCCTTTCTGGAGCTGGAACAGTTGTATGGCCGACCGGCCGATGAAGTGGAAATTGCCGCTCATCTCGGCATCACACTGAATGAATACCGGAGTCGCCTGAATCAGGTGCGTTATATGTCTGTCATTCATTTCGATGATATCCCCACCACAGACCATGAAGATGAATACAGCATTCTTGAAACGCTGGAAGCCGATCCGCTGCTGACGCCGGAATCGCAAAATACCATGCTGGACTTCGTACATCAGTTGGCCGAAGCCATTAGCGCATTGCCACAACGCGAAAATGTCCTGATTACGCTGTATTATTATGAAGAACTAACCATGAAAGAAATCGCCCTTATTCTCGGCCTGACCGAATCGCGCGTGTCGCAGTTGCACTCGCAGATGGTGTTGCGTATGCGCTCTTTCATGGATCTGTAAAAGATGGATGCTGTGATTACCCCCCAATTCCTGAGCCAGTGGCTGGGTTTGATTGTCGATACCGGTCTGGCGCTGGGGTTCTTTTTTCTCTGGCTGAGCTGGTATCGCAATGGCAAACGCCAGCAGCATCTGGAACAAATCCTGCTCAGTGCGTCCAGCCAACTGGAAGAAGCAACGCGGCATTTATCACAAGCCACAGTAGCCATTGAGCAACTGAAACAACTGGAACAGAGCAACGGGAATCGATCGCCTCAACAGGTCATGGCAAAACGCACAAAACAGCCGTCTGTTGCTGCAACGCCAGCGCCGCAAAACAGCACCCAGGCCACCATGATCTTGCGCATGAAACGTGAAGGTGAATCACCGCAAACGATTGCCGAACGCCTCGATATGCCGCTGGCCCAGGTCAAATTATTACTCAAGCTGCATGCTGCCTCCAGTCCGGTGGATTAATCTCATGTCTCAACTTTCCAGTTTGGCTGCCGATAAAGACTGTGAACACTCGGGTTTATGCCCTGCGTATCCAGTTCAGGAAAACCACAATATTTAATTGATAACAGGAGGCGATATGCTTAATACATTAAAACACTGGTGGAATGAAGATGAAAAATCCAGCCACCGTCAACCGGAATTATCACTATGCATTACCAAACTCATGGTTGGTATGATGGCCATGGACGGAAAACTCGATGCGTGTGAACAACATGAAATTATCAAACTGCTGGGCGATCAATTTGGCCTGGATCAACAGGAAAGTCTTGTGTTAATCGAGCAAGCCAACACCTCGGATGTGCGTTTCAATCATATCGTGCACCAAATCACCAGCGAATACGATCTCAATCAACGAGCGGAAATCCTCGGCCAGATTTGGCAAATAGCATTATCCGACGGGGAAGTGGATTTCCTTGAAGAGCAATATATCAATCGTCTGTCCAGCCTGATCAATGTGTCACCTGAAGCATTGGCGGAAGCCAAGCGCCACCACGAAGATCTGAGGCCGGAGTTGCAGCATGCAGCCCGTCATCAGCCCGGCAATGCTACGGTTCATTAAGCGGCAAACGTTCGGGTAACGCAGCCAAAAGCCCGCTTTGCCAGCACATGGCCAGTGCAGACAGCGGCAACGGGTCAATAAAACCGGACATACTGGCTACGCCGCTCTGTAGTCCGCACGGATTGATGGCGGCAAACCAGCGATCATCCACATCCACATTCAGCGCCATGCCGTGATAAGCCACGCCCCGGCTGACGCGTACGCCTAGCGCTGCAATTTTGCCCCGCCCTGTCCATACACCGGGAAAGCCGTTCCTGCGTGTTGCCTCAACCCCGAATTCACCTAACAAATCAATGCAGGACGCCTCCAGCAGATGCACATACTGCTTTACGCCGATGCCGCGATGACGCAAATGAATCACCGGATAAAGCATAATCTGGCCGGGGCCGTGAAAAGTCATCTCGCCGCCCCGATCCGTTTGAACAACCGGGGCAGGAAGCTCTGCACCCAAGCGATTATCCACGCCGCGTTTGCCGGTGGTATACACAGGCTCATGTTCACAGCTGAAAATTATTTCACTGCATTTTCCAGCCGCCACATCCCATGCGCGCTGCTGCAATTGTCGCCAGACAGGCGCATAGGCCTGTCTCCCCATCCACTGATATTTCATAATATAATCCCAGGGTCCAATTGCAAAACTCATGAGCGGCGACCTGCTTCAAGCTTTTAGTATAATGGCACCATAAGCCTGTAGTGAGTTTAG
>CAZKME010000042.1:0-1109 GCA_964553725.1 uncultured Zetaproteobacteria bacterium
ATGCCGGAGCCGCCGAAACGGTAATTACGATATTTTTGGGCTATTTGTTACAGGGGACATCGCTCAATTCATCCGAAAAATCAGCCAGTAACAATATTTCTCTGTTCGCCTTGAATGGCTTTCCATCCTTGAATCCAGTGCCAGTCATTAGATTATAGACACAGGTGGAGTCAGTGCCGAGCTTGAGCGTATCCTGTTCGGCAATGGCATAATTTGAAATGATAAAGCGTTTGTCCTTATAATGCACCGTGACAGCCTGTTGCCAGTGATTGCGGCCAATGGAATCATTTTGTGAATGAATGACCAGGTTGTTGTCTTTATCCAGCTCCAGGCGGGGCAGGGTGCCCCACATGTTGCCCGACCAGGCCGGGTTGGTTTTCCGAAGCGCCAGCTGCATGGTATCGGTGTTCGGGTCGGAGAGGTAAATCAGCAATTCGGTGCCACCCGGCTGCTTGTCAGACTCAAGCAGTACAGCCCGGTCAAAGCCGCCATCATCGTTCCAGTCTGCAGTCACCACGCTCAGTACTTGTTCAGGACGAATGTTTACATCATCCGCAGCAGGCGTAGGGAATGGAAACAGTACAAGCATGGCTGCCATCGTGCTGAACAAGCTGAATGCCCGGATCATTTTATCCATCCCTCAGCCGAATTATTTGCCTTGCTGATTCAAATATGATTCCAGATCAGCAATGGCTTTCATCTCTTTATTCAATTTCGCCTGCAACGCTTTATCCGGTGCATTGAGCATGTGTTTGGCCTCATCCACGCTCCATGCCCCCCAATGCTGATCGAGCATGGTAAACACATTGTAATAGGCATCGGCCCAATAGAACTGTGCTCGCAACGATTGCAGACCATCTTTTGTGATGCGTTTGCCAAATTTGTGTTCTACAGCAGCATCTGATTCCTCCCGGCTTGCCTTTACTTTGTTGTCCTGAACAGCTTTCCAGGCAATCGTTTTGGCATCTTTGAGCAGCACAATCAGGTTGATCGCTTTATCCTTGAAGTCAGCAAACAAATGCTGGCGGGCCTGCACAGCCTGACGCGTGCTCAAGCCCGAAAAACCGCGCGCTTTGGCGGCCTTTTGTTTGGCCTGCTGATAGGCGCGC
>CAZKME010000042.1:1209-14387 GCA_964553725.1 uncultured Zetaproteobacteria bacterium
GCCCGAAAAACCGCGCGCTTTGGCGGCCTTTTGTTTGGCCTGCTGATAGGCGCGCTCCGCCTTGTCGACATGCGCTGCATAAGCGTTGATCACTGCATCAAGTTGGGGGCCTGAGGGGTGGGCGGTACTGGCCTGTTTGGCCTGTTTGCCCTGTGAATTGGCCAACATCTCCCGGATTGGCTGCTGGCAGTTCAGTTCCGGTAAGCGGGAAATACTGACGGCTGTGCTGCCATCATTGGCCTTGATATCGGCATCGGTGCCATGTTCCAGCAGATAACGGGAAATCACCGGTTCTGCTCCCAGATAACAGTCCTCGAAAACAGCTTTGTACAATGGCGTTTCACCCAGAATATTGCGGGCATTCACCTGTGCGCCGACCTTGATCAGGGATTCCAGCAGCGGCACAAGTTTATCACGCTTGTCTGTTTGTTCGGATGCAATGTTGTGCAGCACTGTATTGCCAGACGGGTCTTTAACATTGGGGTTGGCGCCCGCAGCAAGCAGAAACTGCACAATTGGTTTACTCTTAGGCGTGGCGTTCAACAATAAAGCGTATAGCGGCGTATAGCCTTCAGTATTCCGTACATTGATCTTTCCACCATGCTGCATGATCTGCTTTAACATGCTCACAGCCTGTTCAACATTTCCTTCTTGGGCTGCTGCATGAACAGCCGTATTTCCCTTGCTGTCAGCAATATTCACATCAGCGCCAAGATCTATCAGTACGGACGCAGCATCAAACTTTCTGTAATCGATAGCCTTGAGCAGAGCCGTTTCACCCTGTTTGTTTTTCAGGTTTACATCTGCCCCCGATTCGATCAACAGGCGGATGTTTTTTACGCCACCCCGACTACAGGCCGTATGCAGGGCTGCATCGCCATCCGGCCCAAGTTTGTTCGGCAATGCACCGGCCTCGATCAGCGCCCTGAGCATATTCAGTCCCATTTCATCATTATTACCGGCTGCCAGTTGCAAGGGTAGCAGACTTTTTTTACCAAATTGGGTGTCGATTTCAGTTGGCGCATTAACATCGCCAAAATATTTTTTTGCGCCTTCCGCTGTCAGCTTCGGCCCTGCAATGGCGAAGCCTGCGTGAGTTAGCAAAAGCAGCATAGCCAATATAAGCGGCCAGCCGTTTGAAGCATATTTCTTCATTGATGTGTGTGATTTCATGTCCAGTCTCCAGCGTTATTCGTAAGTTCTTTGTTCCATAGCCCACGCAGGAAATTACGCATCACAGTTCGCACTGGATGGAACGATGGTTTATCTTGTCGTCGGGAATGAGGATTTCTGCATGCAGGTGCTCTTTTACCGAGTCTTGTTCAAACGCACTGATATAATGGAGGGATGCTCCCGGCTTTAATAGCAAGGTTTGCTTCGCATGCCCCGGAACAGCGGCAGATATCAAATCTTTTCCTTTGTTCCACCAGACCGTGCCTGTATCCAGGGCATAAACCGTCGTTGCCTCTGCGCTTTTATTGCTGAGTTTCAAATGGATGTTGTAATGAGCCGGCCCGATCGATGTTACATGGGTGGTACAGGATAGTGGGTGGTTCGGAAGGCCTTCCCATAACGCCAACCTGCCATGATTGTGAATTGAAATAAATATTTCGTTTCCCCGAATGAGCACGCCTTTACAATTCGCCGGCGTTTCTCCATCGCTTAATTCGGAAACACCAACAACAATGGCAGCAGGGGCGCGAGCCCATGCCAGCATGTTCATTGAACACATGAGCACGAACATGCCACAGACAGCGATTACTTTCTGCATCAATGCAAATGGTCGATGGGATTGCACTATCGCGCCAGCCTGGCGCTGACCACAGTGGCGCTGGAATTGTTAATCTGTTCCTGCGTGACCTGGGCATTCATCTGGAAAACCGATTGGGCATTGGCCTGGATGATGCCATTCATGTTTAACTGTTTGCTGCCGCTATTGTCGCTGACTTGAAGTATAATGTTGCTGACAGGGAAGGGGGTGTTGTTGTGAATGATAAATTGCAGACGGTTATTGCCATCAACCTGCATGGCGACATCCAGATAGGCGGCGGCATTAACGGGCAAATCGAAGCTTAACAGCTCGGCATAGGCTTTTTTGCCATCCGGCGTATCGCTTCCTGCGGCTTGGCTTAGATATTTCCGAGCCAGAGGAGTGTTGCCATCAGCCAGTGCATAACGACCGAGCCGTTGCATGGCAGAGGCGGTCTTGAGCAGGTTAATGCTGTTCTCCAGCGCCTGTTTGGCCTGATAGCGATTGCCCATGGCATCAAGCAGCAGACCCAGTTTCAGGTGCGGGGCGTAATAACCCGGATTCATATCGGCTGCTTTGCGGTATTCTGTCAGCGCCATCTGGCCTCGATAGGTTTTTTCCAGTGCGGAACCGCGCAGTACATGAAATTGCGCTTCTCGCGGTTCGATTCGGATAGCCTTTTCAGCTAGCGCCCTGGCTGTTTTGAAATCACCTTTTTGCAGTGCTTCCTGCCCTTTGTCGTAGGCGGCATAGGCCGGAGCCATTTTGAATAAATGCGCCAAACGCTGGTGATAAATATCGTTCGCTCTTATCCCTCCGGCAGGCAGTTGTGTGACCAATGCCTTGCTGGCAGCGACGCGTTCGGCGGATGGGGGGTGGTCGGCCAGCAAGCGGGTGAACAGGTTATCTGTTTGCCCCTGTGATTCTTTCAGTAATAACTCCTGCACGCTAACCGCCGCCTGTGGATCGTATCCGGCGCGGGACATATAAACCATACCATAATGATCCGCCTGATTCTCATCATCGCGGCTGAATTTTGATTGCAGCAGCACAGTTACGACCTGAGCGCCAATCACACCTGCTATTTGAGCGTATTCATTATCTGTTGAGGCATCAATGGCCATTGATGCCGCAATGGCCGCACCTTGCAGTAATAAGCCCTGCTGCATTTGTTTGGCACCGTGTTTGGCGGCGGCATGGGTGATTTCATGGCCGATCACCGCCGCCAGTTCCGCCTCGTTGTCCATTTTTATTAACAGGCCGCGATTGATGCCCATTTTGCCGCCCGGCAGCATCCATGCGTTTACACTGGAGTCATTCACCACCACAAATTCGTATGGCAGTTTGCGATCCGACACCGCCGCCATTTTCTGACCGACTTCGCGCACATAAGCTGTCACCGCCGGATCGGCGACATAATCACCGCCCTGCATCTGGCGGGCAGGCATATAATTCTCCTGCCCCATTTGCAGTTCCATGGATTCAGGAATCAACATCAGTTCATTTTTGCCGGTGACCGGATTGGTAGCACAGCCAGAGAGCAGGAGCAGGGCGGCTAATAAAATTGCCGACCATGTTCGCATCGCAGGTAAGCGGTAGTGGTGTTCTATGTTGTGCCTGACAAGTTCATGCATGGGCCCTCCCATCCGCTGTACTCATCCATGAATAACGACGGTTGTTCTTGTTTCAATAGTTGATACCGAAAATTCGTTATCTCCCGGCCTCTTGCCAAGAGAGAATATTACCCTATTTAGTATAAGGGTTTTCATCACTGTAATGGTCGTGCGTTATTCCCGAGTTGTTGTTTGATCAGCTTTGTTATTGCAGCCCTGTTGACTGCGCCCTGGCGCAGTTGGTGCGCTTTAGCCGTTAGCGCCGCCATGCCTGTTTCATCATTGGCAGAGGCTTGATCCATAATCTTACCGCCAGACCAGTTTACTTTCCATAGCGTAATACCTGTTTTCTCATCGCGCAGCAGAGAAACGGGATATTGCCGGATTCTCATTTGGGTGCGTGTGGCTGTTTTGTTAAATGCGATTTTCACTACATCGATATTGGGCAGTCCTGATTCCCTTGGAGCCACCTTGAGTTTGTATGCGTCCCAGCGCTCTGGCTTAATAGGCATCTGTTTTACTTTTGGTTTGGCTTTGGAAGGTGATGGCGTTGCATTACCTCCAGATGAGGGACTTGTCGTTGTTCCGCTCTGTGCACTGAAGGCTGTTGGTTTCTGCTTGCCTTGGGTCTTCGGCGCATGTGTTGATGCTGGTTTTGGCTTAGATGGTTTTACTGTCGATGCCTGCGGCACATAAGACGGATCCAGTTTTTTAATCTCAGCTTGCAACGATTTGATGGTGCCATGCTTGTTTTTGAGTTCGACATAGCGAGCTCGCGCTACCTGTATTCGGGCGGTAATCGGACGCAGGTTGCGCATCAGATCAGCCACATCGTTGCCGGCTTCGCGCTGTTCATTAATGTAATCACTGAGGCGTTTCCATTGCCCCCTGAGATCATCCAACTCATTTTTAGCTGCTTTTACGATGTTTAGTTTTTCTTTTAAAGCTTTGATTTTCGCTGCATTAGGGTCGTTTACTATGATGTTCACACCCCGCATGCCGGCTTTGATGACAATGGTTTGTCCTGCGACAGCGCCGAGTGATGCAACTGAAACAGCTTGAGTAGAGTGAAACTCGGAACTACCCGGAGCTGTCTCGATCAGCATGATAACGTTTCTATCCGATTCCGCACCACCTTTCAGATAGACTTCTGCTCTGGCTATACCTTTGGTGTCGGTACAGCGGGATTTCCCTTTGGCCTTGATCCAGAAACGCCCATCAATATTCACACGGGATAGCGGCTGCATAAAATTGCGGACGGTTGCCGTGAGCGAGGAAAGTTTAGCCAGTTGTTTTTCACCCAGCTTGCTGAACTCCTTTACCGGCATTAAATGAAGTTGAACGTTGGTAAATTCAAAATCATCAATATCGCTGTTTGCATTGCTGTCCGCCGAAGCAATAACAATTGAGTTGCTGCCTGATTTGATCGTGCATACATCAAAATTCAGTGCTGTCACGCTGGCGCTGCCATCGCCATTGGATGAATTTACTACGCCGATATTTTTTCCGTTGATGGCGACAGGGTTATTTTCTTCCGCACCTTTGACGCTCAGTAGCAGTTTTGCACCGACGATATTTGGCGGCAGTTGTTCCTCATTGAGTTCAAAACTCTTTTCAAAACGCGTGGCCTCAGCTGAAGAATGCTGGAACTGTGAGTTAATTGATCCGCCGAACTGACCATTGCCAAGGTGGTGAAGCCCTTTTTCAATTTCAACAATAAATTTTGATGTCTTGCTTAAAGTAAAATCAGCCTGCCCAAACTGTTTTTTGTTAAGCGTTCGAGTCGCGGCTGAATAGCCTTTTTTATCAGCCATCACAAATACAGCATCAGGTATAATTACATTTTTCGGGATCTTAATGTGGTATTTCCCATCGGTTCCGGAACCGCCAGTATATTTTTTGTTGCCAAGCTCAAGGGTGGCAACTGCGCCCGATATTGAATCGCCTTTATCAGAAGTAATTTTTCCCAATATATCGATGTTAGCTATATCAAGAACAATCATGAAATATCCGACAGATTTTTTTCCTTCCTCTGTTTCCACACAAATATCAAGTGATTCTTCTTTCCGTTTCTCCTCCGGCAACCATGTCAGGTCGAAGGTGATTGCCGATGTGTCCCAGCTTTTTATTTTATCATTGGGAACTCTCAGCCCGCCAGATTGCTTACAATCAGTCCATAGTTTGCCTTTGCGTATTCCCAAATCTTTGCCTGTCAGGGTGATGGTATCTTCCCAATTTTTTATTTTCGCAACCGTTTCATCCTTCATGGCACCGCTTTCATCGCGTATGTAGTTAAAAACAGGAACCATGGCACACCAGGCACCTACGCTGGCATAGGTTAAATCATGAGATGTCCTGCGATATGGCTTCTCCACATAACCCGGGAGTAAATGGGCAGGGAAACTGGAATCATGACGTGTGATTCCCACTGCCTGGCAATACGAAGGAATTGGCGCATCTTCAGCTTTGTTCGTGGCCGTGCGCATTTCAGATTGCCTGCCCGTATAATCCGGATCGGTACCCTGATAAGCAAGGTCTCCCAAATAGCGACAAACAGCTTGATCCTGTGTCTTGTTGCTCTCTCGAAGTTTTGGTAGAAGTTCTGGCAACATGCCGCACCAATGGTGTGCGCCAGCCTTGCTGAAAAATCCGTAAATGGTCTCCATATCTCGTGCACGCCATGCTTTACTGTCCTTATCCGGAAGTGTGGAGATATCATCAGGTGGAAGATAATTCGCTGCGCCATACTCAAAACCGGGGGCGGCTCCATATTCCTTTGGCTCATAAAATTCAATAGAATTTGCATCTTGCGTCATCGGTCTCGGCTTCACATTTATTTCTTTCAAGCCTCCGGTTGCGAGCTCTATTCCATGAGCATGTTGTTTATTCGCAGCCCATATTCGCGCACTGATTCTGACCAATATTTTTCCTACCTGATTCGTTTTTCTAATGCGTTCTTTTCCGATCAAACGGGTTGCTAACGGAAATGTGAAGGTAAGTGCTTTCTGAACATAAGAATTGGTAGAAACCGTCAAAATAGTATGCCCCAGTTTCGACCAAAAGGTCGGTTGCGTGAAAGGCCATGCGCGTGCTATGGATTGATTGGTTACGAACTGATTAAAACAGTTATGCTTGAGGTTATTCAAGGAGGGTGCATCATTATTTAAAGCTATGTTTTCGATTCCGTATGAGCCTTGCTTATTTTTGCCAAGGGCTCGAATAGTATCAGCCCAGCCCGCTTCGACACATGCCATCATTTCAGTTCGCTGCGTTGGCACATTCAGATTCATTGAGTTTGTAAATCCATATCGTTTACCAAATTGACCGTCATTCATGTCAGCCAGAATATCATCGCCTACCCCAGGCATTAACCTGTCTCCTGACTCATGTTTCCATAGACTCGGTTTAATTTTCGTAAGTGAGAATTGTGGCGCCTCGCCTTTGGCCCACCAGCGCCATGCACGGGTGAAACGATTTCTTTTTCCTTCGCTCTCTATCCAGGGAGCAGACAGGGGAGCGGGGAAGAGGTTATGGGCAACACCTCGCCCTGCTACCAGTACGCGTCCATGAAGCACTGGCTCCCATCCATGGATCAGCCCGGATATAATACCAATGACTTTATTAGGGAATAATTTTTTACTGGCTAAATGATCGTAATCACCGGCATTCCACCGCTCCCACATGTGCCCAGTTGACCAGCGATCTGCCAGAAAATGTGATGCAAACCCCTCATAGGCCAACGCCATCCACTCTCCCTCGCGGACAAAATCTCGGTAGGCATTCAGCACCTCTGGTTTTTTCTCCAACTTTACACGAATACTACGCGTAAGATCAGCAATACTGAGTGCTAATTTGTGGAGATGCTTGTAGTTAAGTTCCGCTTGCATACCAAAATGGGATGCATTCAAGCCTGCCCCCATCCATCCGGAAAATGCATGGCACTGATCAACCGCATCACCTTCCGGAGGCACGGCAGGACAAAGTGCATTCTTGTTAATCCAGTCGTAAATACTGTAGCTGAAATCCGGTACTCCTGCGAACTGGGCAGGAGGTGGAAGAATCCTTCGTTCAAGGCCGTCATCAGGAGCATCTGCAGGCACATATGTTTCATCTGAAAGATTGCGGTGAAAATAACTTGCGTTGATGTCCACCACCAGATGTGCATCTTTCGTTTCGACTAATAGCTTTCCAGCACCGATTGCGGTTAGTGCCATGGCCGACAGTTCAGCATGCTCGTTACCACGGATGGTAATTTTCCCGCCTTGGTTATATGCCGTTGCTTCGTAGATTGAACGCCAATCGCTGCTTACGCCTTTTACCTTGACCACCGTATCCCATGCATACGTATTCAATGGAAAAACACTGACAAGAAAAAATACTCCGACAGCCAGTATCAAAAATCTTCTGACTACTTCGGAACGCATGTTCCGCCCTCTCCAATGAAGTATGTATCAAATGCCGCCATCATTCCTTTTATGTCTGACGTATGTTGTGTTTTATGATTGAATCCATCTTTGCAGGATTCCGGGCAGGTGCTTTGACGAACACATTCATGAAAGCCTTTTACGGTAAATGTGTCGTTATGATCAATACATTGCGTAATCGAAGCAAGACAATCTGACCATTGTGCTACCGGATCATCTACCTCGGGATCAACCATAAACGATAACTTCGAAGTACCCATCATAGGAAGACGGAGCATTTCTTTGCACTTACCATCCTTGCATCGATTCGGATCAAAGGCATGGTGCGTGGGCTGCCACGGGGTTGGGATTGAAGGCGCTTCTATGGTTATATTTGGAGCCTCATCTTTAGATATAAAGATGAATATAATTACAAGCGACAGAACCGCGATCACGCCAATGATCAAAAAACGTTTGTTTTTATCCATCACTGCCATCCTCAGGCCATACATATCTTCTCAGGCCTTTTTCCAAGAACAAAAAAAAACCGGCTGATTATTATTACCCCTCAGCCGGGTTCATTTATATGAGGCGCTTATTCAACAGCCTGTATTTCAATCCAATTAAATTTCGCCATAGTTTCCTGACCTTTGTTTCTTACGGCTACCATCGCAGGTTTGAATTTTTTCCCGAGTGCAACCTGGGTGCCTAATTTTATCCACTTTGCCCCATCGAGACTGTACAATGCAGTATATTTATACTTTTTCTTCTCTATTTTCAGGTGGTAGGTCGCCGAACCACTTGCTTTTGGTAATCCTGCAACAGTAGGTGGCAAGTCTTTGCCAGAGCGCACCATATAGAAGAGTATTTCCCTATTGTTGTAGTAATAGGTGCCTCTTATTACCAGAATCAGGTAATTATCTTTATCCTGTATCATAGCCAGCCCAACATTCTGCCCATAGTTTCCATTATCACTTAAAATATCAGTCGAAACTTCTGTTAGTACATTATAGTTGGCATTGTCAATTTTCTTGTCGTAAATAATAACATTTTGAGCTTTATTATCACTCAAACCTCCGGGCATGGTCAGGATGTTCAATGCCCCTTCGTCAATGATCATGCCATCTGCATTTGCGTTTTTTATTGCCCATGCATCAGATAAAAACTCATCGTTGAAGTCATCACGAAAAATGACCGTTGATTCTTTTTTCTGAACAGCATCAGATTCTATGCCCGTCTCACTGTTTTGATTTCCTGCTATTGCGGCAAATGGCAGAATCATTGCCAAGACCAAAGCCATTTTTTTTATTTGTGTTATCATCCAGATACCTCCTTATTATTTTCGGGTTTTATTTTTCAATGGATTGAATTTCAAACAGGTCGAATGATGCCAAAGTCTCCCTGCCTTTATTCCTCACAGCGATTAGTGCAGGCTTAAAATGCTTCCCAAGTGCTGCCTGAGTACCGAGCTCGGTCCACTTCAAGCCATCGAGACTGTACAGTGCAGTATATTTATATTTTCTCTTCTCTATTTTCAGGTGGTATATCGTCGAACCACTTGTTTTTGGCAACCCTGCAACATTGGGTGGCAAGGCTTTGCCTGAGCGCACTAAATATAAGAGTATTTCCCGATTATTGTAGTAATATGTGCCTCTTATTACCAGAATCAGGTAATTATCTTTATCCTGTATCATAGCCAGCCCAACATTCTGCCCATAGTTTCCATTATCACTTAAAATATCAGTCGAAACTTCTGTTAGTACATTATAGTTGGCATTGTCAATTTTCTTGTCGTAAATAATAACATTTTGAGCTGTATTATCACTCAGGCCTCCAGACATGGTCAGGATGTTCAACGCTCCTTCGTCAATGATCATGCCATCTGCATTTGCATTTTTTATTGCCCATGCATCAGATAGTGTCTCTCCATTAAAATCATCGTGAAAAATCACTTTTAGTTCCGGCTTTTTTTCAACAGGTTTTGGTTTGGAAATGACGACTTCTTTTTTGACCTCGGCGAAGCTCCTGCCCAGTTCACTGGCATTGGTCGCTGCAAAATATTTTCCCCCGCCATTTTTGGCAATGCACTGCAATTGTTCGGCTTCGTCCTTTTTAACATCAAAGCCGACCACGTGAATTTTCAGGTTTACACCCGCCTCGCGTACCGTTTTGGCTGCTGCGCACGGATCGGCATTGCAACTCTCTTTACCATCGCTGACAACAATAATGGATGTTGGCGCATCGCGGTTTTTGAGCTGTTCGGCGGCAATTTGAATGGCTTTTGTGAGCGGTGTTTTGCCTTTAGGGTTGATGGATTGAATGGCGCTGATGATTGAATCTTTGCTTGAGCCAAGCGATGCCAGTGTTTCAATATCGTTGCAATCGCCTTCTTTGCGATGGCCGTAGGAGATCAGACCGAGATCTGTTCCGGCAGGGAAATCTTTTACCAGCCCGGACATGGCTTCTTTGGCCAGCTCGATTTTGGTTTTGCCATCAACCTGGCCCCACATGCTGCCTGAACCATCGAAGACAAACAGCACAGCAGGGTTGGCGGCAAAGGCGCTGAGCGGAAAAAACAGCGCCATCAGAAATAATATGTTTTTGAATGGATGAATCATAAAGCCCTCCAGCAATACGAATGTGCGGCGTTAACTGCCAGCGATGTATGGTCGGCGGTTTTGTTGTTGCCGACAAAAGTGAAGAAAGTACGCGTTCAGGGATAAGGTGGAATAGAGGTTTGTTTCAGTTATATGTCACTCTATGTATTCACCCCTGACAGCAGTATTTCCATAACCTTTTATAGTTCATGGCTACTGAAAATGCAAATGATTATTTCGCCTGCTCGTCAGCTCGACTGACTTCAGGTTCGCCTCATGGTTGTATTCGAAGGAAGCTTGGCCCATTTGATAACATAGTCGGCGTTAAATAATAATTGCACGTTTGATTTTACCGAGTCGGGAAATTTTTTTGGCGAAGAGAGGCGTGCGTTGTCCACAGAGCTTGTGGATATTCCTGTGGATAAAAAGCGTGAATAGCTTTGTTTGCCTGCCTTCAGTGATGTCACAATCCATTGCATAATAAATATGCATGTTATTTTATCTTTTATTAATCGTTGTTTATAGAATATTATTCATGTAATAGTTTTATTTGTCTTTTGGTTTGTCGATATAATGGATAAGCGGCTCAGCAGTGGATAGTTTTTCTCTAAAGCGAAAGTTTGGCCTGCTATTTTCATGTTAGCGTTTCAAGTTGCCCTTGCTATCGCCGATAGATTTAGCCATGGAAACAACGCATAAGATGACGCAGAGAACGGTACGCTCACATTCAGGTCTGTTTGTGCTTGCGCTGTATGTTCTCGTCTGTGTGAAGATGATCGCTCACGAAATACATCCGGTTTTGGCAATACGCCGTTGTAAGCGCTTCACTCCTCCGGTTGATCAGCGCGACTGATTTCATTCAGGAATACGTCACCATAACGTGATAATTTACTTTCACCCACGCCGGAAATATCCAACATTTGCCCCTTGCTGGCGGGTTTTACAAGCGCCATTTCGGTCAGCGTTTTATCCGGGAATATGACGTAGGGCGGTACGTTCTGTTCTTTCGCCAGCCTGCTGCGCAGTTCTCGTAATTTTTCAAATATGGCCTGATCCGAAGTTGATAACGCTTCAAACAAGATGCGTGATGTTGCTGAAGTCTTCTTTTTCTTCGCTGTTGATGGTTTCCTCAGTTTTCTCAACATCACGGTCTGCGGACTTTGACTGCGCCTGAGCAACGGCCATGCCTTGCCGGTCAATTTGAGAACACCATAGCCTTCCGAATCGGTAGCCAGAAACCCGTGTGCAATCAGTTGGCGAAAAATACCGCGCCATTCCACGCCGCTATGCTCGCCACCGATATCAAAAGTGGAGAGTTTGTCGTGAGCATTACGCCGGATGCGTTCATCATCTTTGCCGGTGAGAACATCAATGATGTAGTGAGCGCCGAATCGTTCACGGGTGCGATAAATACACGATAGCGCTTTCTGGGCAGCGATGGTGGCATCCCATGTTTCGGGTGGATTCAGACAATTATCGCAGTTGCCGCAGGGTTGTTCCATGATTTCGCCAAAATAGGATAGCAGCGCCTGGCGTCGGCAGGAGGTTAGTTCGCACAGGCCCAGCATTGCATCGGTTTTCTGATGCATGACCCGCTTGAACTGTTCTTCGGCATCACTGTTCTCGGTAAACAGACGCAGGTTGATGACATCTTTTAAACCATAGGACATCCAGACGTTAGCCGGCAAGCCATCGCGTCCGGCGCGTCCGGTTTCCTGATAATAGGATTCGATATTTTTCGGCAAATTCATGTGGGCGACAAAGCGCACGTCCGGTTTATCGATGCCCATGCCGAAGGCGATGGTAGCGACAATAATGACACCATCGTCGCGTAGAAAGCGCTGCTGATTGCAGGCTCGAACATCCTGGCCCAGTCCGGCATGATAGGGCAGGGCGGTACGCCCCTTTTTATTCAGCCATTCGGCAGTCGCTTCAACATTTTTGCGGCTCAAACAATAGACAATACCGGCATCAGCAGCATGATTCTGTTCGAGGAAACGCCATAATGCTTCGCGGCTGTTGCCGGACTCGGCAATGGCATAATGGATATTGGGGCGGTCAAAACTGTTGATGAATACGCGCGCCTTGCCCAGCGATAGCTGTTCGATAATTTCATCGCGGGTGCGGGCATCTGCGGTGGCTGTCAGCGCAATGCGCGGCACTTTCGGGAAGCGCGTGTGTAGCATCGATAATTGTTGATATTCCTTGCGAAAATCGTGGCCCCACTGCGAAACGCAATGCGCTTCATCAATGGCGAACAGGGCGACATCGCACTGTTCGATAAGGTTAAGCATGTGTTCACTCAGCAATCGTTCGGGGGCCATGTATAGCAGATCGAATGCGCCAGCCAGCAGTTCTTCCTCAATCAGGCGCTGTTCGCCTGGATGCAGGGTGGAATTCAGGAATGCAGCGCCAATGCCAAGCTGTTTGAGCGCATCGACCTGATCCTGCATCAGGGCAATCAGCGGCGAAATGACAATCGCCGTACCGCTACGAATCAGGGCCGGTAGTTGAAAGCAGATGGATTTACCGCCGCCGGTCGGCATCAGGGTCAGCACATCCTGACCATTGATCAGCGCCTCGATAATATCGGCCTGATGGTGGCGAAAATTATCATACCCAAAGGTCGATTTCAAAATCTGGCGGGCTTGTTGCATAACGCGGATTATCCACAGCCGGGCGCGTTGTGCGATATCTGTTTTTATTTAAACCTAGATCCTGCGCTATGTATGTGCGAGGACTTGCAGGATCTAGGTTAAACATTCAGTCCCCTCGGCACTTGGGGCTGTGCATGGCGTTATCAGGCTGGACTTTG